>JAAYEK010000020.1 GCA_012728785.1 Bacillota bacterium | reverse complement strand
TTTTATGGTTTAATCATGGCTGTCTTTTCAGCAAGCCAGCGATTTTATGTACCATTAGTACTGATAGTAACAGGAGTTTTAATTATCTTCGTTCTGCTTGGAGTCTCAAAATTAGTGAAATACAAAATACTTACCATCATCCTGGCTTCGTTCTTGGCAATTTGTGCAATGACAGTAACCGGATATGAGCTCACACAGCATTATTATGAAAGCCTGCCGACAGTGAATGATCAAGGCGTTGATTTAAAAGAATATAAACCTTTCATTCCAGGAACAAAAGCTGTCCGGATGGATAGACCGGCATCTTTAAGCATAAAAGCCGACTTACCGAGGATTGATGGCGCAACGGCGCTTTATCCGTTATACGCTGCTTTTGCCCAAGCTGTTTATACGGAAGGGCAATATGATATCCAGCAAAGTGAAGTTATGTGTAACAATACCATCGGGTCTTATGAAAATCTAATTAATGGCAAAGTTGATATTATTTTCACCGCTCGTCCGTCAAAGAAACAGCTTGAGTTGGCTCAAGAAAAAGGAATTGATTTTAACCTTACCCCGATCGGGCGAGAGGCGTTTGTTTTTTTTGTAAATGCCAAGAATCCGGTAACTGGACTTTCCGTGACACAGATCCAAGATATTTATTCCGGTAAAATCACCAATTGGCAAACAGTCGGTGGAAATTACGAAAGAATTCGGGCGTTTCAACGTCCGGAAAATAGCGGCAGCCAGACGATGCTCCAAAAATTAATGGAAGGTAAAAACCTGATGAAGCCGCCTAAAGAAGATATAGCAACGGGGATGGGTGATATTATCGAAGAAACAGCCAGTTATCGCAATTATAAAAATGCCATTGGTTACTCCTTTCTCTTTTTTGCCACCGAAATGATTTGCAATAATCAGATCCACTTATTAAAAATAAATAATATTTATCCTGACCGAAATTCCATCAAAAGTAAAGAATATCCCCTGGTAGCAGAATTTTATGCTATCACCGCCGGTAGTAAGAATCCCAATATCAAAGCATTTATTGATTGGATTTTGTCGCCAGAAGGTCAATATTTAGTTGCAAAGACGGGGTATACCCCAATCAAATGACGCTCTATACGGGATGAAAAATTAGAGATGGATTAGTATACGAATTTACCGGTAATAGGGATAATCTTAAGTATTCTCGTGTTTGTTGAATTGTTAATAAAACAAACCGAATCACCCTTTTCTGAAAACCTGTTAATTGTGATAATTACCGAAAAGATTTTACGAGGAGAATGAGGATGAATACTAAAAAATCTGTTAATTGGATCTTAAGCTTTGCATTATCCTTAATGATACTAAGCCAGTTTGCAAATGCGGCGCCAGAGTTAGGAGAAGATTATTTAAAAGAATATTTTAACGGTTCAATACTAATAGCAAGAGATTGTAAAGTTTTATTAAGAAAAGGGTATGGCAAGGCCAATTTTAAAAAACGAATATCGAATACCCCAACGACTATTTTTAGAATTGGGTCTCTAACCAAACAGTTTACGGCCATAGCTGTTCTGATTTTGGAAGAAAAGGGGAAGCTTAGCACAGATGAGTTTATTTCAAAATATATACCTTATCCGAATGGTGATAAGATTACAATCCATAACCTTTTAACCCACACATCCGGGATTGCGGAATATTTTATGAGTAAAGAACTTATTGAAAGCGGAAATCATTATTACTCTCCGGAAGACCTAATAAATCTGTTTAAAAATAAACCCCTTAACTTCACACCGGGAGAAAGGTTTCAATATTGCAATTCCAATTATATTTTACTTGGATATATTATCGAAAAAGTATCTGGTTTAAAATATGGAGATTTTATTAAAGAAAACATTTTTACTCCTTTAGATATGAAAAATTCAGGATATGATAGTAAAACCAAATTTAAAGATACGGCTGTTGGATACTATTCAATTAAACCGAAACTAGAAGAAGCGATTAAACTTGATATGTCGATAGCCTATTCTGCTGGTGGTCTTTATTCGACCATTGATGATCTTTATAAATGGGATCAAGCCCTCTATACCGAAATAATAGTTACAAAGAAAACACTAAGCAAGATGTTTACGCCAGGTTCGCAATCTAATAATTATGGCTATGGATGGTATGGATCAGTTTCAGATACTTTGATATTTGATATTATGTATCATACAGGCGCTATTCAGGGTTTTAGTTCATATATATTTCGAGATATTAAGAAACAGATAGTGATTATTATGCTTAGCAATGAAGAGGGAAAAAATTCAAGCGGATATATTAATATGATAAGGTTATAGTAGTTAAATGAAGTAGCAATTGAACTTGTAGTTTGAGCCCTCAGTAGAACTGTGGGCTTTATTTTTTTATATTCTAAAAGGTAGGGGAGGAAAGATGCGGATTAAACATTTATTAAAACCGTTCCCAAAAAAACCATGAAGTTTATCTTTTAGCTTCACGGTTTTTTTGGTTCTCCTGGTTTCCTAAGTTCTTCACGAAATACATTGCAAAAAGTTCTAAACCTTGCATTGATGTTCACCTCCTTTAATCATATTATACGGCATGATTAAAAAAATGAGATGAATGCCAGGTTAAATAATGTGACCGTTTGGAGACAGTTATGTTAAAGCAATAATCGGATTGACTTTCGATCCTGGATTGGATATACTTAAAATAAACCAATCGATATAAATTGTAACATTTGTGTTATTGTAAAGCAATTATAATCCGGAATAATTGAAACCGTTGAGTAAGAGTAGTAAGTGTCGGCTGTTTATTCTTTAGAGAGCTGCAGATGGTGGGATTGCAGTATAAATCCGATACCGAATGGGCTTACGAGGGCGGGAGGAAAGGCGGCAAGGGCCGCTAAGTAATACCCGACGGAATCTCCATCCGTTAACCAGGGAGCATATATGATACTGTAGGATATGTATATGAGTCGAGAGGGCGCAATGCGCCAAACCGGGTGGTACCGCAGGAGTCGGAAATCAGCTTCTGTCCCAGTAAATACTGAGACAGGGGCTTTTTTTATGAAAATGGCTTGCGCTTCCCGCTTGTTCCATTTTCATAATCGTTATTATAAGGTATTTGCGGCGGCGGTCTTATTCGCTAAGCAGGAGACCATCTTGCCGGCGCCGGAATCAGCTCATGCAATCCGGACAGCCATCGATGAAGCCAAGACTATTCTGTTCGGCCTTACCGGAACCGGCTACTTTGATATGACCGCATACGACGCTTATTTAAATAAAACCATGACTGATTATATTCCGAGTGATGAGGATCTAAGGAAGGGATTTGCTAAACTTCCCGAGGTTAAGTAGTCGCCCACCCCGGCTCGCCGGGGCACATTAAAGGATGAAAATTAGCCTAAGTGCGACAGCTTCGAATGGACTTCACTGGGGGAGAGCAAGAGAGAGGCGATAATGCATTTTCTAAGTAGTTATTAGTTACAACCTAGATATTTAGCAATAATTTGTAGATATTGGCGGTAAAAAGTTAGGACATTGGTAATGGACTTAAATACTATCTGATCATCGATTTTTTAATATTCATGAACCAAAATGTTTCTTAAACCGGTGGAGGGGGCGAGCTTATCAACCATGCTCAGTCACTTCCCGTATATATTCACCGATTTTCTTTAGCTCCGCTTCAAAAACCGGCTTCAGTTCATAACATTGCTTAATATAAAAGAGGCCGTACCTTTAGCTTCAATTATAGAACCGAATTTGCAGGGAATAACGGCTAACATAAAGAATATTAGTGAAGTATTTCTAATGAAAGGGCCTTTTACTATGAACATCCAAATCTTCGGTACTAAGAAATGTCAGGACACCCGCAAGGCCGAACGTTACTTCAAAGAACGGGCCATTAAATTTCAATATATAAATCTCGCTGAGAAAGCAATGAGTAAAGGGGAGTTAAACAGCGTCAAAGCTGCGGTAGGCGGGATAGAGCAGTTGGTTGATAGGGAAGGCAAGCAGTATCAAAAAAGGAATCTTAAGTATTTAGTGCATAACCTGGAAGAAGAGTTATTAAATGATCCCTTGCTGCTTGTGACACCGATAGTCCGAAACGGGGCCAAGGCAACCGTCGGATACCGGCCGGAGGTTTGGAAGGAATGGGAGTAGTAAGATTTTTCGAAAGGTAGTGAAGTGTCGTGAATAAACGGATGATCTTGTATTTGGTCATTTTTGGCATGCTTTTTAGCTTAGGGATTACGGTGGGAATGTTCGCGCCATCGCGAGGGATAAGTTTACCCGTAACAGCCCTTGCAAAAACGGACAAGACCTCGGCGTCTCTGGGGCAAAGTTCTTTGGGGAAGGTGGAGATCTCCTTTCCTTTTGTCAAGCAAAAAGGGTATGCCAGCAACCAATTTGCAGTCTGGATTGAAGACGCAGAGGGTAATTTCTTAAAAACTCTGTATGTTACTAATTTTACCGCACGGAAGGGCTATAAGACCAGAGAGGATTCTTTAAAGACTTGGGTGAAGAGATCGAAAAGAGCCGAGGCAGCCAAGGAAGAGATCGATGCAGTCAGTGGGGCCACACCCCGAACCGGCAAATTGACCTATACTTGGAACTGTGATGATCGGCAGGGTAATCCGGTTTCCCCGGGGAACTACCGGTTTTTCGTGGAAGGAACACTCTTTTGGAAAAGTAATGTTATCTACAGCGGGACCATTACCGTCGGTGGAAAGGGAGGAGCTAGTATCCTCGTAAAAGCGGAATACAGTTCTTCTGATGAAAAAAACAAAAATATGATCGGCCCGGTTACTGCCGTTTATATACATTAACGAAGATCCATCTTCGAAAACAAGTTGAGTAGAGAGGAGAATGTTTATGTCAAAGAAAGTCCCCCATCGAGTTTATCTTACCGAGGAGCAGATGCCGAAGAAGTGGTACAATATCCGTTCGGATATGAAGGAGCAGCCGGACCCGATGTTGAACCCGGCAACCTTAAAACCGGTATCGGCAGAGGATTTATATCCGGTATTTTGCGAGGAACTTGCCAAGCAGGAGATGGATGGAACTACCAGGTATTTTGATATTCCTGAAGAGGTACAAAACTTTTATAAGATGTTCCGCCCTTCGCCATTGATTCGAGCTTACAACCTTGAAAAAGCTTTAGACACACCGGCCCGAATCTATTACAAATTTGAAGGTAACAACACCTCCGGCAGTCATAAGCTGAACTCGGCGGCCGCCCAAGCCTACTATGCCAAGCAGCAAGGCCTGACCAGTTTGACCACTGAAACCGGCGCCGGTCAATGGGGTACAGCCTTAGCGGAAGCTTGTTCCTTTTTTAAGCTGCCCTTAATCGTCTATATGGTAAAATGCTCTTACGAGCAAAAGCCTTTCCGGAGATCGGTAATTCAGACCTTCGGGGCCGAGATCATCCCCAGCCCCAGTAAGACTACTAACGCCGGTCGCGCCATTCTCGAAAATGATCCGGAGACCGGCGGCAGTCTTGGCTGCGCCATCTCCGAAGCAGTCGAAAAAGCGGTTTCCACCGAAGGGTGTCGTTACGTCCTGGGTTCCGTATTAAATCAGGTCGTATTGCACCAATCGATTATCGGTTTAGAGAGCAAACAAGCCATGGAATTATTGGATGAATATCCTGATATCGTCATTGGTTGCGCCGGTGGCGGTTCCAATTTAGGCGGTTTGATCGCTCCTTTTGTCCAGGATAAATTGCTGGGTAAAGCTGCGCCCAGGATTATCGCTGTCGAACCCGCCTCTTGCCCCTCCTTAACACGGGGCCGTTATGCCTATGATTTTTGTGATACCGGTAAGATGACCCCCTTGGCCAAAATGTACACTTTGGGATGCGAGTTTATGCCTTCCGCCAACCACGCCGGAGGTTTGCGCTATCACGGAATGTCGCCGATCCTCTCCAAGCTTTACCATGACGGTTATATGGAAGCGGTAGCGGTGGAGCAGACCAAGGTCTTTGAGGCGGCGGTCTTCTTCGCCAAGCAGGAGACCATTCTACCGGCTCCGGAATCGGCCCATGCTATCCGGACAGCCATTGATGAAGCCTTAAAATGCAAGGAATCCGGCGAAGCCAAGACTATTCTCTTCGGCCTCACCGGCACCGGCTACTTTGATATGACCGCTTATGACGCCTATTTGAATAAAACCATGACCGATTACATTCCCAGCGATGAGGATCTACAGAAGGGATTTGCTAAACTTCCCGAGGTTAAGTAATTATCAGATCAACGGCCTAAAATGTTTAAAATGAAAAAGGTGGCGCAAGCCACCTTTTTCAGATCGAAAACATATTGTTAATCTTGAGTTCTCAATTATCCCAAAGGGTCAATACCGTCTGCGAATCGGAAGATCGCCTAAACCGAGATTGACAGTTACCCTAACTATCGCTGTGGCTGTACCATTATCATCAGCAATATGGTAAGAAAAACTATAATCACCGGTATCGTCCGGAATATAGCTAATTTTATTGTTTTCGATAGTAACTTGGCCTTTATCCGGCTGATTGACGCCGGTTATTCGCAAATCTCCGCTGGAACTAATATCATTTGCCAATACATCAATAGAGATCGTGATATCATCATCGGTAGTCGCACTATCATCGACAGCAACAGGTTTCAAGTTTTGTGGAATATCACCGCTACCGCTACCGCAGCCGGTAAGAACAAGTGCAACTACTAATAAAACCAGTAACAAATAGAACAATGTTTTTTTAAATGATTTCATCTTTTTACCTCCGTGAGTTTTTTTTAAAAAAATAACTTAAATTGGGTTATCTAATAAATTTATCCATACAAATATTAATGGAAAATTATGAAAAAAACAAGCCAAAAGAAGTCCCACTTTACCCAATGGGACTTCTTTATTTTAATTTTTGCCCCTCATGATCTTCGTTTTTATGGGGTAGCTGGTGTGAGAGAAACTAGAGAACCGCCGTATACCGAAGGTTACGTACGGTGGTGTGAGAGGTCGGTAGATGAATTAATCATCTACCTCCTTGGACTTGGATTCAGGTTCGAATCAGGTTGCCTGTTGTACAATGAGATGAATTATCCATCTCCAGCGACGAGTCGGGGACATCGTTTGTCAATAAGACCATAGATGATAAATATTGGGTTGGAGACTGATACGGTTCATAGCTACTGAAAGTTTTTTTCAAGTTACGACAACCAAAATTCCCAAAACTGAAGGAGATAAAGTTAAGAGCGGACCTATCCCAAGCGAAGCTACTTTTAGTCGGTTTATCAATGCATTAGCCGAGAACGAAGAACTCTACCAGTTATTTTTAAAAGTTGTTCAAAAAGGCCGTGAAATGGGAATCATCGGTTGTGAAAACTTGGTTGTTGATTCTACGGATATTAACGCTTACGAAAAGAAACGCCCTAAAAAAGTTTTGGCTCAAGACGGTACTAAAGCAGATTGGGGCTCCAAAAAAGACAGCAATGGCAATCAACTAACCTGGCGGCTATAAGCTTCATGGTGAGCCTGAAAATTTCCAATCCCAAATGGACTTTTAAGCGGGAATTTACTCTTTCTACGGCTGTTCGCTTATGGTATAACAGGGTCCAATTACGGCTATTTCGGTGAGGATTACTAAAACGACACTGAGTCTCGCTTGTCTTTACAGCAATTATCTTTTCTGAATGCAGATGGAGTCATTCCGGTAAACTGTTTAAAAATACGACTGGAGGTGGATTTGGCGTTAAAACCCGCTTCATTCGCCAAGGCAACTATAGTCATGTATTGTTTTTCCGGGTCAAGGAGCAAACGCTTCATCTCTTCGACCCGCAGCCGGTTGATATAATCAAAAAAGTTTGTTTTAAGGTAATCACGGATGTACTGGGATAAAATAATTTTTGAAACAGAAAGCTTTTTCGCCAGATCATCAAGGTTCAATTCGGTAATGGTAAAGAGCTTATCTTCCTCCATTAGGATCTTTAGTTTGACTATTAAAGATTGAACAAGCTTTCTGGGAAGTTCGCTCGATTCGTATTTGGTTTTTTTCAAGGAAGATTCTAAGGTGAATATCTCGGTCTGTTTCAAACCACGATATCCCAGGATAAAGATGCCTATGGAGACAGTAATACCTACCAAAATAAAGGAAACCATATAATTGACAACCAGCAGAACAATACATAGAAAAAATATAATGATATAAACTACTTCGAAGCAGGATAGGAAAAATTGGATCCACCTTAGATTGTGTTGTTCAATATTAGAATAAAAGTCTTTAATACTGCGGTGATATTGTTTGACAAATCGGTGAACAACCAAGAGATAAATCCAGAGATGGATCTGGGCGCTGATCGACAGTACAAAAAATTCATAATGCGCATACCGGAAAAATTTTATACCGGCTGGGATAAGAAAGAAAGCGTATTTATCAGGCCCTTCCGCTAAATAGTAAGGGGTATAGTATGCGAAAACCATTAAGGCTGGTAAAAAATGTAACCAGTCGGGATACCTCAAACGGAATGTTTGATCAACTAATGAATGAACGTAAAATAATAATAACGGTCCGAAAAAGTAAAGGATAATGACGGACATTTTTGATGTATAAAGCAAAACCTTATACAGATTTATCTTCAATAAAAAAATATTAACGATACTGGTGGAGAAAGAGCAAAGAAGTAATCCTAGATAGCGGTTGGCCTGATAATTACCGTTTCGATTGCTAAATAAGATAAACGCCAGAAAATAGCCTTGAATAATCCCCATTAAAATGATTATTGCGCTGATGTCAATATGCATGTTCTTCCTTCGATAATAATGTAATTATTTAATTATACCAAAAATTTATTTAAAATGAAAAAGTATCTTCTTTTTTAGTGAGCAGAACTTATTTATCAGAATGTTCAATTTATTGCACATTTATTTTTAAACTAATAAAATATATCGGGAGTGGTTAATATGAAAAAAAAGGGAAAATAATTTTTTCTATCGGAACACAGACCCCGCAATTGAATGCCGTCAGCATCAGTTTGAACGGTTTTCCGCTCAAAATTGACACCATAGTTGATAAGGAAAACGTCTATGCGCCGATTGACCAGATCTGTTCCTATCTGAACTGCGGTTATGAAAAGAACGACGTAACCAAGACGGTTAATTTCATTAAAAATGGCCACGCGCCGGAAAACCCAAAAGACACTGAGAATAACGGCACTATCAAAAAAGAAAATATCAAGGTCGAAGACAGCGGTTATCAAACCATGCTGGATGGATTACTGCTGTTTATCGAACCGGTTATCTATGACAATACCTTTTATATTAATCTCAAGTATTTGGCCCAATCATTTGAAATGGAGACCAGTTGGGGTTGTTTAAAAAATCATTGAAAATCAAGGATTATCCCGCCGAATATGCCGGAGAGGTTAACGGGGAACCGATCAAGCTGCGGTTTTTTAACGAACGCTACATGGGTAAGCTGGCCAAAGCGGAAAATCACTTAAAAAAACAAGGTAAAAAGCTTAGCGACGCCCAGAAGAAACTGATGGGGTCCGAGGCCTTTGCTGAAGTTGTCGATCTGGTACTGGCTTCCCAGATAGCCTGCGATTACGGGATTAACTATTTCACCATCGGAAGCGATGATGCGGGAGTATTATGAGGGCAATAAGAAAACCTTCGTTAATCCGGCTAAGGCCATCGCGCAGCATAGTATCATCCCCACCAAGGACCAAGATGAGAATAGCTACAGCGACGAAAAGGTGGAGGAACAACGAAAACTCGCCTTCAAGGTGAGGGATCTGATCAAAGCCGGGAGAGATTTTGAGGCCTTACGCCAACAATATTCGGTGAATTATTTCGCCAATACTGCGTCCAAATCCTCCGGTATGCATTGCAATTTTGGTTTTACAGTTTTACAAACCTTTCAATCAACCATCCTTAGAGCATAGTTTTCTTGATTCGGATTTATTAAGTTATAACGAGTTTCCAATTTTTCTTGCCTTTTGGGCGATTTTTTGGGGAAGTTCTTTTCCTAATGCCGATCCGCCGTAATTAATAATGCCGGTGATACGGTAACCTCCGGCTTGCAAAATTGTTTTAACCGAATTAACGGCGCCTTTGCCGTTAAAGGGCCAAGGAGCGGCTGAGGCTGCGACAATTACGGCTTTCTTTCCTTCCTGACATGGTTTTGGGAAACTGCCTGTGGAGAAATCTTCAAAGGTAGTGACGTTACGGTCAAATAAGTTTTTTAAAGTACCGGCCATATTGCTCCAATAAACAGGAGTTCCGACGATTAACAGATCCGCTTCATTGATTTTTCTACCTATAATCTGAGCGTCATCTTTTGGTAGAACACATACTTTATTAGGCCTACAACCGAGGCATCCCGCGCAAGGTTTTATGGAAAGTTCAGATACATCAATCCATTCGATTTGATCTTCTTTGTTGATGCCTTCCACAATTTGCTTTAAAATCCCTACCGTACTTCCGTCCTTCCGCGGTGAAGCGTTTAAAACTAAGACTTTCATTAACAGCATCCTTTCTTTTTTAAAATATTTGATATTAGTGATCCAACCAATTCCCGACCCGCGCCAAACTTGATCTAAATATTCAAAAGCCCAAGAGCACTACCGTCAATTCTATCTCCTAACTCCTAACTTCTGTCTCCCGTCTCCCTCATCCTCGAATTAACTCATTTTCAATTACTGATGATTTTGATGATATACGCCATGGGTAGCCGCTATCACCCTTAGAAACATGGTGTCAAATTCTTTTTGCTCCATATCAAAATAGTCGATCCAAGATTCCGCAAAACACAAATAAGCGCAATTTGGGATAATATTAGTAAAAAACTCCGCCACCAACCGTTCTTTCCGATCATAAGCCTCCGGGTCACTCGTAAATTTTTGATCCGTATCGACCAAGGTCTCAACCATCTGATAGATGATCGGCTTTTTGGTTGATTTTTTTAGCGAATCAATTAGAATAATCCGGATCAAGCCAGCGTTCTGTTGAAAGAATTCTTGGTAATGATGCTTCATCCGTTCCGGCAATTTCGCAGCTTTCATTTGGTGGGTATCGTTTTGGGCGATTTGGAGCAATTCAGTATATTCCCGAATAAATCCTTGGAGTAAAACCTCAAGGATCTCGTCTTTGTTCTTGAAATGATAATAAATTAGGGATTTAGGGACCTTGGCTTCGGCGGCGATTTCATCAATCCGGGAACCATCGAAACTTTTTTGGGCAAAAATTTTAACCGCGGCTTGTAGAATTCGATTTTTAGCATCGGGGATGTTTTTTCTAGTCATATCGAGCCTTTCAATTTTAGTACTGAATTTTCAGTACTATTTTATTTCCAATTAAATAATTTGTCAACCAGATAATTATAAAATAGGTATTGAATTATGACATAGTACTCTGTATAATAGAGTTAAAATTACTCTGCCTCACAAAGTGAATTAAAATAGTTAGGGTATTTTACCAAGAGTAGTTGGTAACAAAGGATGGGGATAATCTTTTTCAAATTCACTCATCCATAATAAATTGAAGGAGGATACTTTTATGAAAACTAATTTACTTAAACCCGATGACGTTCTGGACCAGATATCTTATTTAAAAGAGTTGGCCGACCAAAGCCGTATCAAGATTGCTTACGGATATCCCTACTTCTTTCTATGGGGTTTCATATGGCTGGTTGCTTACTTAAGTTCAATCATAATTCCCCATAAGCAGCTTGGTATGATGTGGTTGACAATGAGTAGCATTGGTATTTTGGCCACGGCTCTAATTTGTTACCGGATGGGACGTCGGACGGGATATTTTCCGGCTTTATTAAAAAAACTGGGTTGGTTAAGCCTTTTAATGTGGGTAGTGGCGGTAATATTGTTTCCTTTGCCGTTTCGCAGCGGATCTAATCTTAATTTGATTAATGCTTATTGGCCTTTTCAGATTGGTGTGATTTACCTGGCTAACAGCATCTTTTTCGACAGGCAGCTTGCCATGATCGGTTGCTGGCTAATCTTTGCGGCATTTATTTCACTAATAATCCCAATACCTTATCTTTTTATCTGGCTGGCATTAGCTGGTGGAGGAGGGTTGCTCTTTACCGGTTACATCTTCCGGAAGCAGGTGGTGAAAGTTGGCTGAGGATGTTATTTTCGAGTTGAATGAAATATTTCATGTCAAAGCCCGTCTGGGGATAATGACCTTGCTAATTTCCTTTGAGGAAATGGATTTTAACGGGCTCAAATCCAAACTAGGCCTGACTGACGGGAATCTAGGGGCGCATCTGCGGGTTCTGGAGGATGCGGGGTATATCAAGATTATCAAAGGCTATAAAGGCAAAAGGCCTCATACTACCTGCCGGATTACTGAAAAAGGGAGCGAGGCTTTTCAGGATTATCTTAAGCAATTGGAAAACCTTATTAAAATGGCCAGAGCTGAAAATAAGTAAGTTTTATTATCACTTCAAACGTGATTTAAGTTTGTGATATTCATCGATACAGTCTTCGCAAATTTGCTGCGCGACAAAGCGTGCGATTTCGGCTGTATCTTTCTTATCTTTAAATAGTTTAAAATCAATGAGGT
>JAAYEK010000249.1 GCA_012728785.1 Bacillota bacterium | reverse complement strand
TACCGGAACGTAGACCGTTATCTGGTTATAAATCAGGGTAAAATTACAGCTGATTTCGGCAAGTCTGATTTTGAGGACTATATAGAATTAATAAGTAAGAGTGGATTGGCCATTCCGGAACTAGTCGAATTAAAGGTTAAGGGGATACCTGATGATTTATTACAAGGACTAATGGATCTAGGATTATGAATTTAATCGGAATATATTATCCGGGGCAATCCTTTTGGCATAGGCTTGACCCACGCAGTAAGATAATAGCCGTTATGGCACTGATGATTACTTTATTAGCAAGCGAGGGGATAGGGCTTGCTTTATTATGTTTGATAATAGTCCTGTTATATCCTATTTCCAAATTACCTTGGCGTTTGGAATGGGAAACACTCTTAAAATTTAAATGGTTGCTGCTAATCCCATTTATCATCAATTTAATGGCGCCTTTTAATCAAAACAATTGGTATCTTACCATTGTAACTAATTATCCCAGGGCGTTAAGTGTGAGTGGGCGATTGTTCGCGATAATTTTGGTAGCGACTTGGTTAAGTTATGTTACCAAACCAATGGTTATAGTTGAGGGATTTTCTCGGTTATTAAAGCCATTCGAAGGGTTGGGGATAGGTGGTTTAGATATACCCTTAATGATGGGATTAGTAGTCAGGTTTATTCCCGAATTGTTTTACGAAAGTGAAAATATATTGGTAGCTCAAAAGATTAGAGGTATAAAACCCGGCTTTAAGATTAGCAATAGTTCTAGTTGGATTAAGAGCACGATTATCCCACTGTTTTTTGCTAGCATCCGTAAGGCGGCTGCATTGGCCATAGCAATGGAAGCAAGAGGATATCGACCGGGAATGCAGCGTAGTTCTATTGAAGAGTTAAAGCTACGCTCTACGGATCATTTAATAATTGGAATGGCAATTCTTTTAATAGCATGGCAGATATTTAAAATATGGTGATGTGATGGATAATCCGGTACGGAATATCAAAATGGTTTTAGCCTATGAGGGAACCAATTATGCGGGTTTTCAACGGCAATCAAACGGTCCAACCATTCAAGGAGTATTAGAAGATAAATTAGGGATGATATTAAACTGTAAGGTTAATATCATCGGGTCAGGTAGGACTGATGCCGGAGTACATGCTGGTGGTCAAGTGGTGAACTTTAAAACTGTTAACCAATTACCGGCCGTAAAAATACAAAAGGCTCTTAATAGCCTTTTACCGGAGGATATTTTAATCCGGTCGGCAGAAGAAACGGTATTGGATTTTCATGCCCGTTATTCTGCTAAAAACAAGACATACTCTTATAATATTTATAATGATGAATTACGCCCCCTTTTTAATCGAAATTTTGTTTATTATTGCCGTCATCAATTAGATCTGGAGCGAATGAAAAATGCTGCCGTTGTTTTGGTAGGAAGGCATGATTTCAAAAGTTTCCAGGCAGCTGGTTCAATAGTAAGCAATACAATTCGAACTATTCATTTTTGCCAGCTACACCAAGCCGGTTTCCTGGTCACAATTTTGATCAACGCTGATGGGTTTCTTTATCATATGGTTCGGAATATCGTTGGAAGCTTAATACTGGTAGGAAGCGGCAAGTGGCCTATTGAGAAATTCAAAAGCTTGATTGATAAAAAGGATCGTACTTTGGCCGGTCCAACTGCACCAGCGATAGGTTTGTGTTTAGAAGAGGTTTTTTATTAATTACGGGGAACGAGGACAGGTGAAAAATGAACTATCGACTGGCGGTTGGGGCTATTCTAGCTATGTTGTTTGGATGGAATCTGATTGGGGGCAACTGTCTTGCTTTACCCTTGAACGACAAACAATCAAACAACCAGCCAATCATTATTCTCACTATCGATAAAGCAGATAGCTTTGAATTATTCGAATGTGAACTGCCGTCGATTAAGAAGTTCCTTTTAGAATCAGCCTGCGGAATGATGAACATCCGGACCGGGGCAGGTTATTACAATAGTGAAAGCAGTTATTTA
>JAAYEK010000248.1 GCA_012728785.1 Bacillota bacterium | reverse complement strand
TATAACGAAAGTCTCGAGTAATCGAGGTCTTTGTGCATTTATGCGCCGGTTTCCGGCTGGGAGAAGTAGGCTCGGCTAATGTCCATCCTTGGACGCCTCGCCCTAGGGCCGTCCGGGCCCCGTGAGACGTTGCCAGGATTAATTTTAAAACAAAGACTTCGAGTAATCGAGGCTTTTGTGCTTTTATGCGCCGGTTTCCGGCTGGGAGAGGTATATAAGTAATTTACATATCAAGAATTAATTACTCAAATTATATTCAGTATTAGACAGGAGTTTATAATAATTTTATAGAATATATTTATGATTTTTACTCAAATTATACTGATTGATTAACAAAATTGAAAGGCATAGTTTATATGAACATCCTTTTACTATTCTCGCATCCTTGGAAATTTGGAGGCGGTGAGACCTATGTTCTATCATTGGCCAAGGGATTGGTAGAGCGGGAACACAATGTAGTACTCGTGACGGGTTTAGTAAATTCCGATTTGCAGGTTGCAAATGTCCATCATTATCAACTACCATTTCGAACCAAGAATCCTTTTAAATATTTTACTATTTATCAACAACTAAAACAGGTTTTATTAAAACATGATATTAATATAATTCATGCCCAATATCGAACTGCAGGTTATTATGGAGCGATGATCAAACGGAAAATGGGAATTCCCTTTGTATTAACATTACATGACGACTGGCATAATGCTCCTTTTAAATCAATTCATGGAAAGTTATTCAAACATGTAATAGCAGTTAGTGAAGCTATTAGAGAACAATTCATTCGAAAATTTGTGGCAGAGCCAAAAAATGTAGTCACTATTTATAATGGTGTAGATGAAAAGAAGTTTAACGATAAAATACTCCTGAAATCCAAAGCGGAGGATTTTAAAAAAAGATTTGGGATTTTACCGAAAGAAAAAGTTATTACTCTTTTGGGACGGATCCGAAGAGCGAAGGGTCATTTTGATTTAATTGACGCCTTGGATTATATGAAGAGTTGTTCGATTCCCTTTCGTTTTTTGATTGTGGGCGATGGTCCGGAAAAGGAAGATTTGTTGAATAGAGTTGTTGAAAAAGGATTGTCAGACAAAGTTGTTTTTGCAGGGTATCAAAGTGATGTTCCAGTCGTCATGACAGCTACTGATATTCTCGTATTGCCGTCTTATCGCGAAGCTATGCCGTTATCTATCATCGAAGCGATGTTAGTTCAAAAACCGGTGATAGCTTCGGCAGTTGGGGGGATAGTTGAAATTATTGAACCAAATTATAACGGGGTCTTGATTCAGCCGGGTTCTCCGCAACAACTAGCTGAAGAAATAATTAAGTTATTGGAGAATCCGATTTTATGCGACCAATTGGGTCGCGCTGGATATGAGACAGCAATGGCGGGTTATACAATAGATAATATGGTAGATAGTACTATGAGTTATTATGAAGCGGTTTGTAAAGAGGATCATGAATAATGGTTAAATAGAAAATACTTGTTAGTTCTAAATGATGTAATAATGAAAATTGAAAAGAATAGGCGGTTATAATAATAAAGGTGAAAAAGAGGTTTAAAATAGACAGGAAGAAATATAATTCAAAAATTAAAGTTTACTATCAGGATGATCTAAATTATGGTCTGGCGGAGGATTTAATTAAGTATTTCTGGCTATACCAAAAATCACATAATGATGATCGTTTTCATGGCCTGAACAAACCTCAAATAGTTAAACGTAAGAAAAAATGTGAGACATCTGTTTTAGAGTATAACGGTGGGACTTTTTATATCAAAAGATACTTTTCCGTTTCATT
>JAAYEK010000247.1 GCA_012728785.1 Bacillota bacterium | reverse complement strand
TTTTTTGATAAAACATGTTAATACTCCATTTTGATAATATTAATCACTAGCGTAGCATAAACAAAATTTACAAAAGTCAACCCAAGAGAAAGGTTAAAAACAGTTAAAAACAAGAGAAAAAGCATCGAAAAGCATGAAAAAACTCCTTATAATAGAGATTAGGCAGTCTTTGTCCCGCCAGAATCTCTAAAATAAGGAGAGCCTATGGACAAAGATACTACAAAATCCACATTTATTCAACTGTTTGAAACCGTTTTTAACAAAGATTTTTTTACTGCTATTTCCGATAAAGGAGCTGATCGCTACACTAAAAAGCTTTTCGCCAAACCATTCATTCAAATGCTAACCTATGCCGTTATCCAAAATCTTGACGGGCTTCGGGATATCAGTGAAAGTTTGGCTAATCCGATTTTAAGCCAAGCCCTTCAACTGGAATCAATCAGTCATTCGCAGATTGCTCGCCGTTTAAGCAAATTTCCTACCGAGATATTACAAAGTTTATTTATCAATCTCAGTTGGAAACTTCGGCAAGAGACTGGTCAACATCTTAACCTGATTGATTCCACCACCATTAGCTTAGCGTTACGTAGAAGCTCTTGGGCCAAGTTCCGTAAAACCAAAGGCGGAGTTAAACTCCATTTAAGAATTTGCTTTGATGAGAAAATGGCCTTTCCGGAACAAGTCAACATCACACCGGCAAAAGTAGCGGACAAAAAAGAACTTAATTCACTTATTGTTGAAGATCCGGATGCGATTCACGTATTTGACCGAGGTTATGTTGATTATCAAATTTTTAACGATTATACCGAACGAAAGATTCGGTTTGTTACCCGATTAAAAGATAACGCGCTGGTCGAAGTAATATCCGATATCTCAAACAACCAAGTAAAACGAGAATCTATTATTATATTAGGCGAAGGCAAGAAACGAGTAAAGTAACCGTTACGACTCATTGAAGCCTATGATAGCCAAAACCGTTTAATCCAAATCATTAGCAATGATTTTGAAACACCGGCTGAAGAGATCGCCGAGATTTACCGTAAACGCTGGCAAATCGAACTCTTTTTTAAATGGATGAAGCAACATTTTACCGTTAAACACTTTTACAGCATCAGCCAAACCGGAGTTGAAAATCAAATCTACATCGCTTTAATGGCTTACTGCTTAATGATAATTGGAAAACGCCGAACCGTTTCGGAAAAAACCTTATGGGAATGGGTACGGCTTCTTAAAAATTATTGGTTTAAACCATTCACCGCTTTCGTTCAAAGACTGCATCACAAACCACTTCGAACATCACGAGGAAGGCGCAGGATAGATTATGAAGCAATCTATCAAATGACCGAAAGGCAGGTGATTGAAACGCTTGATGCGGGTCATCTTAATGATGTAACTTATGACCCGATTGTAATTTAATCTTGTTGGAAAATGTGGACAAAGACTACCGGTTTGGTATGTCGAGTCCTTTGAATATATAATGAAAAATCGATGGTTGTATGTACTATTTATGGTTTATATTGTTAATAAAATTAGCCGATATTTTCAATTTGCTTTTTTGTTTGAACTTTTATGCTACGCTAGTGAATATTAATAATAAAAATGATGATAAACAGAAGACATTTGAACATTTCTTAATATGTTTCATACTCGTTATTACATCTTGAAACACCTTGTTCATCTCTTATAGTATTCTCTGTTATACTTTCATTTCGATATTTTTTCCCTAAACCTCTCACTTGTCTTTCGCTATCCCAATAACCGTAACCTGTAACTAGATATTCAAGAAAATTAAAACCAGGAAAATCTCCTTTTATGTCATGATAACCATGTATTAATTCATGTGCTAATGCAACTTGTTTTTTTGTTCCAAAATCATAATTAGTATTAAAATTAATGGTCTTCGTTTTTCTATTATAAGTAGGTCTATCTGAACTCTCTACTATTGTTATAATTTCATTTGATTTCATAAAATATCTTATTAATGCTGTACCAGTTGGTTTATCCCCAGTATTATTTATTTTCTTTATAGAAATATAACCGTTTTCATCCATTATTAAAGTATCATTTGTTAAATCTTGTAACGTTCGAAAAACTTCTTCTTTATGTTCTGGTGAACCTTTTATTAATATCTTGGAATTTAAATCAAATTTTTTATTAGAATAATATTCAATAGCTATACTTTCACTAGCCGAAACAACAAGTCCATACCCCGCCGCTTCTCCCGGATCTTTTCCTGTACCAACCGCAACCGCCATTCTTTTAATACTATTTGCAAACTCTATTTTCTTGGGATCTTCCCCAGCCCACTTATCAAGCGAATCCCCAAAC
>JAAYEK010000246.1 GCA_012728785.1 Bacillota bacterium | reverse complement strand
TCTGGAGTTGTTTCGGCAAATTCTTATCATCGGTTAAATCTTCTTGGTAATACTTACGAAAATCGCATAAATCCTTATCGCTCCATTTTTTCCCAAATAATTCAACATTCTTACGCTGTTTTGCTATATTCAAAGTGCGGGTTTGGGCTTCCAAATGATAGAGACAGCTTAATGGGTTATAACAGATTTTCTTACCTGCTTTCCGAACCCGTAAACACAAATCAATATCCTCAAGCCCATTTAGATAGTCCTCATCAAAGCCTCCAAGATAATTAAACAATTCTCTTTCGATCATCAAACAAGCGCCGGTTACTGCTTGAAATTCACGTAACTGATTCACCCCAGGAAACGAACTTGGGAAATGTTGATAGATATGAAAAGGCATATTGTCGTCATTAAAGGCAACTCCCGCATGTTGGATGGAATTGTCGGGATATAAAAGTTTAGAACCAACAACCCCAACATCCGAATTATTTTCAAATACTGTAAGTAACTGCTCCAACCAGCCGTTTAATGCAATTGTGTCATTATTTAAAAAGATTAAGTATTTTCCATTAGCTTCTTTAGCGCCATTATTACAAGTTTTTGCAAAACCAAGGTTTTCTTCGTTTAAAAAAAGATTTATTGGCAACAGTTTCTGTTCTTCGATAAAATCATACTTATCGCTTGAAAAGTCGTCAACCAAAATTATCTTGTATTTATATGCTCCATTGGCAATCCCTGACTCAAATATACTTTTTAGACATCGTTTCGTATCAACTATATGATTAAAAAAGGGAATAATAATTGATACTACTGAATTTAATCCGTCCACCATCACTCTAACCTCTAACAATTAATTCTTTCAGTTATCATAATAAATGATGAATAATTTATTGTTCAAACAATAAATCAACGTTCAGTCCATTATGATATAGTCTGATTATATTGATTTCATCACCAAAGAGATTTTGTAAATCACTATAGATTTCATCTTCAAAACTTTTTGAGGATATTATAATATTTGTGCATTCCTTACACTTATTTTTTTGAAAGTTATCTTTTGAAAACACCGGAATTCCATTGATAATAGTGTTATTTTTATCAGGATTTGAATCAACAATTCCCGTAATCCTATCTAGCGGAAATTTCATTTTATTAAAAACATTTAATAAGTTGATAGTATGAGTTCCCGCCCCCCATATATAGACATTTCCGGTCACTAACAATCTTTCTAGGATGACTAACATTTTTTGATTTTCTATTTCTTTTAATTTCTTAATCTGATCAACTATATTTTTTCTTATTTGACCATTATTCTTAATAATAATCTCCGGTTTGTATACTTGTTTCTCAAAATCTTCTTCCATATTAAGATTATATTTAAACCGTACTTCATTATATTTTGGGAAAAGTTTTTTCATTATCCTAATAACAAAATCAGAAAGGTTACTCTCCTGGATAAATGGATACACATCTCCATAAAGTCCAATAATACTCCTAAATATCACAAAGTCGGCAGTTATAGCTTTTAAATATTTCCATTTTTGATCAATAAAATGTAACTTAGAAGCATCATCCTGAACGATGTTCCATAAGCAATAATCAATGGCAGCCCCATCAATATATTCATAACCCTCTTCGTCAACGTTTTTTAACCCATATTGTTGTTTTAAATTTGATAATACATTATTTAAGATAGTTATCAAACCTGAATAACTTTGATCTTCAATGACACTTCGATAAGCTAGCAGCAATAAACTCGTTCCTTGAACAAAAACTTCACTTTTTAGCTGAAATTGAATGTCTTCTATAGTAAATGTCTCTTTTCCGTTAGCTAAAGGTTTTCTTTCAACCAATAATTTATTATCTTTCTGAAGAAATTGTATAGTATGATGGAATTCCGGCCTAGTATTCTCCTTATTCCAAAACTTTTTCACAATCCAATCTGTTTTCAAATTAACCTTACCAGAATTTGAACATAATACCAAAAATGAATTAGAGAAATGATGAAGTAATCTGGCTTTATAAATAGATTCTAAAAACAATGGTTCTGAAAATAAAAATTCTCTTTTACCAGAATAATCAGGGAATAAACCCCTCGCAAATAGTGATGGATTGGTTTCATATATTGCTGGATCTTCTCTAAAAAATAATACCGGTAATTTATAATCAGGGAACATGTGATAAAATTGAATATTGGTAAAACCGCTTTCTTTTAAAAGATCCTCAAGTTCATTCCGGCTAAAAGTGATGGGGGATTTTTTAGGATAGTCCATAATTCCGGAGAATAATTCACTATTATGATCCTCAGTACACCCCGAAAAGTATTTGGCTCCCAATTTATTTTCAATGGCGATTACCAATATACCGTTTTCATGGAAATTTTTATTAACTTTTTTAAGGAAGTCGAGACAAACTTTATAGGGAGCCACATTAGAATAAAAAGGGAGGTATTCCAAGACACCAATTAAGGATATTAAATCATAATGTTCCCTAGGATATTCAACCTTAGCGATATCTCCAACCAACACCCTTACGTTATCTTTGTTTCTAGTCCTGAGCCTTAATGCTTTAGCTCGGTTTAGACTACCTTCAATAACATCAACATTTTTAAAATTATCAGCAAACCATCCGGTGACGGCGCCGATCCCCCCCCCAAGTTCAAGCACTTCACCATCTTTATTAAGAAGATTTGCGACACTCTCAAGTATATTGGAACGCATGATCGATAAATGATACCGCGTCGGCCAATCTTTGATGAATTTCTGTAGCTCAACGGGGTTTGCGTTGTCGATTTTTGTAAATAAATCAATAAAATATTTTTCGCTTCCGTCGGAATAATTTAAAGTACCTGCATTTTCATAAACAAACAAATCATTTTGCTCGTCATACTTATAAGTTTTTTCGTACATGATTCCCCTCAAGTTTTATTTTAATTTTTTGCCCACTGATTTATTACTTGAGCGAATTTCATAATTCATATATCTAAAAAAGGAGACAAATCTTTCATCGTAAGAAACAGACTTCAAAAAGATAAAGTTTTAGATTTACTCACATCCTTATGCGACAGATTTGCGACAACCCTTTTGATTAACAGCAATAGTATTGGCTACAAGACAAATATTACTGAGCAACATATTTACCAAAACCTTTTTAATGCCTTGAACCTTGAAATTTTCTAGCCCTAAATGACCTTTCAGACGGCCATTGACTCTTTCCACCGCTGTTCGCTTATGATATAACAGGATCCAATTTCGACTATTTCGGTGGGGGTTACTAAACCGTCGTGGGTCATCTTTGACTTTAGTTTTAACGGTATGACCATAATTCGAATTCGAACTGGAACACCAATTAGAGCCAAATAGGCAATCAACTTTGCCAAGAACATGGGGGCATCTGAATTTACCTTCACCCCAATAAATCATGCGATAACCAGCCGAACAAACTGGTGTGCCGTCAAAATCCAAACCGGTTGGTGGTTGTTTCTCGTTTCTAGGGTTTAAGGGAATAATAGCTTGACCCTTATAAACTTCAAAGATGGTTTGGTAAATGTTGTTCCAGTCATATCCGGCATCCATAATGTCATACTTGGATATATAACCCCGCCCAGCAAGTCTTTCGACAAGAGGTAAGGCTATCTCGCCGTCACTTACACTGGCTGGAGTTAATATAAGATCAACCGGACATTCGCTTTTTGGGTCAACTGCTAAATGGAGCTTGTAACCAAACCAGGTTAATTGATTGCCGTTGCTGTCTTTTTTAGAACCCCAATCAGCTTTAGTGCCATCTTGGCGCAACTCTTTTTTCGGGCATTTCTTTTCGTAAGAATCAATTGCGGTTGAATCAATAACTAGGATTTCCGAGTCAATAATTTCAAGCTGACGGCTTTTTTCGACAACACTCAAAAATAGCTGATAGAGAGATTCATTTTCGGCTAACCTGGCTAAAAACCGGCTAAAAGTAGCTTCACTAGGTATACGACCACTCAGGCTAAAACCGCAGGAATAGCGAAATTTGAAATCGGAATTAAGCCTTTCGATGAGTAAGACAACCGTTGGAATTGAATATATTTTCATCGCTAAAAGTGCTCGTAACATTAACTTTGGAGAATATCCTTTAGAACCGCGTCGATCAGGATTTTGATAATCATAAAATGGTAGGTCATCAAGGGTGATAAAAATCTTTTGTAAACGTTCATTCGGTTCCAAACTTAGAATTTCTTCAAAGGAAAACAACGGTTTTTGTAGAACAATCAAGTTAACTTCACCTCCTTCCGTTTTGGGGAATTTGGGTTGTTGCATACTTAAAATTTCTACAAAACTAGGGGTGAAGCCTCTTTTTTACCCCTTATAAAGCTTGATTTTACAATGATTAAGAAATATGAAATTCGCTCACTTGATAAATTATAAAGATTCAATCGATAACAATATCAAACTCGTTCCAATATTAATGAAATTAAATGCCCTAAAGGATTGCCATGATAAATTTTCTTTATTTCTATGCCATTTTCCTCTAAATCCTTAATTTGCTCGTATATCTGGTTTTCATATGTTTGGGAAGAAATTACAATCCTGGCAGGATTAATTTTTTTTATTTGGTCAGGTGAAAAAATACTGATTCCCTCTATCTTTTGTCCCCATTTATTGCAATCCCCATCTATAATCCCAAAAACATTTTTTTCAAGTCCTTTTTGTTTCACTAAAGACAGTAATTTTTTAGTGTGTGTACTTCCGGTATAAATTAAAATCTTTGGACTGTTAAATAGATTGCCTACAAAATCAACTGCTTTGGAAAGTTCTAATAGGTCATTTTTTGATTCTTTAAGTATTCCGATTCCACTAATTCTTTCGACCAAATATTCTAATTCAAAACTGTTTTGATTCCAATTAATAAGTTTATCTTTATCAACTATAAAAGAATCACCTTGAGCATAACTATTATATTGATTATGCAATCCAACTGCTCGCTCTTCTGGAGAAAATCTTTTTATTATATCTTTAAATACTTTTTTGGTAGCCTGCTCAATAGATCTTAAAGGATAATGTTTTATAAGAAATTTAAGTGGGTAAACTTCTCTTTCAACAAATTTTACCTCGTGACCCCCAGAACTCGCTAAGTCAAAGTTCAATTTGAAAATGTTTTTCCAACATTTTATTTGACAGAAATGCCCTATTCTTCTGCCAAAATCAAAATACTTTAATGAATTCTCATATCCATCTGAATAATTATCATTTTCTGAGGTAAGTTTAAAATCTATCACTGTAAAATCTATTGCATTATATCCGATAGAATCTATGAAAGAAATTGCTTCTGCTAAATTGATGCTTTTCCAAGGTGAAACCCTAATTTCATCTGCATCACAATGCATAATCCATTGATAATTGGAACTTTTTGCAATAGATTCAACATTCTTAAGCAGTTTTTTTAATTCAAAATACTTGTCCGGTTGTTCGGGGAATCTCTCAATTGTTACTCGCTGTTCCCTATCAGTAATTTCTTTTACTGCTTCATAAGAGCCATCGGTTGACCAGTTATCAACCACTTTAACATCAATACCTTGATTTAATAAGTGTGTAATTGTTTCACCGATAATATCAACTTCATTATACATATTTATAATTGCTAAAACTTTTATACTATTATGAGGCTTAACATTACAAAGCCTTCCAGAAACAACAATAATATTATTTTTACAAAAATCGTGATCTGTATTGATTGTGTAACCTATCATAAATTGGCTACAGTTACAATTTTGTAATAATGAATCAAATTCATCCAGACTCCATTTACTTACATGATGCGAATCAGCAAAATGTCTATAATCTCCTACACCTATTGTTCTATCCCGATCCGGAGTAGTAATAACCATAAACTTACATTTGTTGCTTAGTGACGGCAGTTGTTGAAGCATTCTATCTAGATTTGCTAATTTTTCAATAATATTAGAAAATATGATAATAGAATCACTCAAAATTTCATCCGAAATATATGGCAAGCCATTTTCTAAATCATCATTTATTATTGTACAAGGGCTAATTTTTTCTCTATCCTCTTTAATATTTATTTTGGAGTCAATGATAATAAGATTAAACTCCTTAGCAAACTCAAATAACACTTGTCTATTATCTCCACCAATAACGATCACATTTTTTGCCGAAGACCTTTTTGCCAGAAAATATACTAAATTATAAAGATCCGGTTTATAAATAGATGATGTTATGGTATCAGAGGGTTGATAATTTCCATTTA
>JAAYEK010000245.1 GCA_012728785.1 Bacillota bacterium | reverse complement strand
TTTAGGGTCACCCTGTAAGCGTAAAATTTCAGCCTGATAGTAGAGGTGCTTCCCGGTATCCAAGCGCTTTTTACCGTAGTTTTTCATGTAAATAAGGTCGGTCTGTTGTAATAGCGAAGAGGCTTCTATGTATTTTTCTTGCTTAATATATATCGAGGCCAACGTTATCAATGCATTCCCCATTGACAAACTGTTCGGGCCCGCCGTTTTTTCAACTATTTCTATCCCTTTGGTCCCGAATGATTCAGCCTCTTGAAACTCGAGCCGTCCGGCGCTGATCTCCGCCAATAAGGCGTAACTATTAGCTGTCTCTATATTATCCGGGCCATTGGTCTTTTCAAAAATCACCAGCCCTTGTTGGGCATGATCTTCGGCCAACTGATATTCCCCGCGGGCCATCATGATTTGGGCTAATCCATAATAGCAAGCGGCCACCTGTGGGTGTTCCCGGCCTAAAATCCTTTCCCTGATCCGAAGCGCATTATAATAATAGAATTCACTATTATAATAGTACCCCGACATACGTTGGATTTCCGCTAAATTGAATAAGGTAGCGGCTGTATTGATATGTTCCGCCCCGAATAACCTTTCTGCCACTATCAATGCCTGTTCACCAATGTTCAACGCTTTTTGATAGTTCTCTTCCTCAAGATAATCTTTTGATTGTAAAATTAAGGCGTCCCAATTTGGTTCGGCGGCATCCACCGGATTTATAGCCATTATTCCTAAAGTTATTATCAAAACCAATTTAAATAACGATTTCAAGCTACTGATTTCCCCTTTCCGGATAAATCAATTCCTTTTAACACCATTACAATTTTCGGTAATGACATGCTTTTTCTAAAGTGTATTAATCTTTGTTAATACCGGTACCGAAAAATCAACCCCAATAAAAAAACGCTCCGAAGATACTTAACCAAATGATAGCTGCCGGAGCGTTCGATAATAGCCGCCTGAATCCAACCTCAATTGTGTTCTCAGTCATAACAACTTACTCCCTAAAAACCGAGCTTAGCTCTATCTCAAGATCCGGAAATAGACCTACTTTTAAATGATCGGTATCGGTATAAATACCAGGGCGGCCATAGCGGCCTTCTATTTCCAATTGATAAACCTGAACCGTTTTATTACCGGGATCGACAATCCAATACTCTTTGACACCCACCCGTTCATAAAGGGCCAACTTGATCTTCATGTCTTTCCCGGCAGTATATGGAGAAAGGACTTCAATAGCCAGATCCGACGCTCCCTTGCAACCATGTTCGTCAAGTTTCTCCTGGTCGCAGACCACCACCAAATCCGGCTGGACTACCGTATCAATCTGTTCATCTTTTTCGTCTCCCTTTGGAAGTCGAACATCAAATGGGGCAATATAAACTTCGCAAGTTTTCCCAATAAGATAATTGGCTATCTGCCTATGAAGATCTCCCAGGATCTTTTGATGGTTGCGCGACGGCGTGGGGCTCATGTTATAAGGGACGCCGTCGATCAGTTCCCATCTTTCTTCATCGGGCCATTTGGCATAATCCCCGTAGGTATAAAGATCTTTGGTAGCCGCTTCGGGTTTAGACTCGCTAATCCTCGATTTCATGGTTCGCACCTCGCCTTTTGATGACAAATAGTTATATCCGTGTCGGAATCGTATTAAACAAAATTAAGGGTATAGAAAACTTTTCCATACCCTTAATTATAACGCAAGATCTTCTTTAGTTCTAGAAATTGATTTCTCTGTGCCTCCGTGTCTAGAAAATACTTTAAAAATACATTTATCCTCACGCAAAGGCGCAGAGGAAAACCAGTATAGGCTATCCTAAATGACCAACTCTCCTTTTCTTGTCATTTCTATTTATTCATGTTAAGATAGCTTAAACTTATTAATTCAGATGTGATTAGGAGTGACTTGCTTGCGAATTTCAACCAGAGGACGATATGGGCTGAGGGCCTTAGTAGATATGGCTTTAAATAACCCGGTTGAGGTTACTACACTCCGTAGTATTGCTGAAAACCAAAATATATCCGAATCTTACCTTGAGCAAGTATTTACAAACCTACGAAAGGCCGGTAATATCTACCGACCTTAATTTTTATTTACTTTCCATTTTTTGAATTTGCCAAAATCCTGATATCTTCGATTCGAACCTGCAACCCGTGGCTTTTTTCGAGGATCATATTTACCAATCCGGTATGATTAAGATTCATCATACAAAATCCTGGTAAGAAGGTTGCCCGTTTGCCAAAAAAAGGCTCTTTTACGATTCGTTGCGCGACTCCTTCAAAACCAATCATATGATACGCTTGAACGTCTTTAACCTTCTGTTCTCTCGCAATCTGCGGACCAACTACCCATGTATATAATAATCCCGTGATTAAATCAGCTTCGATTACTTTGAGTACATGAGGAATAGGACAACCGGCCCCCATCGGACGCCCCATAACATAATCCCCTTTTTCGATTTTCAACTTTTCAACCAAATCGGCTCTAAAAGGAAGTACTATTTTTCGAGCGGAAATTTCTCCCGGCAACGGCTCTAAAACAAAGTCATAGGGATTGCTGAGAATGTCATTGTCCGAATAAACCGCATCTAAAATCGCGGCACCCTCTTTTAAGTTTTTTTCTCTTTGATAGAACGGGCACTCTGAATAATCCTTAGCGTCACGAAGGACGGAGCGTAAAAACTCCTGACAACTAAGACTACCGCAAAGACCGCAATTTTTCCCAGGCGGCTGCCAAAGCTCCACTAAAGACATTTTTATTCCCCCCGGTATAGAGATTCGGCAATCGGCCCATCGAGTTTTTTTATCACTCCAAAATGGTGTTTCCAACCGATCTCCTTTTTCCCGACGCAGATTGTACAAGTCCCTAAAGGCGGGCTTCCTTTTAACACCAATGACTCGGGATCGATATCCTTCGATTTGCGGATAATTTCATAAAGCCTTTGTAAGGAAGTACCTTGTAGAGCATTGGTTTCTACTAATAATACCTGAGGATGAACTTCACGTACCTTTTGAATCAACACTTCCCGTTCCGCTTGACTTACCAAATCAATTTTGGTAACTACCGCAATATCAGCTAAACTTACCATAGCGCCCATTTTTTCGGGAGCATGAATACCGGAGATGGAACTTAGAACGATAATTCCTAACCCTTGATTGAGATATGGCGAACAGCGCAAACATAATCCGGCGCTTTCCACGATAAAGAGATCACTAGCGTTTTTATCGGCCCAGGTAATCGCATCTCCCAGCACCATTACACTGGCGTGATCAGGACAGAGATCTCCGGAATAGACCTTGCGGGTTGGAATGCCAAATTCCTTACTCAACTCAATATCTTCAAATGCTTTCACCACATCAATTTTGAGGAAAGCGATTTTTATTTCTTGGATCAAATTACGAGTGATCTGTTTTACTAACGCTGTTTTACCCGCCGATGGAGGACCGGCGATTACTACCAATTTCATGAGATCCTTCTACTCCTTTATGCAAGATTTAGCAAGGCCAATTCGTTGCTAATTACCTTACCGGCCCTTAACTCCTCTCTAATTGCGCCGATTCTTTGGTCCAAAATGATTAGATTTTGCGCCACATGAATCTCAGATTCATCCCGTCCTAAAATCCCTTTGATTGCTCCGTTTTCCATAATAATTCTACGGTCCGTATGCAAAGCGATCACCGGATCGTGGGTCACAAAAACGATTACTTTTCCTGAGTCGACAATCAATTCGATTACTTCTTGTTTGAAAATTCCGGCGTTTTCGATCTCATCCAACAAAATAATAGGCGCAGCCCCGATTAAAATAGCATCGGCAATCAAAAGCGATCTGGTTTGCCCCCCGGAAAGTGTAGTAACTCGATTTCCGGCATAAATTTTTTCACCGGTAAAATTGTTCGCAAGAACAATAGTCTCCTCAATAATCGAATCATTTTCAATCTTTCGGGCTCGGGCATGTATTTCCAAGAATTCGACAACTGTCAAATCTGCAAAACATTTTGTGTTCTGAGTAATCATCGCAATTGGCTTCAGAGCCGGATTATATCTGGTCTGTTCATCGGGGACTGTCCCGTTTATAAGGACTTTACGTTTGGTGGCCGTATCTCCCTGAGCTAAAAGTTCAATATCGGAAATTAAGGCTGTTTTTCCACTACCGGTTGGGCCGACTATGGAAACAGTTTCGCCCGCTTTTAGATTTAATTCATTAAAGCCTTCGCGGGAACCATCTTTATCAAAACCCGGTAGAATAGTAATTTCTCGAATCATCTGCAAACACTCCTTACTTAAATCGCAAACCTTGTTTACAGTATGCAAAAAACAAATCACATGTCCCTTGATTATACTGCTATTTGAATTTAATGACATGGTCCCATGCCCTTGCTTTTTAAGTACAAAAAAAGAGGGTTAATCACCCTCGAAACTTTTAATATTAAAATTATTTAACTTTGTTATGCCATTTCTATAAGATTATAGGGAGTCTCTTGGTAAACGTAATAATTCAACCAATTGGCAAATAACAGGCTGGCATGGGCTCTCCAATTAACCAGCGGCGCCTGTGACGGATCATCACCCGGAAAATAGTGGCGCGGCGGATCGAGCAGTAATCCTTTATCCAAATCACGCCGATATTCGGCGTTTAAAGTTAACGGGTCGTATTCTGCATGGCCGGTAACAAAAATCCGCCTACCATCCTTGCTTACCGCGATATAGATCCCTGCTTCATCGGAGTCGGAAAGGATCTCCAGTTCATCAACGTCCACAAAATCCTCAGCCTTAACACCGGTATACCGGGAATGGGGAGCCCAGAAAGTATCGTCGAAACCCCTTAAAAGCTTGGTATTTCTTTTCCGCACCGTATGTTGGAAAACTCCAAAAAGCTTAGCTTGGAGCGAGGTTTTAGGTATTCCGTAATGGTGAAATAAACCGGCCTGAGCGCCCCAGCAAATATGAAAGGTGGAATAAACGTTATGCTTCGACCAGTCCATGATCTCCTTTAACTCCTCCCAATAGGCAACCTCTTCAAATTCAAGTTGTTCGACAGGAGCGCCGGTAATCACCAAACCGTCAAACCTTTCCTGTTTTACCTGGTCAAATGTTTTGTAAAAAGTGATTAAATGTTCTTCCGGCGTATTTTTGGATAGATATGATTTGGGATGTAACAGCACAACTTCTATTTGCAGGGGGGAATTCCCCAATAAACGCAGTAACTGAGTTTCCGTTACGATCTTTGTCGGCATCAGGTTTAAGATCCCAATCCGAAGCGCCCTGATATCCTGGTGAAAAGCCCGTTTCTCTCCCATGACGAAAATATTTTCCGCGCTCAAAATACCGGAGGCCGGTAGATTATCTGGTATCTTAATCGGCATAAAAAATCACACCTTTCATGGGTTTTATCATTTGGTCAAGGGCGATTAATTAATCGCCCTTACATATCCTGTATACTCCACATACCATTCCTACATATTGCAAAAACCCAACGCCTGGTCGATATCGGCGATAATATCGTTAACATTCTCAATCCCAATCGATAACCTGATAAAGTCGGGGGTAACTCCCGTCCCTTGTTGTTCAGCTTCGGTCAGTTGCTGATGGGTGGTTGACGCCGGGTGAATCACCAATGATTTGGCATCCCCGATATTGGCCAAATGCGATAATAATTTTACTTTGTTAATGAAAGCGATTCCGGATTCTCGTCCGCCTTTCACGCCGAAACCAATAATCGCACCGGCGCCGTTAGGTAAGTATTTTTGGGCCTTGGGATATTCCCGGTTGTTAGGAAGGCCGGGGTAATTAACCCAGGCTACCTTGGGATGGCTTTCTAAAAATTCGGCTACCTTCAAGGCGTTCTCGCTATGACGGGGCATCCGTAAGTGAAGAGTCTCCAGCCCTTGCAAAAACAAGAAGGAGTTAAACGGTGAAACCGCCATTCCCAAATCCCGCAACAAACTTACCCTAGCTTTAATAATGTAAGCGATATTCCCTAAAGGTTTTAAGGCTTCGATGAAATTAAGCCCGTGATAACTGGGATCTGCCTCGGAAATCAGTGGAAACTTACCGTTAGTCCAGTCGAAATTTCCGGAATCCACAATCACTCCCCCGATGGAAGTGCCATGGCCGCCGATGAACTTGGTAGCAGAATAGACCAGGATGTCGGCGCCATGTTCAATCGGCCTTATCAGATATGGTACTGTGGTATTGTCTACAATCAAAGGTATACCATGTTTGTGAGCGATATCGGCTACTGCGGTAAAATCCAGAACATCCAGTTTGGGATTGCCGATGGATTCTCCATAAATCGCCTTTGTCTTTGAAGTAATCGCCCTTTCAAAGTTGGCCGGATCGGTCGAATCGACAAAAATGATCTTGATTCCCAACCGGGCCAGAGTGTAATGAAAAAGATTGTAGGTTCCGCCGTAAAGGTTGTTGGCGGAAACGATTTCATCTCCAGCCTGGGCGATATTTAAGCTCGCCAGAGTAATGGCTGATTGACCCGAGGAGACCGCCAATGCTCCGATTCCCCCTTCCAGAGCGGCAATCCGCTTTTCAAAAACGTCGGTAGTTGGGTTCATCAACCTGGTATAAATATTGCCGAACTCTTTCAGGGCAAATAAATTAGCCGCATGTTCGGTATCTTTGAATTGATATGAAGTTGTCTGATAAATCGGGACCGCCCGCGATCCGGTCGCCGGGTCAGGCTCCTGTCCGGCGTGGATTGCCAGGGTTTCCAAACGATAGTTTTGAGACATGGATCTTCCCCCTCATTTATTATTACTGTTTATTAAAAACAAAAACCCCTTTACCAGAAGGGGTTGCTAAGCATAATCATAATAATCCCCCTTATCTGTCGAAACTTTTGTTTCGCAGGAAGTAGCACCTTTGGCGTAAGATTTCCCGCCGGGTTGCCGAGGTTTCACCGGGCCAGTCCCTCAACCTCTCTTGATAAGGAATAATACTATTTAGATATATAATATATCCTATTGGTTTACTAATGTTTAGATTATAATCCTGATTGGTCGATACTGTCAATCATTTTATGCAACATTTAGTTCCCTCATATCTTACTTTACCTCATATCCCTGATCCTCGATAACTTCCCGGATCATATCCAACCCGACTTGATCCGAGTCATAATCTACGGAAACCGTCTTGCTCTCCAAATCAGCCGTTACCCGGTCCACTCCCTTCAGTTCCCCTACAGCTTTATTGACGCTGTTAACGCAATGCTGGCAAGACATGCCTTCAACATTCAAGACCGTTGTTACTTTACTCATTTTGTCAACCTCCCATTAATGTTCATTTAAACCGCTTCAAGCTCAAGGAATTGGTCACTACCGAGACTGAACTGAAGGCCATCGCTGCTCCGGCGAAGATCGGATTAAGCATTCCCAAGGCAGCGAATGGAATCCCAATTATATTATAAATGAAGGCCCAAAAGAGGTTCTGCTTGATCTTACCCATCGTTTTCCGTGAGAGTCGTATCGCGGTAACTATGGATCTAAGATCCCCCCGCATCAGGGTTATATCCGCCGCTTCCATGGCAATATCGGTCCCGGTGCCAATCGCCATTCCGATATCGGCGGTAGCCAACGCCGGGGCATCATTGATCCCGTCGCCAACCATGGCGACCACTTTACCCTGGCTCCTTAGTTTTTCGACTTCTTCAGCCTTGTTTTCCGGTAAAACCTCCGCCAGAACATTATCGATGCCTACCTGCTCAGCGATGGCCCGGGCGGTTCTCCGGTTATCTCCGGTAATCATAAAGACTTCGATTCCAAGCTTGGTTAGTTGTTGGATCGCTTCTGCCGAAGTGTCTTTGATTACGTCGGCGACGGCGATTAAAGCCACCACCTTTTTCTCCAATGCCATTAACATGGCGGTCTTTCCTTGGTCCTCCAGTTCTCCCAAACGGGATTCATACCTCATAGGATCAAGGCCTTGTTCAGCCATTAACTTCCTGGTTCCGACCAAAACTTCCTTTCCTTGGATTAAAGCCGATACACCCCGGCCGGGGATAGCCGTAAACTTTTCGGGATCGGGAACCTCTTCCAACTCTTGCTTAGCTGTTTCATAGACCGCCACCCCTAACGGATGTTCCGACTTTTTCTCCGCGATAGCGGCTAAGCGAAGTAATTCTTTCCGGTCCAAACCAGCTAGAGGAATGATGTCGGTCACTTCCGGTTGGCCTTTGGTAATCGTCCCGGTCTTGTCTAACACCACGGTATCGATTTTATAAGCAGTCTCCAAATGCTCGCCGCCTTTAATTAAGATCCCCTGTTCCGCGCCTTTACCGGTCCCAACCATAATCGCTGTTGGTGTAGCTAATCCAAGGGCGCAAGGGCAGGCGATTACTAATACCGAAACCGCATTGATGATTGCATGGGCTGGATTATCACCCCAAAAGTACCAAGCGACAAAGGTCAGCGCCGCTATTCCCAGCACCACCGGGACAAAAACCCCGGATACCTGGTCGGCGATTTTCTGAATCGGAGCTTTGGAGCCTTGGGCCTCCTCCACCATTTTAATTATTTGTGATAGGACCGTTTCTTTCCCGATCTTAATAGTCTTGAATTTAAAAGTACCGAACTTATTGATGGTGGCCCCGATTACCTGATCCCCGACTTCCTTCTCCACCGGCAGACTCTCGCCGGTAAGCATCGACTCATCAACGGCGGAACTACCCTCGATGATAACGCCGTCCACTGGGATCTTCTCACCAGGCCGGACTACTATTACCTCACCGACTTCAACCTCTGCTACGGGAATATCCATTTCGACCCCATCCCGAATTACCCTGGCGGTTTTGGCCTGAAGGCCGATGAGCTTTTTAATGGCTTCCGAGGTCTTGCCTTTGGCAACGGCTTCGAGATACTTGCCAAGCAAGATTAAGGTAATGATTACCGCCGCCGCTTCGAAGTAGAGATCTTTCATCATCATCCCTGGCATTAACTCTTGGAAAAAGGAATTATAGAGACTATAAAAATAAGCCGCCGATGTTCCCATCGCCACCAGCACATCCATATTGGGACTCTTCGCTAGGAGCGCATAGTAGGAATTCCGGTAAAACCGAAACCCGATAATAAACTGGACCGGAGTGGCCAGCGCTAATTGAAATCGCCAGTCGTGTAAAAAGGCGATATCGATTCCTAATATGCTTAACAGCATTGCTAAAATCAAGGGCGAACTAAGAAAAGCGGACAAAACCAGCTCTCTCTTTAAACGTTTGATTTCCCGATCCCGTTCGGCCTTTTCCTGGTCCTGATCTTCCGCTTCTACCGGTTTAGCCCCGTATCCTAATCCTTCGACTACCTTAATCAAATCAGCGACTTTCAATTTTGCAGGTTCATATTCAACCGTCGCCTTATTGGTGGCTAAATTAATATTAGCCCCTTTTACACCAGGCAGTTTGCTCAATTTTTTCTCTATCTTTAAAGCGCAAGCCGCGCACGACATGCCCTCAATCTTCAAAGATTCTTTTTTCGTTATGTTTTTCACCTCATTCAAAATATTTGTTCACTATTTCTTCCAGCGTCTGACTTCTGATCTCCAACTCCTCGATGCCGATTTGATTGACAATCGATATCGCATCACTTAGCTTTATTTGTCTTTTATTGCCTGTCACAATATAATAGGGGGCGTCTGCTTCTTTTAAGGTCAACCCTTCCGGTAACTGCGTCGCAAGCGCGCCTACAGGTTTAAATGATATGCTGTAATTGCCGCCAAACGTATTTTCAAAATCACTAACTGAGCCGTCATATTTCTTTTTCCCTTCATCGATGAGAATAATGCGCTCACACAAACTCTCGATATCGCCCATGTCATGTGAGGTCAGGATGATGGTCGTACCACTTTTTTTATTAATCTGCTTAATAAAATCCCGGATCTTCAGCTTCGAGGTAACATCTAAGCCGATGGTGGGTTCGTCGAGAAACAGGATTTCCGGCGAGTGTAACATCGCGCCTGCAATCGTCGCCCGCATCTTCTCTCCAAGACTTAATAGACGCACAGGTTGATTAATGATACCGTCCAAGTCGAAAATTTCCTTAAAATACGCGAGATTCTCCTGGTAAATCCCGTCTGGGATATTATAAAGCCTGTGGTTCAGCTGATAACTGTCGATCACCGGCAAATCCCAGTAGAGCTGCGAACGGTTTCCAAATACCACGCCGATCTGTTTTGCGTTTTGCTTTCGATCCTGATACGGTATTAGCCCGTTTACGGTAATACTACCGGAGGTTGGGTACAGGATGCCGGAGAGCATCTTGAGGGTGGTAGACTTACCCGAGCCGTTCGGACCGATATAACCCACGATCTCTCCTTTTTCGATGGAGAAATCCACATGGTCAATGGCCGTAATACTCCGGTACTTAGGACGGAAGAGTGTCTTCATCGAGCCCCACAAACCCCGTTCACCATCAAGTACCCGGTATTCTTTGACTAAGTTTTTGACAACGATCTGCGCCATATCTTCTCCTCAGCTTCCCGAACTATTATAGTGTTTGAGCTGCCACATCCACAGGGCGTACGCCAGCAGGAAAACCCCGATCCCGACCAGCGGCGTAATGACGCCAAGTTGAAAGTTAAAGATACCGCTGTTTTTGGAAAGAAGAAACTCCGCCGGATAGTAGTTGATAAATCCCAGCGGCAACACGAAGGTCAAAAATGTCTGCAAAATGCCGCCGTAGATGGATATGGGATATTTCAAAAAGATCTTCGATTGAAAAAACAATGTAAACATTGGGTTTTTGTTGACCATCTTAAAGGAAAACACCGAACAGAGCACCAAAAACCCGCCCTGTATAGCCGCAGCTCCAAGGATAAATAATATAATCATCGTAATGTTTACTAGCGTCGGCATGATTCCGATGCGCAATAACGCCAAAATCATGACCCCCAGCGATAGTGTAAAATGTGATAGATAGGCGGCGTCCAGACCATAGTTGCATATCTGAAACAAAAACGGATTCATCGGCTTGGTCAATGAAGCGTCGAAAGCACCCATGCGGATATTATTGACCAGCCCTGATGAGGGGTGAAAGCAGAAAAACGCGCCAATTGCGTAAGAAATTAGTTCAAAGGCATAAAGTAGTAGAACCTCGTCGGCAGTCCAACCCGCTAAATTTCCGAATGATGATACCGCAATAAAGATGACACAAAATGTCGCGCCATAAAAGATGAACTGCCCTATGAAGCCCAGCCAATAAGAGACCGGAAACTGAAAGTTCATGAGCAGCCGAAATTTTAAAAAAGTACCGAAAAGCAAAAGTTTTTTCTTCATATCAGCCACCCTGCACGATCAGTTTACGTTCCGCTTTGCCCCAGACAAGCTTTTCCAACAGGAATAAAGCGCCGATCCACAGGATCTGAATGAGTATCGTCCGGAGCCGATTCGGCGAATCTTGTAAGAAAATCAAAATTGGTTCATAGGTTATGTATCGAAAGGGTAGCCAGTAACATAAATTGGCCAGCCAATCCGGGTAGTACCACAATGGAATTGCCGTCGCACCGAAGAGTGTCATGAATCCCGTAAAGTAAAAGTTTGCAAACCATATATTAACGAGGAAAAACGCCAAAAGCCCCATGATATACTGTATCTCAAAGATGATGACCGTGCCCAGTATAGCGCTGACGCAGAATAAAAGACCGTTCGAGAAATCCGGCAATTTTATGCCATACATAGCAATTGCCACTGCCGTAGGCAACAACACTGTGAACAACATAAAATGCAAGTTTGCCCCAATTTGTACCCACATAATTTGCTTTTTGAATGAGATAGGACGAGTTAGATTAGAGGAAACTGAGCCATCTCCAATTAGTGATTCAATCATGCCGGCAGCATTACAGGTTGTAAGCGATGTGAGAAACAGATTAATGACTAGAAACGCAACCATATCCAATAGTGTCCTGCTATCCTGAACAGCAGTTGAGGCAAGCAACACCTGCCAGAGTTTGATCTGGAGGAATAGTACTAAGAACGACGAAATCAACGCCCACAACGTAGAACTGCGGTAAATGAATCGCTGTTTAAATCCGATTTTAATGAATTCGAGGTTTTTTTTCATAGCTAACACCGATCATGTTACTTAATAACACTAAAAACGCAATATAGTGATGATACTTACTCCGGGCAGAAACACATAATTTCTAATTAGAAACCTTTCTTCAAGAATAGGATATTTTTAATTGTTCTATTTCTATTCCAGCCATTTTCAAAATTTCAAGAGAATCGCGCACACGGTAATCCTCGCTATAATATACTCTTTTAATCGATTAGACACAGTATACACGTCTGCAAAGAATAAATTACCATTAATAACCTATATTTTATTCCACATCTATCCAGTAATTCCTATCAATTAACCCAAATTCACGACCACTAACTTATAAAAGACCAGAAAACCCTTGATGTTTCGATAATAACTTTTGGCTCATGAATTACATCAGCCAAGTGTAAAAATTGGCGAACATGGCCAAATTCTGAAACAGAAAAGGGGTTGTTGCAAAAAGCTCCTTTTGCAACAACCCCTTTTAAAATTTAATTCGTCAATTAAGTTTCGCTTGGTTCAAACAGGGATTAACGTGGACAACAAGCCGGTTTTCTCCTGGCTACTGTATTTAAACCACCAAATCGATCTGCTGCACAACTCCCGGAGTCCCGTCTTCCCTTAGAAAAATCCCGGCCTTTTGGGCTTGGCCCAACAGTTCATTCTGATTGTTCTTTAATCCGAATTCAGCGGCGACATTTCCCAAATAAATTGCGCCTACTCCTTTTTGCCCCAAAGCAAAGAGCTCATCGTTTCCCTGCTGATCTTTGGTCCAAATCCGGAGCTTATCGAAGACAGCGTCATTCTCATCGATCCAGCCGTTTTGGTCCAAATCGTACTGGGCTAATTCTTCAAACCCATTACCGGTCTGGGGACCGAATAGCTCGGAACCGTCGTTGATCTTACCGTCGTTGTTTGAATCAATTGCCAAAAAACCACTCTCCGGATTGGCGAAGGAGATCTGGTCCTCAGTCCCATCGCAGTCCAAGTCGAAACTAAACTTAGTGTTGGTAAGACCCGAAGGAATCCCGTCAAAATTAATGACTAACGGATCGCAAAGTACTGCGTCTCCGGCCCTAACTTGAATATTGCTTTGCCGGTAAAACTCCCGGCTCATATTGAGGTTAAGCTCAAAGTCTATCACTCGACCATCGGCAGTTTGGATTACTCCTTTAGCTTCAAAAGACATTTTTTGCGACTCCCGGTAAGTTTCATGATAGTCATAAGCAAACCCCCAACCGACTCGAGATAGGGCCTGAGGATTCGCCCCATTTCCCGGTATCACCAATACCGGTTGACTCGCGCTATCCGTTTCAATCTTGCTGGGTACCTTAAATTTGAAATCTTTACCCAGAAGCGCGCTTAACATTTTTTCTAAAATATTAAGCTTTAGCCGATCTTTGTCGCTAAACTCCAACTCGATAGGTTCGCCTGAGGTTAATTCCCGGACCAATTTGGTGTTTCTTTGTTTTAAGGCTTCTTTAGCTTGATCGGAGATTTGCAATTGATCGGTGATTGCATCTCTAATCTGAGCATTTGCTTCACCTTTGGCGGGATCATCCTTCCAGTACCGGACAGATTCCTGCTTCTGATGTTCTTTCACTGAAGCGCTTTGGCTGTTCATTTCAATATTTGAACCGACAATCTTCATTCCAATCGCCCCTTCCCTGAGTAATCTTTACATCCGTGTAAAATCACTTTTTCAAATAAGTTAGGTTTGACAACAAACACTGTAAAACTTAGACCACAAAGTCCACTTGTTGCATTGTTCCTACCGTACCTTCTTCTCTTACAAATATCCCGGCTTTTTGATATTGGCCCAATAACTGATTCTCCTGATTCTTGACACTAAATTGGGCATCAACGTTACCAAGATATATGGCGCCAACTCCTTTCTGCCCTAGGGCAAACAGACTATCATGCCCATCGGTGTCTTTAGTCCAGATCCGTAATTGGTTGAAAATCTGGTCGCTTTCATCAATCCAACCATTATCATCCTGATCATATTGGGAGAGTTCTTCAAAACCATTTCCGGTGATTGCTCCGAAAAGTTCAGCTCCGTTGTTAATGATATTGTCTTGATTTGAGTCCAACGCCAACAAACCACTACCGTCACTGACGAAGGGAATCATTTCCGCCATCCCGTCAACATCAAGGTCAAAACTGAATTTAGTCTCGGTAATTCCAGCGGCTGGCCCGTTAAAATTGATTACCAATGGATCGATCAGTTGGCCGGCTTCAGTGGAAATATTACTCAAACTGGCTATCTCTCTGCTGACAAACATCTCAGTATCAAAATCAATCTCTCTGCCATCAGCGGTTTTAATGACCCCGGCTGCGGTAAACAGTAGTTTTTCACTTTCGCTACTTGTTTCACGACGGTTACGGACAAATTGAAAAATCGGTCTTTGAGAAAGGGAGTTGGTATTGTTTTCTGATGAATTTTGCATCGTCAAACTGGCTAAATCGGGGCGGTTTAAAGTCTTAAACCTGACTTTTTTACCGGTTAAAATGCTGATAAACCGTTCAATAATCTTCAGTTTTATCTGATCAATATCTTTGACCTGAATCTTGTCTTCTTCAATTGGTTTGACTTCGATCTGGTATTTTTCCAGCAATTGCTGAAGATCGGTAATTAACTGCTCCCAGTTGGACACAGTTCTTCGGATTTGAGTTGGGTTGGTTTGACCTGTATCAAGACGTGGTTGAAATTCGGCCCAAAATGTTAAGGACTCTTCAGTGTGGAATTGCTTTGAGGAATGATGCTTACTGGCCAAAGATACATTGGCATCGACAATCTTCATATTTGTCCCCTCCTTGAGACGTTTTTTTCTTAACTTCCTGTTAAGATTCAGAAGACAGATTCAGTACTATGTTATAGTTAGATTATCGGTCTTAGCAATTTATTATTTAACCCAAAGACCCTCCGATTTGGTTCAAAAAGAGTCGTATTTTTTCTTTTAAGCAGAAGAGCAATCTTTTTTATCCGAATTGTTTCATAAATTAATCATAATATGAAGTTGACAAAAAGTAAGTAAAGTACAAATTGTTGTCTCTCATAACTATCTACCTTCAAGAACAGCTCAGAGATAGCACCCAAAAGGGAAAGCTCACAATGAGACCCTTCTTACCCTTTCAAATTCGGGGTTGGATACTGACATCACCTTAAACTTTTTTTAATAAAAAAATCCCTTGCTTAGCAGGACTTATCAAAAAAGAGTCTAAAAAAGTTAGTAATCTGATTTGCGGAGGTTATACCATGAGCTTGCTAGCTACTATCGGTTTTTCCTTTTTTATCCTAGGTATATTATTAATCGTAAAAAGTAAAACCAATCGAAACTTATTATGGGCGGCAATCCCAATCTTACTTGCAGGAGCTCTATCAGTTATTTTTGTGGTCAATAATGATGTGGATACGAACCTGATCGGAATGGAAATTCTCAAAGACACACCTCAGGAATTTCTCGTCGAACTACACTATTTTCCCACCAAAGATCAGGCCTTTACGTTTTACAGCCAGAAAAAAGTAGAACAATTTATGTTACTGGCCAAATTCGGGGGAAGCGCGGCGGATTTGTTCAAAATGATTAATGTCAATCCAACCGCTGATGGTGGTAAAAAAATGGCTTTTTTTGAAAACCCGGCCCGACTGGAATCCGCCCAAGAAGTTTTTCAACATTTCTATATGACTAATAATCTGTTTACAATTTATAATTCCGTCAAGTCTCAGGAGGAATAGGATCAATCAATCGCCGTCAATTTTTTTAGTTCGTCACAGATTATCATCTTTTCCTTACCTTTCAAACAGGTAATCAACTTTACCGGTTTACCCCATAACTCGACTAAATATTTAAGAGTCTCGCCGGTATTCCCCAACTCAAGCTCACGCCCGTCGTATTCGTGTTCCAGGAGTAAGCTTCCATCACGGGAAGACCTGTCTTTCACTTTAATTACCGGGACTGAACTGATCCCGATATTCTGACACAAAGTGTCCCGAATCGGCTCCCAACCGTCTTCATCGGCTACCTCACTGATGATTCCCTCTTCCTCATTTTGGAAATATTCAAAGAGGCGCAATTCCTGACAAAGCTCTCTGGTGAGATAACGTCTGATAAAAGACTGATCTGACTCGATCTCCCGGGCTTCAAAGATCTTCTCCGGACCGAATCTGGTTTCCAAATTATTTAACATTACAAACCCCAAATGATAAGGGTTTAGCCCTCCGGAATGGGGCCGGATAACCTGATGATGGCGTTTTAAGAACTCCAAATGTAAATCCTGGGGTAAAGCTAACTTTTGGAGAATCCGGTAATGCCAAAGGCTGGCCCAGCCCTCGTTTAATATTTTGGTCTCAATCTGTGGTAGAAAATATTCACTCTCCGACCGAACAATCCGGAGGATGTCTTTCTCCCATTCATCCATATGGCTGTATTCTGTGATAAAGCCCAGAATATCTTCATCCGGTTCCAACGGAATCCGATTTAAATTAGGTGGAACAACGGCCTCCGCCGACCTCCCGAAAAGATCCGATTGGGTCTTACGTTGATAATCTTCCAGTAACCGTTTTTTTGCTTCCTCAATGGTTAGCCTTTTAGCGCCGATGGTTCGGTTTACCTGATAGCGGAGAGCATGAGCCGCATCCAACACCCTCTCCACCTTAACATAACCGATACTTGGGTCTTGAATATAGTTCCTGATTCGTTCAGCGTGGTTTTTAAAACCATCAATGACCGTCTCCGGAGCAGTCTCTTTAAAAAGACGGTTGTTCTTGAAAAAATCGTTATGCCCATAGACGTGAGCAATAGTCAATATTTGAAGCAGCAAAGTATTATCACGCATTAAATAAGCCAAACAAGGATTGGAATTGATCACCATCTCATATGGTAGTCCCGTCAGGTTGTAACGATAGAAAGTTTGCAACCGATCGAAGGCTTTACCGAAACTCCAATGCGGATAATGACTGGGCATTCCGATGTAGGCTTCATAACCTAACATTTCCTCGTAAGAACAGATTTCAAATTCCTGTGGATAAAAATCAAGGCCCATCTCGCTTGCGCAGGCCTCAATCTTTTCGTTCCATTGTTCCAGCTCGAGTATGCTGAATTCGCTCATATCTTTTCCTCCTGGGCCAACATGTTCCGGAGCGCCGGCCAGATTTCCTCTCTGGAATTGATAGTTACCAGCGTAAAGTTTGGAGATTTCAGGTTATTCTGATATAACCTGCGAATTGTGCTACTTCCGGTCATAATCTCGCCATATCCGAAGAGATTACAGGTTTTACAAAGTTTTTCCGCCAATTCCACAGCCTGATCATTGTCCTCGTCCCAATTATCTCCGTCGCTGCAATGAAAAGCATAAATATTCCAACAGGATGCCGGATATTGGGCCTCAATGATTTGTAAGGCTTTTTCATAACCGCTGCTGATGTAAGTACCGCCGGATTCTCCTTTATGAAAAAACTCATCTTCGGTAACCACCGCCGCCTGAGTAGTATGAGCAATAAAAACCAGTTCCACATTGAAATATTTCAGGCGGATAAATTGGTATAACAAAAAGTAAAAACTTCGAGCCAGATATTTTTTGGTCTGGTCCATGGAACCGCTAGTATCCATGATACAAATTACTACCGCATTTGATTCCGGGGTCCGTTCCTCGCGAACACGATGATAACGCAAGTCCTCTTCCCGAAAAGGAAACCGTTCTCCAATCTCACCCTCTGTATTTTTGTCCGGATCTTCCTCCGTTCCATAGCGCTTAGTGCTTTGACGGCGTTTGATCTTCTCCATCACTGCTTTCTTCTTGGCGAGACGTGGCGGAGGTCCTTTATGTTGGTAACCCAGGCGTTTCTGAATGGAAATGGTCTCCAACTCGGCGATGCGCTTCCGTTCCATAAAGGGCAGATCCAGGTCCTCAAAAAGGTAATTGATAAGTTCCTCAAGGGTGATTTCAGTTTCGTAAATATCCTCCCCCGGTTCGTTTCCGGCGCCCTGATTTCCCTTACCGCCATTCTTACCTTTCCGGCTAATAACATCACCTCGTTGCTCATCACCATCGCCGGTTCCAACACCGGGCTTATTCTTTCCATAAATAAACTGGTATTCCTTAACACTCCGAATGGGGATTTTAATCTTTTTACTCCCACTCTGCCCAATGATACTTTCTTCGGCAATGATTTGCCCAATATTCTTTTTGATTGACTGTTCCACCAATTGCCGGTGACGGCGACGATCTTCGGCTGCCCGCCCCGAACCACCAGCTGATTCCCGAAATATAGCCATAGTATCCTCCCATAAGGTAAGACATGAGGCATGAGTTACCGGACGAGTAAATAAAAGATCGGAAAATTGCCCAAGATGCTATTTAACCCAACCCTAGCCGGTGTTGGTTTTTACCCAGTGCCTCGTGCCTATGCCTTACGCCTTTTGACTATTAATCCTTCCATAAATTATTGGCGGCGTATTTTAAGATCACATTACAGCAATGGGCGCAATAGCCGTTCTTCTCCATCTCCGCCACCATTGCGTTGTACTTCTCGTTCTGGTCCTTATCCCTCACCTTAGACTGGGTAATAATGCGGGACAATTCCCGGACTGAAGCGGTCAACTTCTTCTCAATGGCTGCTTTCAATGGTTCGTAGCTATTATAATCCAGTTTACCGCCACTCCGTAGTAGATAAAACATATAAGCGGTCACATCTTGCCGGAAACCTTTGGCCGCAGTCCCGGAGATCCCTATCTGTTCTTCAATGGACTGAAGGAACTTTTCGTCCGGCTCCAGCTCCTCGCCGGTATTTTTATCTTTAATCTTAGCCCGATTGGCATAAGCCTCGGCATGATCCAAATAGTTGTTGAAAAGGTCCTGAGCTTGTTCTTGATAACCATGGATAAAGGCCTTGGTGACCTCAGTTTCCAAGATCTTATGGTATTCCTTGCGTAAAATGTCCTGCAGGAAACCCAAGTACCGCTTACGTTCATCCTCAGCAATGGAAAGTTCTTTCACCTGCTTGATCATGGTTTCCAAAACTGAAAGCGGGTTGATACAGTTAGTTTCAGACTCCGCCAAGGTTATATCCAAAGACTTCATGATAAAACGGGTTGAGATACCGGTCATTCCTTCGCGGTTAGCCTCTTCCCGCAGTTCGACAATATCTACTTTTTTGGTGCTGCCTTGCTCGATAATTTCCTCACCGTTATAGATCTTTAACTTCGTAAAAGGATCCACCTTCGATGATGGAGCAAGTCTGGTTAAAATCGCAAACATTGAGGCAATCTCGATCGTATGCGGCGCTATATGGGCCTTAAAATTACTGTTTCGAAGCAATTTCAGATAAATCTTGATTTCCTCGTTTAATTCTAGACAATAAGGAACTTCAATCTTTACAATCCGGTCCAGGATCGCCTCATTGGTATGATCCGACTTAAACTTATTCCACTCCGCCTCATTGGAATGGGCTAAAATCACCCCGTCAAAGTAAATCATTGAGCCTTTACCCGGCGAAGGGATGGATTTCTCCTGGGTGGCGGTGATCATAGTATGCAAATATTCGATTTCATTCTTGAAGACCTCGATGAATTCTACCAAACCCCGATTTCCTACATTGAATGCTCCGTTTAATGACAAAACCCTGGGGTCGTCTTCAGAGAAGAGATCCATTTTAGAGATGTCCACAGAACCGATGAGGACCGAAGTGTCCTGATTATTGGGGTCAACCGGTGGGACAACGCCAACCCCTTTCCGGGAACGGATCGAAAACTCCGCGGTTTCCACGGGCATCCGTTCATATTCACCATTGTAATCATTTTTGAGCCGGTAGCGACAGACCGGGCAAAGATCTCCTTCAATATGGACCTTCAGCATCTTCATGAACTCTTTCCGGAGATGCTTGGGGATTAAATGCAGCGGTTCCTCCCTCATTGGACACCCTTTGATCACATAAATCGGCTCCGCCGCTTCTAATGCTCTTTTTAAATGCTCCATTAATGATGATTTACCGGCGCCCACTGGGCCGACCAAATATAAAACCTGCCGCGCTTCCTCACCTTGCAAGGCGGCAGCGTGGAAATATCGGACGATCTTCATAATAGTCCGGTCGATTCCATAAAAATCGTCACTAAAAAAACGATACTTTTTAATGATGTCATTACCATAAATCCGGCGCAGTCTGGGGTTTTCCTCGGTTTTAATTACCTCGACCCCGGGTTTGCTCAATAAATAGTACATACGCTCATGGGCCAATCGGGCAATCTCCGTATTTTCTTTGACAATTTCCAAATAATCCAGGAGAGTGCCTTCAAACTGCTGTCGTTTTCTTTCGGAACGGTCTTTCAAGATTAAATCGGTAATGGAATTTACTGCCACTTTTATCCCTCCCCAAGATCTTGGCTGATCCTGCAAGTTACTGAATTGTAACCTTAATTAGTTGGCCGGGACCCTTTTACCTGCTGGAAAAGGGGCTTTCCAGTGTTTTACTCGACTCTTTTACATTATATGAATCTAAGCAACCAGATTGACCTTTTAAAGATTCCGGCACAAACTAAGAAGCTGTTTTCCCTTTTAAAATTAATTCCAGGAAAAATAAAAATGGGCACGAATGCCCATTTCACGGGAAATCTATAGTATTAAGAACCCTTCGCCTATTTAAATTCAAACTTCCTTATTCTTTCATTACGCTTTCTTTAGTTTTTAACCAATAAGCTAGGTTTGCTCCTTGCCTCCAAGACTTCTTGGAAATATTAAAACCGCTGGAAATCATTTTTAATAAAGATTTTGATACTCTGCCTTTTGTGGCTAATTCTGTTCCTGCCCGTTCGATTGAGAATAAGACTTGATCTAATATGTTTTTACAATGGGGAGCAGCAAATAAAGCCTCGGCGCCCGGTCGAAAAATCGTAGCAACCAACGGACGATGTGAATTCCTGGCTATGCCTTTAAAAGTTTCAATAATCGGGCCAA
>JAAYEK010000244.1 GCA_012728785.1 Bacillota bacterium | reverse complement strand
TGACGATAAGCGCAAGGTGGTTGATATACTTATATCACAGATTGACGCTACCAGTGAGAGTGTTACAATCCACTGGAAAATCTAAAACCTTTTCACTTGGCATTATGCCCTTGTAAAAAATAGTTAGTGAATATAAAGAAAATGCTGAGATTGTTGCGCAATCTACTAAGGATAACATATCAATCCTGCTTTCAAAACTAAATGAACATAAAGTTGCTTTGTTTTCTATCACCGACCACAATCGTTTTGACTCGGATTTATATGAGGCACTCATACAAGCGCTAAATAATCCAGACAGTCCGTATCCTTTTATCAAAGGTGTTTTAGCTGGCATAGAGTTTGATGTAAAACTTGATGAAGGTATGGAAAAGTGCCATATCATTGCTATATTCAATGCAAAAAATGATTCTGCCAAATTAAAACATATTGAATCTGTTATTAATAATAAGTTATTGTTAGAAAAGAATGCGGCGTACCCTAAGAATGAATTTGAGGAGGTCTTAAAAGAAATAGGATTAGATACTATTTTAATCGCATCTCAAAGTAAGGATATTCATAACCATAATGGTAAGCATAATGCGTTAAGTGATTCAGTAGCCGATGTTGAAGAAATAATAAAAGTTGGATATATTAATGCTCTTGAATTTCAGAAACCAAAAGTCGAAGGTATTCTTATCAACAATCTAACCAATTTATCATTACCGATTTCACTGTTTTCGGGTAGCGACTGTCACGATTGGAACTATTATCCGTATCACGATGCAACAAATCAGAATAAGGAATTCCATCATTCTAAGGCGAAAATATTACCGACGTTTAAAGGCTTACTTATGGCTGTGACTTCAGCGGAAACCCGGTTTAATCGCCGCGACAATATAAATAACATTTTTTTCGACGGCATAAAGTTTGGTGATAAAGTTGTTCCTATTGTTAATGGCGTAAACGCAATTATTGGAGAAAACGGTTCAGGCAAAACTACTTTGCTTAAATTAATAAACGGAAAAACTAACGATTCTTATGTTAAGAAATTAATATCAGAAAATAATCTAAAGGTTAATTCTGATATTGAAGCTGCGAAGATAAAGTATATACAGCAAGGCGATATTATCAAGAAATTTAACGATCAGACCTTGTTTAAGGCTGAAGAGGGAAATAACTTTAATGAATTGGATAGTTCGGTATTTATCAAAGCATATACAGATTATGCAAAAAATTTAAAAGGTGTAATAAGCGATACAATTAATAGGGAGCGCGTTACTAATGGCCTCTCAAAACTTACGATTACTTATGACGAATCTTTGCAAGACAAATGTTATTATATAGATATATCTTGCCAAAAGGGCTTTGAGACTATTAATAATCCTCATGCGCAGCCACTTAAAGACATCAATGATTTAATATCGAAGGTCGAAGAATTAAGCAAGCAAGAATATTTTCAGGATTATACTGAACAATTTAATCTTCTACGTAATGAGCTGAACACCATAAGGGCATCTATCGATTCAAAGAATAAGGTGGTAGCCTTTGAGACGAATGTAAAAAATATAATGCATGGCTGTATAAAGGATTATTCTCGAACGATAAAACAAAACTCCAATTCAAAAGACCAAGAGATTCAAGAATATAATTCTAAAAAACAGTCATTTATAGATTCGATTACTGATGCAATAAAGCTTTCATCAAAAAGTTTAAACTGGCCTACTATACCCCCTGTTTTACACGGAGTATCAACAAACCCTAAAAGCGGATTTAATTTTAACAGAGAAGCTAAGTATAATGGCGTTTCTATGATTGAGAGTTTTTATGCAAAAATGTTTGTAAATCAATATAACAATATTGAAAAGCAAAAAGATATTAATACTATTGATAAATTTAAAGAAGCGATCAGAAATTGCACGTCTATTCCCGATATAGAGGATATATGGAATGAAAATTTTAATAAGTTTATTTTGGAATCAATTAAAACAAATGATTATATTACAGATGGAACAAATCAGCAGATCGGAAATACGCTTGGGGAGATGTCGCTATCTTACTATAAATACTTTACGCAAGACAGCGATAATTGGAATGTGTTAATTGTTGACCAACCTGAAGATAATATTTCAAATAATAATATAAGCACAAATTTAATCGGTTATTTTAATCATATAAGAAGTGAAAAACAGCTAATCTTTGTAACGCATAATCCTTTATTAGTGGTTAATTTAGATGTCGATAACATCATTTTTGTTAAAAATAACAAGGGTATCCTTACAACTAGCCAAGGATGTTTAGAATACGAGGATGAACAGACAAATGTTCTTGAAATTATTGCAAATAACATGGACGGCGGGAAAGAAACGATAGAAAAGAGGTTAAAGGTATATGGAAAAAATAATTAAACTCAAGATGGAGAAGGATAAGTCCCTAAAAATTTGTATTAACGATGAAGAAAAGCATTCAATTTCTGGGGACAATAGAAGTATTTCGGCTGAAAAAATTTATGAGATTGTAGGTTTCACTAATGGTGACCACTATACAATAACCGCAGAATGTGAAGGTAACACCGATAAGCAAGTGCTAGATTTTTTTAAAGACCTCTTTGATAAAATTGCTGAAAAAGTAAATGCATTAGTTTGAGTGTATAAAATAAACTATGCTTCACGGGATAAGCTCAATCACAGCTTATCTCAATGTTAGGCAAGGATGTTGAATCGATGAACAAAAAGAATGTTATGCCTCTCTCCTGTTTTCAGGAATTTAATAGGGCGATTGCCGAAGAATCCGATCGCGGTGGTATCCTCCTCGCGGCCGCTTGGATTGACTATTTTTTTGAAGTGTAAACTTTTAAACGAATTTTCGAAAGGAAATTCGAAAGCTAGGGAACAGTTGTTTGCATCTAATGGCCCTTTTGCAACATTTTCCGGAAAACTTAATGCTGCCTTCTGCGCTGGTTGGATTGATGCTGACGTATACCATGACGTACAGATCATTAGGAAGATCCGGAACGACTGTGCCCATGATGTAAATCCCATTTCTCTATATGATGAACACATTCGAAAGCTCCTTGAAGACTTTCGTGTTCCATATCGGGAGTATTTGGACTGGGGAAAGTTACGTGCTGTGTCTACTGACGATAGCGTTATCATTTATATCGGAGAACGCCCCCAAGATGCAAAAGAGGACTTGTATATTCCAGGTGTGCTCACATTTAGAATGTCTATTTCAGTCATTGTTGCTGTTTTAGTGTCGAACCTTGGTATTCCGTTTTCAACAGAAGACCCCGACACCATTACGGTGGTCACGATTCCGGATTATATGAAGAATGCCCAATAAGAAATTGAAGGAAGGAGACAGTCTAAAGCCTGTACCTAAAGTGCATCATTGGGCAAAAACCTTTTACGAATATTAACCTTCGGAGCGATTAATTTATGGACCTAAACACCCTTTTCAACGAATTCATCGATTCCATCAACCTGGAAATCGAAACTAGAAAACAAAAAGCCAACCATCGTCCGTTTGTAATCAAAGATGGAGTAAAAACCTCCAGTGATCCAAATGGCACAATCTATCGATTCAATGATTTCAGTTATAACGTAATCCCGGATTCTCCAGCTGAGGTTTTTGTAGTCATTGGGAAGTCGGACAAGGATGATCAAAAATATAATGCCACGATTATTGGAGTAGATGATGATGTTTTATCCTTGTAAATTTCCGGGGAAGATTTACCGGATCTAATCAATCGGGCGCGTTTGATCGTTGATGATACAAAGCTACTTGAGGGTGTCAAAAAAACCATTCAAAATATTCGGGATCAAGAGGAAAGACCACCGAAAGTCATTACTAATGCTTTATTCAGGATTGGCAAAATAAAAAGAGGTATTGATGATTATCAGGATTTTCCGTCCGGCTTTAATGTCAGTCAACGCGAAACTATCCGGAAAGCATTGGATTCGGACGCCATGAGGGCCTCCCGAAACTGGTAAATCAGCCACGATAAGTTTATTGTAATTACTCAAAACCATTTTAAGAAAGTAGGTATTGGGTTATAATTAGTTAAAGGCTAACCTGAAGAGAGGGTTAAAAAATGAATGAACTTTATACGATCGGGCACTCCATTCATTCGAATAACTATTTTCTAGAGCTATTAACGAAATACGGTATCAATTGTTTGGTCGATGTAAGGAGCAATCCGTATTCCAAATATGCGCCGCAATATAATATGAATGAAATTAAGCGTTTTCTAATCAGTAATCAAATTTATTATATTTTTATGGGAGAAGAATTCGGGGCCAGACGAAAGGATAAATCATTATTTACTAACGACTATTTGGATTTTGATAAAGTTATTCCAAGTTCGCTTTTTCAAAAGGGGATAGAGCGGATAAAAAATGGTTTGGAAAAAAACTTAAAAATCGCATTCATGTGTACTGAAAAAGACCCCCTTGATTGTCATAGATGCATTTTAGTTGCCAGGGCTTTTCATGACTTGGAATATAATATTTTAAATATCCGGGAAGATGGAAATTGCGAACCACAAAGTCAGATTGAAAAAAGACTACTAGATTTATATTTCCCTATCAAAAATCAATTGTCTCTTATTGAGTTAGAACCAAAAATGGATACTCCTGATCTGATTCTTGAGGCATACCGTTTAAGAAATCAAGAGATAGCTTACAGAGAGGAAAGTAGCAATGAAGTTATTTACGATAGGGTTTACTAAAAAGTCGGCGAAAGAATTTTTTGGCCTGTTAAAAAGTAATAGTATCAAAAAAATTATTGATATACGATTGAATAATTCATCGCAATTGGCGGGCTTTACTAAAGGAAACGATTTAAAATATTTTTTAGAAGTTATTTGTAATATCGATTATGAACATGATATGTCTCTAGCTCCTACACAAGAAATTTTAGATGGCTATAAAAAGAAAATAATTAATTGGGATCAATATGAACAGTTATTTAAAAATCTATTATTCACGAGGAATTCCATAGATACTATAAATTTTAAAACAAAAAGAGACTATGACTATTTATGTTTATTATGTAGTGAGTTATCTCCAAAAAATTGCCATAGAAGATTAGTTGCTGAATATATAAAGGAGAATAATCCGAGTTTATCCATAGAAATAATTCATTTATAGGGAGGAAATCCTTATGAATAAAGAGATAATACTTCTAGCGGCATCGGAAAAATATAGAAATTATTGTATTGCTGGTATTGACACATCCACGGGAGAATGGGTTAGGATTATTTCAGAAGATACAAGCATCTGTGGTGCTGTTCGAAAAGAAGATATGCAATATGAAGACGGAACATTTCCGGAAATTCTCGATATCATTAAAATACGATGTAAGAAATATCAACCAAGCAAACACCAACCAGAGAATTATATTTTTGATAATCAAATTTATTGGGAAAGAAGAGGAAAATCAACTATTCGTAATGTGTTAAGAATCCATCCTATAAACCAAAAAGAATATATTTTTTTCGATACTAATAAAAAAATACAAAAGGATAGGCTTTCACAAATACCTCAAACAGAAGTTTATTCTTTAATATTAATTTCTGTACAAACTCCAATAATCACTGTAAAACAATGGCCGGAACGAAAAGATATTACCATGAATTTCATTTATAAAAGTAATCAATATAGTTACATATCTATTACAGCCATAGATTATAAAAATAGGTACTTAAAACAAGAAGAAGGTTCATACAGACTTCCTGATAATACTTTTTTAGTGATAAGCCTTGGAGAATGTTATGACAAGGATGACTGCCACTATAAATTAATTGCTACAATTATTGAGAAAGATAGTTAAAATTTATTCGGGTCTGTCAAGAATTTTGTGATTTTACCCAACTCTTATCTTCATTTCAAATCTTAGTTAAACGGCCGAATCTCCTCGGTTTTCCTTTTAATTTCCTCAATATCAGAACGTTTTACAACGGTACGCGATCCTTTTTTATAAAGGGTAATGCGACCGTTTTTTTGCCAGCGGTAAATTGCCGCCCTGGTGACGTTACAAATTTTTGCTGCTTCATCCAATGTAATATATTCGTCCAATAATAACACCTCGCGTAATCATTATAACATATGAAACTTTAGAAATAGTTGTTGCTAACATAAATTACACATGTTACAATAGTTACAAAATTAAAGATGAATTAATTACTATATTTTCGTTCCTAGTTCCCGGTTTATTAATTCAGGTAAAATGTTTAGCTTTGTTCACAGTTATTGGGGATCTTTTATACTATAATTTGTTTTGACTGGGAACTAGCTATAATTAATCAGCCATCAATTGTGAACTGGAAACAGGGAACGATAGACTGTCAAAACCAAACGGAGGTATCTCTCATGCTATCCGACCACAGCAAAGGCATTCCCAAACTAATTTTCACCCGTATCTGCCAAATCCAAGACGAAATTCTAACTAACGACCCGGAATACAAGGAGCTGGGCAAAGTTCCGGCTGAACTCTTCAACCTGCTTTTCCACAAACTCCCTCAGGAAGACCGGGACATATTAGAAGATTACGACTCCGGCCGGATGGGTCAATTGAACCGGCAGGATGAGATCCTTTACAGTCGGGGGCTGATGGACGGGATTAGGCTGTATTATTGGTTGGAACGGATCGGGCGCGGGGAAGTGGAGGGGATTCTATGAGGAATCGTTCCCGGTTTGTAAAAATATGATGTTGTTCCGAGGGTCTCGTCCTCATAAGAACAGTTATCTACCGAAAGAACAATTCAATTTGAAGAGGAGAGCGTCTATCCCACCAAAGAAGTGCTGAATGTGAAGCCGGGGTTGAGGAGTGCGGGGAAGACGCCGGTTGCGTTTGTGTATATAGGTGTATAACTCGGAAGTAGCGGATTAAGGGCTTCGATAAGAACAGTGGTATTGGAAGAGTTGCCTCACGCCGCCAACTCTTCCTTGTACTCCTCCCGTTTAGTCCATGGCACCGCAATCACTCCATATTCTCCAAATGCTCCCGTAACCTCCGGTTTTAAAGTGTGTTCACTATCATTAATGAACACATAAAGGGATGAATCTTTTTTTCGCGCTTCTCGAATATCGCTCCAAGCGAAAAGAATCGTTTGGGTCTTATCCCGTGTGGGGTTATTAATTGCTTTAATGAGGCGTTCCGCCTTTTTCTTCGAAGCCGGAATGACAAACTCAAAGTTATGAATAAACCCGCTTTTTCCGGTGAACTGAACCGATGGAGTATAACGAATCTCATTTTCGTCCAAAAACTGCTCAACATCTTCTAAAAAAAGACTGGCAACCCGGGGTTGGGAGATCATAAACATATGTATCCAATTTGCATTCAACCTTTAGTAAAAATGACAGCCAAAATAACTGGCTTTAAAGTTTTTTGGTTGTCATGCTGTTTAGAGAATGCAAATTGGACTGGATTATCTCTTTCCACAACCACCCTAGCGGATGCCCCGAGCCTAGCGCCTGGGATATAGCGATTACCAGAAGACTTAAAGATGTGGGGGAGATTTTGAATATCAGTTTGATTGATCATATTATTATTGGAGAAGGGTGCTATTATAGTTTGAAGGAGAGGTTTTGATGAAGAAAAAATTAATTTTGGTTTTGTTAGCGTTTTCGGTGCTAGTAGTTAATCCGGGTTATGCCAATTGGGGCCAAAGCAGCGGGGGCAGTTTTGGCACCGGTAATTTTAAAGCTATTGGCATAAACCAAGTAGAAATCGAAAAAGAAAATCTTGATATTACCCTTTATAAGGACCATGCCAAAGTTAGCGTTGAATATCTGTTTCATAATACAGGCGACAAAGTAGTCGTTAAAGCAGGCTTTCCCTGTATTGTATTAGATGAAGGTTATAACTCTGATAAAAAAAATTATCGGGAAATTGACGATTATCAAATATACGTTGATGGTCGAAGGATCTCCGCCGGTTTTGAAAAAGGCTCGGAAGTTCCCTGGAAGTCGGTCGCCGATTATGAGGATGAGGTTTCTGAACCAATATTAAGCTGGTTTGTATCCAGTGTCGCCTTTAAGAAAGATGAAACCAAGACAATTAAGATTATATATAAGTCCAGCTATTTTGGTGGAGAACACGGAGTTTCCGGAACGAGTAATTATTGGGCCGACCGGTTCCGGTACTTGTTATCCACCGGAGCTACTTGGAAAGGGCCGATCAAGCAAGGAACGGTTAATATTATTGCAGCGGCTGTCAATCCAAACGAGATCTCGATTACTCCTACAGAAAGGTTTAAACAAAACGGAAATAATTTTACTTGGAGTTTTACCAATCTCGAACCGGAAAGAAAAGATGATGTCGAAGTCAGTTTAAATAACGGGTTTACTTTAGTTCGTCCCCCCGGTCAACTTGATCATACCAGCTGGTATGTTTTTAATAAAGACAAATACTATTTTGATTTTCACAATTATCAGGCCAAGGCTTCATCGGTCCTTCAAGGTAAAGATGAGTACAAGGCAATGAATGTGGCTGATTTGAGTAGCAGGTCGGCATGGGTCGAAGGCGTTAAGGGTGACGGGATTGGTGAAAGCATTACTTTAACCTTGAAAAAGCCTATCAAAGTCAATCAAATCGGAATCATACCCGGTTATACCAAATCACGGGAGTTATATTTTGCCAATAATCGAGTTGCGGAAGTTAAGATAGTAATAGACGATACTTATACCATAACCAAATCTTTAGCAGATGAATATGTATCTTTTTCTCCATATTCGCCGAAAGCATATCAAATGATTGATCTCGGAAAATACAACAAGCCGGTTACAAATATTGTAATAACTATTACCAAGGTTTATAAGGGAAGTAAATATGATGATACTTGTATTAGTGAAATCTTATTGCGAAAGCGATTATCCGAAAGGCCTCGAGTTAGCGGTGGGAGATAATGTTTCATAATTATCATGGAATGAGGATTATAAAGTAAAGTGATAATTTCATCATTGCGGTTATTTCAAAGAGTAAAATGGATAAGCTATCGAATCCGGCTGACTAAACGTTGGTTTTTGGGACTATCTTTATTGTTGCTGTCGTTTATTTCAGTTCAAATTAATGCGAATCCCTACCTCCCAGTCTATATTGAAGATTCGCATGCCGGGAGTTATTACTTTTTTGTTGAAAAACTAAATTTAGCTGATGAGTACCAACTAATACTCTTTGACAAGCATAGTGACGCAACCGAAGCTTTTGATTCCGATTCAATTCGAAAGAGTGTCAGTAAGGCTAAAAAAGATTTTTCTTTGGATGAGCTATTTAAAACTTGGCGAAGTCAGGGAATTATTCAATGCTTTAACTGGATTGAGCCTTTAATGCCAAAACCTTTTTCTAGTGTAATCTGGGTGGCGGGGAAGGAACTTTCCCGCAAAAACCTTAATGCAAAAAAAAACGTAGTTGATCAACAACTCAATTGTCATGAATTGGCGTTCAAAAGGGACTGCGGCAATCTGGCTAATCGGTTTCAGGTAACTGATTTTGTTACGCTTCAAAAGTCAAAAGACTTCAAACTACCGGTTGTGGTTAGTATTGATCTGGATTACTTCACCGGTCTTAACAAAGTAGAACAATATAAGGAACTCAAAAAAGTTTTAGATTATACTTTCGGTTTACCAAATTTACAAGCAATTTCGATCGCTGTTTCCTATCCTTATTTGCAGTCATCACATGAGGCAGACCGTCTTTTATATCTATCGCTGCAATACTTGAAACGGATCAAAAATATTAAGTTACGGTATGAACCTTTTATTGATAATGGTCCAGATCAGTCGGAATTAGCCAAATCTTTTTACCGGAAAAGGCTTCCGGTTCCCAAATATGAAATTAAAAATGCGTCCAATAATTTAAAAAGCTTACTTCTACACCTTAAATTTGACATGGAATATCACCGGGAAGCTTGGCAAGCTTTGTTGAGGGATTGGCAAAACCAATCAAGCATTAAACCGACAATCCTCCTCTATAAAAATGGAAAAATAGTCCCTAATGAGAGGTTTAACTATTTTTCAATTGATGATGCAATAGGTTTAAGAGTGAGTGGTGTTGAAAATATTGTTGACCCGAAAGTATGTTGGAAGGTCCTTTATTCAAAAGAAAAAAGCATCAACTTAACTGAGCGGAATTACGGATTTGCCGATAATGCCACCAGATGGATTGTTTTTGATGAAAGAAGATTGCCGTATCAAGATATTGAATTAAAAAACGAAAACTTAGTCAATTTATTTGACATTAGAACCGGTTTTGGCACGGTTCAAATTTTTGCGGAGGTAGCAAATAAGGGCATTATTTATCAAACGGAGACGGTCTGTCTTTCCCGGTATCGAGATCGAAGCTATTTGGGAAGATTAACGGAAATTTTTAATTTGCCTTATATTTTAGGAAGTAGTCTGATTCGGGAAGATAATCTGATTGGCCCTGATGTCAAATATGGCGCTGATTGCAGTAGCTTTATTATTTACGGGAAACGAAGGTTGGGTCTAAATATTCCTTATTTGAATCCTAATCAATTAAAGGATTACTTGTTTGAGTTAGATAAGGTTAATAGTTTTGAACACGATGTTGCATATGGTCAGAAGGGTAAGATTTTTTTGGATGAAGCATTGATAAAAGAAGGTTTGTTGCTTCATTTTGGAGAGCATATTGTTGCAGTTTATCAGGATAACGAGCCTAAAAATGTTCTTGATCGTAACGACTTAATCGTTCATCAACTAGAAGACTTTCCGGAGATAATCCCTTTAAAGGATATTAATCAAACTAACAAATCTTTCTTAGTAATGAGATTTAAGTAACTTATAATATACCGAAGCTAATGAAGGTTAATCAAACATCTACAAAGTAATGAGTAGTACCCAACATAAGGAAAAGTAAATTCAATCTTTTCATGCCCTACTATAACCGGATCGCAAACAAAGCCTCAAAGTCACCGGCTGCAAAGGCGGGACCTTAAGGAACTCGTCCTGAATTACTCGGATAAATGGTCAATTGTATGCCCTTGAAAAAACTGGTACAATGAACTTAAGTTGATTTGAAAGGAAGGTGGCCACTTTGGTTTACTCGTCAATAACGGAAGAATTATTAAAGCAATTTAATCAGTTGCCATTGGAATTTCAAAAAAAGGCCAACTCAAATATAGCAAAAATCGAGCAAGAGGTAAGTAACTTATCCCTCCGGGATCAGTTTGAACTCATCGAGAAAATAATCAACCTCATTAAGGAAGAGAAATGTAAAGATAGTGAAGCCGACTTGAAACCACCGGTCTTCCGAAAAGTTGGCGGGCTCCAATACATAAACTTGATAACTGGCCAAGAATGGTTCAATTGGCCTGTAAGTTGAGGCGACCAAATTGAATAACCAAAAACCGCAAGTGAAAGCGTTTATCGAAGAAATTATAGAAGTTTGTAAAAAATACGGTTTTTCAATTGGCCATGAAGATACTCAAGGCGCTTTTAAAATAAAGGAATATAATACTGACGATATTGAGTGGTTCGGTTCAGCCATAGATTACACCAAAAAATGATGTTATAATACTTAATAGTCAGTCAAAATCCCAGGCAATGAATAAATTGATACCATAAGGACTCCTGATGGTAGACTATTACCTCGTTTTAACGGCAAGGGTTTTGAAGCCCCATTTTATGCGTAACAGATGTCGGCCTATTTTTCTTTTAAGGAATTAAAATGAAACTATTCGAAATTCTCCCTCAAAACCTATTTTCAATCCTCGCTTCAAAAAATAAAGAGATTTATTCAGAAGCTTTATTTGTTCTCCGTAAAGCTTTTAAACAGGAAATGACCATCCGGAAATCCGATCTTGCTTCCATGTTGATTGCTAATTTGGATGAAAAAATGTATGAAATCGACTTATCAGAGGAAGAGACCGAAGGCGATGTTTCCGGAGAAGAAAAAGGGGCTACCCTCTCATCCAGAGCCCATTTTATTTTACGAAGACTGAAAGAAACCGGTTGGATCGATGTTGAATACCAGATTGATTCGTTTGAGGAGAATATTACTTTGCCCGATTACTCCGTCAAGCTGATTAATCTTTTATTTTCATTTACAGATGAGAGCGTTAAAGAATATAACTCATATGTATATTCAACCTATTCGGATCTTAAAACCGCCGATCAGGAGCGGGATGATTATATCTATACGGCATTAATGAACGCCTATGATAAGACAGTCCAGTTGGTGGATGAATTAAAAACGCTCCATAACAATATTCGCCGTTACCATCAAGCCCTGAATGAATATGCGACCGTTAATGACGTCCTTAAAGGGCATTTTGACGAGTACAAAAACCTGATTATGGACCGGATTTATCATCCATTAAAAACCTTTGACTCGGTACCGCGTTTTAAAGGGCCGATTATGAAGATTTTAAGCGAATGGTTGGCGGATCATAATCTAAGAGAACGAATTAGCGATCAGGCAATAATTCGGGGCAAATATAAAACTAAATCCGAAGCCAACGAAGATATCATCTTGAAGATTGGTGAAATATCGGATACGTATGAACGGCTTGAAGAGATGCTTGAGGAGATCGATCGAAAGAATTCGGCCTATACTAGAGCTTCAATTGAAAAAATGCGTTATCTCTTAAATTCGGACCGGAGTATCAAAGGAAAGATCGTGGATTTATTGACCCGGATTTCCATTAGTCTCCCGGATCAGCAGGATGCTTTAATCGACCAGTTAGCCAATGCCGTGGAATTATTCCACCAAGGATATCTTGATGAAAAATCGCTTTTTATCAGAGCGGCCAAGAGTATGAAAAAAGAAGGCCAGCCGCTGAAAATATTAAGCTCGCCAGCGGAAGAGGGCGAAAACGGATTAGCGGAGTTTCTGGAAAAGGCGAAACAGAGTTATAGCCACGCTAGAATAGTCCAGTTTATGACATCAGCCATGGCAGGTATTAGCGTTGTAACAAGCAGGGAAATATCATTACCCGATGATGAATCTTTTATTTTATTGATGCTCGGAACTCTAAATGGCGGCGCAAAGAATGTCTTTTATCAAGTGGAATTTGGTGAAGGGTATATCGAGAATAATGGTTATAGGATTCCGGAAATGAGATTTATTCGAAAGGATCAGTAGATATGTGGTTTGAATTATATGAGAAATTAACAAATTCGGAGAAGGAAGAATTTAGAAGACTGCTAAGTTCTTTGCTTGCGCATACCTTCTTGATTAGAGATATCTATGACACCAAAGAAAACCTGATGATAGTCAACCCGGAATACCGTTTTGTCGAAAGAAATTTCGAATTATTTGTGGAGTATCTAGGTTTTGGCGGATGGGCGCTCCAAAAAGACAGTAACTATGGGGTGATTTCTCTTACTAATGTTTACGAGTATAATCGGGTAAGACTGGATCGAAACACCACCTTAATCCTTTATACCCTTCGGTTAATCTTTGAAGAAGAAAGAGAAAAAGTGGCGTTACGTAATGAAATATTGACAACAGTAGCTAACACGGTTCATAAAATGATTACCCTCGGCCTGATAAAAAAGAAACCGTCTGACAAAGACCTGATTGAGGCTTTGCGTCAGCTTGATAATTATCGTGTTATTCAAAAGATAGCGGGATCGTGGGAAGATGCCGAATCTAAATTGTTAATTCTACCATCGATCTTATTTATCGTAACGAACGAAAGAATTAGTAAGTTATCTGAGATGTATGACGCTAAAGATGACCAGGCTGATTCAGAGGTAACGGAAGCTGCTGCTGCGACGGAAGAAGTAATAAGAGGGGAGGATGGCGCTATATGAAGCTGCTAAAAAGATTGCTCCTCATTAATTGGTATTATTTTTGGAATGAAATGATCGAATTTGAAGAAATTAATTTTCTAACCGGAAAGAATAAAGCCGGAAAGTCGACGATCATCGATGCCATGCAACTTTTACTCCTGGGAGATACTACCGGTCATTATTTTAACAAAGCGGCGAATGAAAAATCTGCCAGAACCTTAAAAGGGTATTTACGGGGCGAAATCGGTGACGATGGCGGGGCAGGATTCAACTATTTACGTGAAGGAAGGTTCACGAGTTATATTGCGCTTGAGTTTTATGACGATATCAAAAATGCTCATTTTACATTAGGTATTGTTTTTGACTGTTACGAAGATGGCAGTGAAGAGCATCGGTTTTTTACATTGGACTCGGGGATACCGGAAAACAGGTTTATTGTGAATAAGATTCCTATGTCATATCGGGACTTGCGAAATTATCTAAACCAAAATTATAAAAAAGGCTGGTTTGATTTTCCGGAAACTAACCGGGGTTATCAAGAGGTACTCAAGGGAAAACTGGGAGGATTGAAGAACAGATATTTCAGTCTTTTTAAGAAAGCGGTGCCGTTTTCTCCGGTTGTGGATATTGAGCATTTTATTACTGAACATGTCTGCGACGTTAAAAAACCGATTGATATCAGCTTAATGCAAGATAATATCAGGTATTATAAGAGGCTTGAATATGACGCGGATTTAATGGAAGCCCGTATTTTAGCGTTAGAAAATATCGCTTTAAAATATAAAGCGTATATAGAGGAAAGCCAGAGACTTGAGGAACAGCGGTATATCATCGACCGATCGCAACACCAGTCGGCGCTAGACCGGCTAGGGGCATTAAATGAAACGATTGGGAAGAATAATGAGGAAATTGCTAAATTATCCGCCGCCCAAGCTAAATATGGTGCTTCCATAGTTGAGTTTAAAAAAGAAAAAGATCAGTTGACTGCGGATAAGTTGGCTTCAGATATTAATACCACATTAGATAAACTTCAAACAAAAAAGAACAACCTGGAAAGTGAACTTAATAATCTTAAAGATGCTCTAAAAAATACCGTGGATAAGATCAGAAAATATGGTTTAATCTGGCGTGAGTCCGCTAAAAAGATCATTACACATCGGGAATTTGATCCGGGAAAATCCGGTTGTTTTCAGGTAATTAATCTACCTAAAGATTGGAAAAAGCTTTGTGAATATGCCAATGATACCTTATCATATGCTGAAAATTTAATTGCTACTGATGGAAACAAAATTGGAGAAGTTACCAATACCGGGTTTGACGGAATTAGAAATCATATTGACGGTTTTAAGGATATTTCTTCCGGGCTCAATCATACGCTCAGAAATCTTAAAAATGAAATCGAACAAAAACGGAATGAAATATCTAGACAGTTAAATGACCTGGAAAAGGGAGTGAAAACTTATCATCCGAAATTATTGGAGTTAAAACGAGATATTAGTGAATCATTAAAAAATAGATACGGGAAGCCGGTGGCAGTTAATATCTTAGCAGATTTACTGGAAATCCGTGATCTACGTTGGAGTAAGGCGATAGAGGGCTACTTACATTCCCAAAAGTTCTATCTGATTATCGAACCGGAATATTTTATGGATGCTTTAAAAGTATATGATAGGCTTAAGTTTGAAAAAGGTTATTATGATTGGGGACTGGTGGATACCGGGAAAATTGCCGCGATTAAGTCATATCGAGAACAGGGAAGTCTGGCGGAAGAGGTTATAACTGACAACAAATATGCCCGGCTATTCATTGACCATATTATCGGACGTTTAATGAAATGTGATCAAGTGGAACGATTAAGGGAGTATGAAAGAGCGATTACCGACAGTTGTATGCTCTATCAAAATTTTGTAGCCAGACAATTGAATCCGGACAGGTGGAAAACTCCTTATATTGGACGGAAAGCTATTGAGGAACAAATTAAGGTTAAACAGACGGAACGCAATACTCTGAACTATGATTTCACCCTATGCGAGACAAATCTTGAAGTTTTAAAAGGGATTCTTAGCATGGAAACAATGAATGCTAATGAAGCTGAAAGTACTTTACAAATGATTAAAAACACCAAATTAATACCGGAGAAAGAACTAGAATTTCAGGCAGTCGTTAAAGAACTTGGAGCGTTGGATTTGTCATGGTTACTAAAGATAGATGGTCAAATTGGTGAACTTGAAGGAAAAATACGACAACTTGAAGATGATGAGAAAGAACTAATCAAAAAACTCGGGGGACTGGAGAAAACAAATGAATTAATAAAAGACAAAGAAATCCCTATCGAGAGAGATAATATTGAAAATTGGCAGCAAAAAATTAACGGAAAATATTTGGCTGGGTGGATACACGAAAAGGGTGAACCCCGGTTTTTAAGGGAACTATCTAACAGAAAGTCCGCAACTGAGGTCAATGTGAATTTTACTTCACAATTGGCTAGAACAGAAAACCAAGCCCGAAAGAAAAACGAGGATTTAACCGCAGCGCGTTCCGATTATAACCGGGATTACAAAATGTCGTACGATATCAATAATACCGATAATGCAATGTATCATAAAGAATTAACTGAATTAAAGGATGTTAAGTTACCTGAATATAAAAAGCAAATTCACGACGCTCAGGAAAAGGCCTCCGAACAATTCCGGGACGACTTTTTAGCTAAATTAAAGATGAATATCGATACTGTAAAAACCCAAATCGATGAGTTGAACGCCGCTTTAAAGGAGAGCACTTTTGGAAGTGATCGCTATCGTTTTGCCGTTAATCCTAAACCTGAATATAAACGGTATTATGACATGATAACCGATGAAATGCTCTTAGAAGGTTACAATATATATTCCCAAGCATTCCGCGACAAACACCGCGACGCTATTGAAGAGTTATTCAGACAAATCATTGACATTGACTCCGAATTAAATGCGGATGCCAGAATGGAATTGGAAAAGAATATTAGGCGGTTTACCGATTATAAGACATATTTAAATTTTGACTTAATTGTTACTGATGAGAAGGATCGTACTCAACGACTCTCAAAAACATTACTTAAGAAATCGGGTGGAGAAACTCAGACCCCGTTCTATATTACTGTTTTGGCATCATTTGCCCAATTGTATCGGATTAGGCAGAAGAATGAAGCGGGGAACACCATGCGCTTGATAATTTTTGATGAGGCTTTCAGCAAGATGGATAGTGAAAGGATTCAAGAAAGTATTAAATTACTAAGACGTTTTAGTCTCCAAGCCGTCCTATCGGCGCCGCCTGAAAAAATTGGAGATGTAGCGCCTTTGGTGGATCGGAATCTCTGCGTTATTCGGGGTGAAGATAAGGCATGCGTAAAAGCTTTCGATTCTAAACAATTAAGCGCGGAGAGTCTAAATGGATTATAAAAAAGTCATTTTGAATATCCTACTCGATAAATTTGAACGAAGTAAAGCCTATTTGGATAATGGGTCATCGCGAAGAATCTTATTAAAGCTTTTCTCAAAAGAGTTTTCCGATTATAATATTGAGAAACCTGAGATTAAGGAGTTTATAAATTCTATAGTTAAAGAACTTGAAGCAAAGCAATTG
>JAAYEK010000243.1 GCA_012728785.1 Bacillota bacterium | reverse complement strand
TTCAGCAACACACTCTTGTTTTAAAATCCATTGCATAATCTTTTGGCCTTGGGGAGTCCGAAAATCATAACCAAATGAGATTGCATTTAACGATCTAGGACTTTTCATTTGTAATATTCCTTTTATAAATCCGTTCTACCGCTTCTTTTGTAATAAACCAATCACGACCTAGTTTTTGGTATTCTTCCGGTTCAAATCGTTTCCGATGGATATCTCGCCGAATAGTTCCGGTTGGCAAATTATATTCTCTTTCGGCTTGAGCTATCGGCAAATCTGGTACTTTCATAATATATCGCCCTCCCACGCCATAGAAAATTCTTTATCACTAAACATTTCGGCAAGCCCAGTAATCTGGCATAGCCTTAAAACTTCGTCGGCATCCATGCCTAGCTCTTTGGCGATCTTTTCGTCAGACCAATTTCGACGCTTGAGCTCAACAACGATATCACTCATGGCGGTTACAATATGTTTTCCGCGCGCCCGATTATGGCGAATCGTTGAAGCAATTCGGTCTGATTTATCCTTGCGGTCATCATTGATAATTGTTACGGGCAAGTAACCTTTTAAACGTTGGCGAATATCGGCGCATTCTTTGCCAACACGGTTCCGGTGGAACCCGTCAACTACTTCAAAATGATCGCCTTCCCAAAAACCGACAATCGGTTGGGTGTATCCGTCTTCGCGAATTGAATGTTGGAGCAATTTCATTTCCGGCGGTGCTACTTTGTTGGGGTTATAATCGTTGGCTTCGATTTGATCAGAATTAACCCAAAGTACACAGTCAACTGGTTCGTTAACAAAAGGGCTAATTTCGTGGAGTTTTATTTTAATAGAGTTTAAAGCGTTTACTTTTTGATTTTCCGGGAGTTGATTTAATTCGTCAATTAATAAAGCGAGCGCATCACTGATTCCCATTTTTGTTTCCTCCGTTTCATGATTTTTAAATATTTAGAATAGGCTTCACTCTTAGTCATAGAGAACGAAAGACCTTTACACCAGTAGTCATTTTTTAGTAATACTTTACAGATTCGCCGCCATGAAGGAGTTTTTTTGTCGGCTTCATTTTTCGGGTCAGCTTCATCGGGTATGCCGTTTGGATAACCTCGGTCATACCACCATTTAAGGAAAACGGCTATTTTGTTTTCAAAGTGGTTTCGGGATTTTTCAGGCATACTACACAAGAGCAATTTGGCGAACGACTGCCAAGTATGACCTTCAGGTTTATGGATTCTAATATTACCTAAAATATTACCTGATTCTTGAACATACAACGCACCGGAATTAGCACCATTGACTCTAGCGACAACCTTAGACCACGTTTCCGGTTCGATAATATGAAATAACCAAAGCCCCTTGCGTTGATCGTCGCCATATGGCTGACAGATTCGCATTTGATGGATGGATAACCCGGCCAATTGCATGTAATCATACAGTTTATTATAAGGCTTGTTAAATTTGCCGTTATAAGTCCAAATGTCCTGGGTTTTCCAATCATAAATCGGGTAAACATTATAAACTCCGTGACCGCACCAAGTTGTATAACCTTTATCCTCATATTTGTTTTTATTTCTAACAATAGTGCGGTAACGGTTTAAGGACTCGTCGGCGCGGATTCCGACAAAGCAAGCTGTTAAGCGTCCTTGCCCGTACCATTCACCGAACTTGGGAACAAACTCCTCAAACTCCATATTGTAGTTGTAAAACGGGAAAAAGGCTTGATCGGCAATAGCCATTTCGGGCGGTTGCCTAATCCAATCTTTTCCTGGCTCCCAACAAGTCCATTTAGGCTCGAATTGTGAAACGGCGTTTCTGAGGGCGATGGGCAAGGCGACCCAGTAAGGTTCTATATGGTCTTTATAAAGCTCAAACATTTGTTTGATATGCTCAATAGTTACTTTATACTGGCCTTCAAGGTCTAAAAATAAAACACCAATCTTTTTGTTGCGTTTAATCGCTTCATCCATAACCAAATGAAGCATAACAGACGAATCCTTCCCGCCGCTAAAACTAACATAGACTTTATCGAAGGTATCAAAAACCCATGTTATTCGTTTTTTTGCGGCTTCGTAGACGTTTATTTTGAGTGGTTTTTTAGCCATTCTCTCACCTCCGATTCATTAATGAGGACGATTTGCCAGTTATCGACTTTGCAAAAATAACGCTGTTTACTGTCTTTGACATCATAAATTTTTTCTTCTTCAAGAATATACTCAGCATATACGCCGCGTGAACCTTTTGAATTGGCACGTGAATAATCTTTTTTGAACTTTAAAAACGTTCGAGCGTATTTGTATTGGAGATCGAAACCGGTAATTTCGGCGACCCAACCAGAAGGAGGACAACTACCGAAAGTAGCACTTCCACTACCAGGAATAAGATCGTTTCCGAGTCGAGTCCACATTCGCATTTCTTGGACGATATTATCACCAATTAACTCGATCTCTAAGATGGCTTTCATAGTTAACACCACCTAAAACAAAAGTTTGCGGTTTAAGGATGACCGCAAACCGTTTTCATACTAAAAAACTTCACTTTCTTTAATTTTGCAATCAATGCAGGTGATCATTAAAGGATCAAATTCTTGGTTTGGAGTGATAGCCCAATAAGGATCATATAGTAAATCGGCTTTAGTTGGCTTTCCGCATTTTGGGCAAGTACAGTCTTGACCGTGTGTTAAGCCAGCGATTTTAATTGTTTTACTTGTTAAGTGAGATTGTTTGCATTCGTCGCTACAAAAGAGATTTTCAAGAGCTTCTTCAGTGAATATTGCGTCAAATTCTGATTTTTCGATTTCCTTACCGCAGTATTTACAATTCATTTTACTAGCCTCCTTTAAATTTGATACTTTAACGTATCTCTTAATATAAATATATCATAGATACGGTAGCGTGTCAATAAATTTTTTTGGATTTTTTCGCGTCATGGCGCTACAAGAAGGATAGTTGGGAGAGAAGATTGGTTTTCGCGCTTTTCCGCGAACGTTTTCCCGGTCCCCTATATTAAAATCAAATTATAACGTGTCACAATTCGCGACACAAAACGTAACACAAATTTAGAACAAACAGGGCGTAGATTCCTCCCAGCAATAAAAGGTATATTTTAAATGTGTCACATTACGCGACACAAAAAGCGACACAAAAAACAAAAGCTTAAATTTAAAAAGGGGGTATTGCATTGAAACAAGAGGATTTTAAATTTATCGGGGTGGACGCGGGGAACTCAGCCGTCAAATACGCCTATTTCTGCGGCGGCCAAATTCGGTTCGGGATGGTCCCTAATATTACCGGTCGGGCCATTGCCTTGGACATTCCTCCAGCTAGTCCACGGGATGAAGAAATTATTTCCGCCCGTATTCTATCCGCCGATGACGACGAACAACGAAAGGAGCATTTTGTCGGCGAACTAGCCAGACGACAACTC
>JAAYEK010000242.1 GCA_012728785.1 Bacillota bacterium | reverse complement strand
TTTGATATAACCCGCCGATAGCATGGGAGGCATCCTCAATAACTTCAAATTTATACTCTGAAGCTAACCGGGCGATCTGTTCCATTTCACAAGACTGCCCGGCAAAATGGACCGGCATCACTACTCTTGGCAGTTTACCGGCCCCTTTGGCGGCTTCCAGTTTAATTTTTAGTTCCTTAGGGGATAAATTTAAGGTTTTTGGGTTAATATCAACAAAATCCACTTTACTCCCGCAGTATAACCCGGAATTAGCCGAAGCCACAAAGGTATTGGGGGAGGTCCAAAGATAATCACCCGTTCCCAATCCCGCAGCCAAACAAGCAAGATGAAGCGCGGCAGTAGCGCTACTCACCGCTACTGCGTACTTCACCCCGGAATATTCAGCGACCGCCTTCTCAAATCTTTCGATTGCCGGCCCTTGGGTCAACCAATCAGCTTGCAGGATCGCAACAACCGCTTTAATATCCGCTTTATTAATACTTTGCCGGGCATAAGGGATTTTCATAGGGTCTGATTCATCTCCCGAAGTTGGTCCACAGTCAAAAATTGAGGATTATTTCCAGAATTATATTCAAATCCTGGTTTTACAGGCGCTCCTTTTTCGCCCAGGGAATTAGTTTGATAGTTAACTTTTACCACAAAATTTATCGTTGGTTTAATCACAAAATGGTCATTAAATTCCAAGGTCAAATGGCTACCGTCCGCCGGGCACAACACTTCATGGAGCTTCTCCCCCGGCCTGATTCCAATCACCTTAATCCGAGTTCCCGGCGCCATTGCTTCCGCTAAATCGGTAATCCTTACCGATGGAATCTTAGGGACGAAAACTTCCCCGCCTTGCATTCTTTCTAGGCATTTTAAGACAAACTCAACTCCCTGCCGAATAGTGAGCCAATATCGGGTCATGTGAACATCGGTTATTGGTAATTCCTTAGCATCTTCAGCAATTAACTTCCTGAAGAGCGGTATAACCGAACCTCGTGAACCAGCCACATTTCCATACCGGACCACCGCGAACCTGGTCCGATGTCCTCCGGCCATATTATTGGCGGCCACACATAACTTCTCCGCCACCAGTTTGGTTGCTCCGTACAAGTTAGCCGGACTAACCGCCTTATCGGTGGAGATAAAAATCACTTTAGTTACTTCATTCCCCATTGCCGCCTTGATTACATTTTCGGTCCCATTGATATTGGTCTTAATGAACTCCATCGGATTATATTCCGCCGCCGGGACTTGTTTCAAAGCGGCGGCATGAAATACATAGTCCACGCCCTGCATCGCCTGGATTAACCGGTCCTCATCACGAATATCGCCTAAAAAAAAGCGCATCGCTTTGTGATCAAACTCACCTTGTTGCATCTCATATTGCTTATACTCATCCCGAGAAAAAACAATCAGACGTTTGGGTTTATACCGGTTTAAAATAGTTTTGACGCATTGTCTCCCGAAGGAACCAGTCCCTCCTGTAATCAAAATCGATTTATTATCGAACATCCGGCTATCCTTCCCCCTTTTAACTGGTTAATTTAAGTTATGGTAATGTGTTGAACCTATCGTTCCGTGTTTCCTATTCAATGTTCCGCGGGAAATAACTTGATAGTAAAGGGCCTCCGTATGAAACCCGGAACTATATTTAACCCATTTCCCGATAAGCCTTGAAAATCACCTTTGCTACCCTTTCGATTCCGAAATTCCTTAAAACGTGCTCCCGTAAACGTTGGGCCTTCTCGATTCTTTCCGTTTCGTTTTTTAAGAAATAGTCAACTTTATCCAATAACTCTTCCCGGTTATGATAGACCTCCAATAATCCGGCAAATGGTTCCAGCACTTTTTCGCCCAAAGTCCCTACCAAGCTCCCGTTAACCAGGAAAAATCCTCCCCCGGCGATCCCGTTAATCAAATCCGGTTGCATGAATGAATTGTTTTTTAACATCAACTCAGGATAAACATTAATTTTACTTTGTAAAACCACATGCCGGTATCCCTTGTCAAACAATTTAACGGCAGCCCCTTGATAATCTTTTAAATTCAAGTCATTTTCCCAACCGACACCGTGGAGTTTTAACTTATAATTACGTCCACTATTGATCATCCATTTGACCTGGATCAGAGTGAGCAAAGAATCTTCCAGTTCACGCCGGAAGAGTCCTGCTATTAGTTGAATCTTTTCATTCTCTATAGTTACGCCTTTCTTTTGAAATTCCTCCCGGACAACCTTTTGATAAAACTGGTCATCAGGAGTTAATGAACTTTGGCTCATCAATCCGGTCAATAATTTAAAAAAGGCCGTTCGACAATTGGCAATTATTTCCTCGGCAAGAATTCCCCCGCCGGCAGTCATTACTCCCATGGTGGTTACGGTAAGCTTTTCCAAAATTCTTTCTTGGTCCTTCAAATCTTTTACAATTACAACCTCATTAGTTACTCCTTGATGGAGAGTCTCCTCAAAGGGATTACTGAGATAAGGCGTTATAACCGGTTTAATCTGACCCGAAAGGAAACCCCGGCCGGTAAGGCTGGAATTAACCCAGGACTCCCCGCTGATTAATATTTTTTCCTCAGGGCAACCGGCAGCCACATCCGGAACTAACCAACGGTCGATTATTCGCCAACTGATAAAAGGAATGCCTATGCTCTGATATGCTTCCAACTCTTCAGCCATTGCAAATAAGTGGATCACCAAATCCGGTCGTAAGCCATCCAATAAATCGAGATCCGCATATTTATTGAATTTGTAGTAAGGTGCGCTTTCGCAATCTAATTCAACTTCAAAACCCTGTTCTTTCAGATATAACTGTAATGCTTTTCCGTACTCCAATAACAAATTCTCTTTGATGCTGGTGATAATCAGTATCTTTGTTAGCTGATCCGGTTTGGACCGGCGATAATAATCTTGCAGACCTGCCAAGCGTTTCTGGAAAACACTTTCTTTGGCGGCTGATACTTTCGCTAATATTTGTTTAATCTCATCCAGTCCGGTTCCAAATAATAAGCTTGGCAGCGGCACACTATCTTCCTGCCATAATTGCTCCAATTCTTCATTATTAATCCCGATTAAAAAATGGATGTTTTGGAATTTTGCCAATTGATTAAAGTCGAACCTCTGCATCATCAATTGCCACTTGGCTGGTTGCTCTTCAATAATGAATATCGGTGTCAAAGCCAGCGATTGAGATATATCCTGCGATACCTTGTCCATTTGTTTTAAAGTATTATAAATACCGGAATCATCCGTATTGTAGATTAGTAATGTATCGTTGGTTGAAAACTTTAGTTCATTGATACCGGACTCGTTTACAGCCAGTAAAAATCGTTTTAAACTATTATCATATATATACTCATTATCCAAATAACTGCATAATATAAGCCTTGATTCGGAAAAATCGCCAATTACAACGCCTTTCTTGGTAAAATACTCATAGTTAGCCCGGTATTTATTTTCGTAATTGGAAACTTCCGATTTCCCCAGTAATCCTTCTATATATTCACGAAAGGTCTTCCGTACCTTAGCCTTAGAAACTAAATTTTGCAGATCAATTTCGGCTTCCCTATTTAACTGGAGTTGATGTAAACAATCAATTCGAATGGATTGATAAAAAGAGTTTTCTTTAACTTCCATTTTTAAACCGCTAATGTAGTTAATCGCGGCTATATAATTTTTAGACCGGTAAGCGTTTTTCACGAGCATTCTATGGCAGAAACCGGGTTTGAACTTTAACCGAAGACAATTTTCAAGGCATCCTTGAATCTTGGTGAAGTTTTGCAATTTTCGATAGCATTTAAATAAGAGAAAACTAATTTCCGGAGCATCATTATCGTTCCTGTGAGCCTGTTCTAAGGCAAACGCCGCTTTAGCAAACTCTTTTTTCTTATATAAAACCAGCCCGTATAAATAACGATACTCATTTTGATCTTTTCCATTTCCCTGGTTGATAATGGTTTCCAGCCTGGATTGTATTTCATTTAACTTTCCGCCGCTTTTTATTTCAATAGCAATTTGACCCGGAGTTTTACGAGCGGCAATCTGAACAATGGATGGAACCTCCAAAGCCGCATTCCCCCCGTTTTTGACAGCCTCATCGCCTAATTGCTCGATGACATATTCTAAATATCCTTTAGTCTCACCAAAAATATTCTCCCAATATTGAAGTTTAGTGTTAAAACCTTCTTTTGTTTCAGTCCTTCCCAGATTAGCGATGGCAATTTGGTTTGGAGCTATTTTCAAATCTTGGATATCTTTCAAAAATAAGCGCCGCTCTTTAGCGGTTATAAAGGATTCAAATTCTGCTGTTACTTGGTTAAACGCCCTACTCAATTCATTTTGAGACGCTTCCGCTGAAAAATTCATTTTTTTTAATTGCTGGACTTGGTCAATCAGGGATTCGATCTTAAAAATCCCCTCTTCTGCCATATTCTTTATTCCGCTAACTAAATTAATTTTTCGAGAACGGAACTTTTCGACATCTTTTAAACCTAAATTATAAAGTTCTTCAATTCTTCGGCTTATTCCCCGTTCATTTTGACAATACTCACTAATTAAATGGGCTAGTTGATAATTAGGGATCCCCTTGATAGGTTGTCCCCCTTCGGTAGCATTAAAAATTCTTTTACCCCGGTAATATTCCGCTACCATCTGCTCAAACAACAATCTAAAACTATCAAGTTGATTATCGGTAACGATATCCCGGCCATTAATATCTTTGGTGATAAAACAGTGGGCGGGCAATTTTTGCCTGTTTACAACTGTTTGAAATTGGCTTTCTGCATAGCGTTTATCGCCTGTATAAGCTAAGTCCTGCCCGATCATAATTATCGGGGAACAACCGAGCTTAGTAGCTAGATCCAGCGATGGATGAGCTACTGAAAAACCACTCCTGACAGTGCCGAACTCATAGCCGCATTGCAAAGCAAGAAAGTCCGAAAAGGTTTCCATATCCAGTTTCATATAGACTTTTTTACCGCTAAAATAGGAAAGGGCGTCATGATTAAAACGGTAATTATAGACCAAAGAGATATCATTCAAATCCAGATCGGAGTAGATCTTTTTGTTATAATCGGTGCCGTCGAACGCTACTAGAAAGTGGGGTTTGACCCCAAACTTCCGCATCGCCCGGATGCTGGTCCCAGCGCAGATAATCACCGCTTTCTCCTTGATTTCGTTTAAGAGATGGATATTTTTTTCGAGGGATGGCCCGGCAGATACTATTATCGCCGGGACATTATTAAATTGATTAAAAAAGTGTTTTACTCCCGGTGAATTGAGGATAAAACCCAAGTTTTTAATGGCATTAGTAGCCCATTTTTCCCCAAAAAGATTAGCAGTGGCCAGATTGGCCCTATCAATCCGGATCAATTCCCGTAAAGTATTTTGAAACGCTGCGATTTCAACCGCAAAAAATTCCTGATAGGACGGGAGTATTGCCCAATCCGAATCAAATATCTGGAAAGTTAAATAACTGCTCGCCAGATTAGCGCACTCACGGTAATTGTCGCCGGTTAGCAATAAGAACTCGCCCTTAATCTCATTTAAGTCTACTTTTTGAAGACAAGCCTTTAATAAGGTTGGCGATGGTTCATAACAGACTACTTTCTGATATCGGCCTTGTTTAAAAATAGCCTTCAAATGATATAGAAAACCGCTCCCACAAAGAATCAGAACGTTCTTGCCATTGCCAACGTACTTTTCGGCCCAACGTTCGGCCTCCAGTTGAGGATCATAAGCGCTGTTTAAAAAGACCTTTCGTCCATTCTTACTTAACCGGAGGACAGGTATGCCGGTTCGGCTTTGGCTGATTTCCATATCTATATCAGCCTTAATGGCTGGTTTATTTAGTTCTTTCACGAGATGTGGAAATTTGCTTTTAATATAGTTAAAATTTTTATCGTAACTCACCATTACCCGCCCTTAATATATTTTTGCTTCCCCAACCTTGATCCCTTCCAACAACGGGAGCAATTCGAACTCCAGCAAGTCGTGGAGCAACAAAAAATCCTGGTTTTCCATGGCTTCACCCAGGTTTTTAATGAGGTTTTCCAGCAAAGTATATTGTCCGGTTTCAATCTTCCCTAATCCGACAAACTCGTTGGCTGCCTCATAAACCCAAGCCAATCCTTCCACGACTGCGGGCATGGCCAGACCGAGTTCTTGATAATTAGATTCTTGCAGATCTTCGCAAATGTGTCCAACGGCTGTATGCATCCGTTCCAAATATTCGTTGTATGAATTAACAGTCTGAGTATATTCTTCCGGAGTCATTGTTTACTCCTCCTTTTGTTACCTACTACAGATCTAATCGGCTTTTTTGAGTTGATCTTTAGCAATTCTATTTTAAAAAAGCCTTTTGGCTTGGAGAAGACTAAATGGGTGGTGGAATTTTTGAAAACGTCTTCCCAACCATTCTGAAAAATGATATTATATGATTACTTCAATCTTTTTCCAGACGCGAAACATTATTTTGTCACGAAGATCATATTTGGGGGTTAGGAAGGGATCTTGATATGATGACCGATCGGGAATTATTGGAACTAATCGCCGTAAAAGTAGCTTCATTGGAAGTAATCGCCGAAAAGGTTACCTCGTTAGAGCAGAAAGTCGGCTCCCTGGAAACAAATGTTACCATTATAAAGTCGGATATGGCTGAAATGAAATCCGATATGGTTGGTATGAAATCGGATATGACCGAAATGAAATCCGATATCAAACTCCTTCAACAAAAACAAGACATTGTCATGGAACAAACCGCCGGGCTAACCGAGTTTTGCGCCTCGGCTTCCGAGAAAATTCCCAATTCCAACGACTCCATCGAATTTCTGAAAGCCCGACAAACCGCTTTAGAGGAAGAAGTCTTCCGCCTGAAAAAGAAGATCTCCTAAACCTTCCAAAACCTATTTTATCAAAAAAAAACCCTCCGGAGAGGGTTTTTTTTTGATTTGCGCTAAAAGCCTTAGCCCATAAGTTGCAGAACCGACTGAGGTTGAGTATTGGCTTGAGCCAGCATCGCCGTACTGGCTTGAGTAAGGATGGAAAGTTTGGTGAATTCCATCATCTCGGCAGCCATATCCACGTCTCTGATTCGGGACTCGGATGCGGTGATGTTCTCTGCGGCAACACCCAAGTTGTTGATGGTGTGCTCTAAGCGGTTTTGAACAGCACCAAGGTCGGACCGTAAGGAAGAAACTCTGCTGATGGCCTCGTCAATCTTGGTGATGGCCTGGCCGGCGCTGAAGGCGTCGGAAACGAGAACGTTCTGGATGCCGAGGGCCTCGGAATCCATTCTACCGATGGCCGCGCCCATGTTCTGAAGCTCGTTGGCGCCGATCTGGAAGACCTGGGTGTTATCGGCCAAGTGGACTGTGGTTTGATAATTATCCGAAGCCTCATCAATCGTGAATTCGCCAGTATCATCATCATATTCAGCTTCCACGTTGGCGTCGCTGGCGAACTTGACGTCGACATTCTTGTGAATGACTCCGATCAAGTTGTTGCCTTGAACCGTAGCCGTAATATCATCCATACCAGCTTTGCTAACAGTCACCTCATAAGTGTTCTCGGTTGCCGCCTGTGTTTCGGTGAAACCGAAAGCGTTAAGCAGTTGTTCGCCCG
>JAAYEK010000241.1 GCA_012728785.1 Bacillota bacterium | reverse complement strand
GCATTGAAATGGTGGACAGTCGTGAAATGGGCTGTTGCAGACAGGCTTGGAAAGAATGGCAGACCGGTTATCATCCTATTGTCGCTGAGGACATCAAAATGATGGAGGCTGAGGGCGGAAAGTATTTTAATCTTATTCAGTTGATTGCTAAAGTTATTTGAATATCATGTGGTTAAAGTCTAACGAAAAATTAAAGGGGCCGCCGTCCTGGCGTCCTTCGAATTTGGGGGCGACCAACTTCATTTAACACGGCATTGCCGCTTCGGGCCGCGGGGGGCATTTCTAGAAGTGGAATCGAAGATGTCGGTCATGGAGAATTCGCGGCCACATCGATTCGCCAACCGAGTCGGCGGGGTGGGTCGGGCGAGGAAGTTGCCCGCCTGTAGGCTCATCGACGTCGGCAATGCCAAACGTTAGTCGCCATGTTGAGCCTCGTGGTCGGCCCGTCCGAGGGCACGACCAGATGAGAAAGCAAATTCGGGAAGCCTATTTGACAGGCATACCTAAAGTAAGAGATATGTAAGCATTTAAAAACATTGGTTTTGAAAGTGTAATCTAAAGCAGGAAATTAAAAAGACGTTTTTGAAAAAGCTTGAGTGGTTGATATTGCTAATTGCTTTCGATTTTATGGCGTTGAGCTTTAAGAATAGGAGCAAAGAAGTGAAAAATCAAAATGTTAATTTAAATAAAGTCTATAACTTAAGCCGTGTACCTGAAGGAGTGTACTCAATTGATGAAAGCGGGATAGTAAATCTTTATCTAATACTTGGAGAGAAAAAAGCAATGCTTGTTGATACAGGTATGGCGAGTGGAAACCTTGCAGGGGTTGTATCCGGGATTACAGACTTGTCTGTAATTGTGGTAAATACACATGGACATTGCGACCATATATGCGGAAATTATCAGTTTGAAACTATTTATGCACCAGAAAAAGATTTAAAACTAATGAAGACGTTTTCTAACATTTCCCTTCGTATCATAGCAATACTAAAAAACCTTGCAAAAGGCCAGGGACCAAAATACTCTACGATTAAACGCAATAACCGTAAACCAGTTATTCCTTTTGGAGATGGCGCGGTTTTTGATTTAGGGGGGAGGACCATCCGTGCATTCGAGATTCCGGGTCATACTAGAGGGAGTGTTTTGCTGTTTGACGAACAGAATAGATTACTGTTTTCGGGAGATTCCATCCAAAGAGGGCAAATGTGGATGTTCCTAAAAGAGTCAATACCCTTGGCTAGTTACTTAGAAAGCTTAAAAAAGGTAAGAGATATTGTTATCAAGAGTTCTATTGTTTTTCCATCTCACACCGAAAGCTTTGCAGGAACAGAGGTTGTAGATGAGTTGATTAACGGAATTGGAAATATCTTAAATGGAACGGCAACAGGAGATCCTTTTAGGAAATTTTTTATAGAAGGAAGAAAATATGACATGGAATCATGCTGCGTGATTTATAACCCCAGACGTTTATTTGCTGAAAGAAGAGAAGGATTTAATTTATAGCAAAAAACTGGGCGACCAGCCCACCATCCATGGTGCGTCTGGCGTGAAAGTGAAAAACTGCTGTCCGGCTCAACACAGCGACTAACAACACGTCTGGCGCAAGGGTGCGGGCAGTAAAGTCACGAAGTCATGTCAGGTAAGCAAATTCAAGCAGCGTGCGCACCACATCGTTTTGCCCAAGTCCTGTAAGACCCGGCTTGTCTGGACCTAAGTCGAAGTGTCACTAAGGTCCAGCCTGCGCCTTAGGGCAAAACGACGTCGCAGACGTCGGACAATATCTGAAATACGGCGGGAAAAACGGTGCGCCCGGTCCTGGGCGCGAGGGGTTTGAAAGCGAAAAGTGAAAGTGAATTTAAAAATAAAGGGTTTTCTAGGGGAGGTTTTATACAATGCCTCATATTTTTAATCAAAAGAATGTATCATTTCAACTTAGACAATCACCAATTCCGGAATTTTCTTGGCATACCAGTCCTAAGTTAGCAGAAATAGTGAAATCAAAACATTTACAATTTGATATAAGATCTCTCGATCCTGGAAAATATTCTTACCCATATCATTTCCACAGAAATGCAGAGGAAATATTTGTAATTTTATTCGGAAAGGCTACACTTAGAACACCAGATGAGTATGTGGAATTATCTGAAGGTGATATTGTATTTTTCGAAATGGGACCCCAGGGCGCGCATCAACTTTATAATCATACACAAGAGCCATGTAAGTTCCTCGATATCCGTACAAACATTGGGTTGGATGTTTGCGAATATCCTGATTCAGGGAAAATAAATATTTTACCATTTAAAGAAATATACAAAAAAGCTGATAGAGTTGATTATTACAAGGGAGAAGATAAGGTTAGTAAAAAATGGGGAAACAAAGTGGAAAAAAGTAAAAAATGAAAGCAGCCGACCTCCTTGTCGGCTCTCAATATCGGGTCCACGCCGTACTCCAGATATCACGGCATTGCCGTTTGGGGCCGCGGAAAGTCAACTCATGATGTCGGACAAGCAAGTTAATTCATGAAGTCGTCGCGACCACATCGATTCGCTAACCGAGTCGGCGGGGAGGGCGGATTCGAAGAAGAATGCCCGCCTTGTAAGCTCATCGACGTCGGCAATGCCAAACGTTAGGTGGAAATTGTCAGCCCCCAAATATAATTTAATTTTGAAAGCAAAAAAACGCCCCCATCCAGGGGGCTGAAAGTCTATTTTTCTGGTATAATATGTATAGAGGTGAAATAACATGGATGC
>JAAYEK010000240.1 GCA_012728785.1 Bacillota bacterium | reverse complement strand
TCGGAGTTGGGGAGGTTTGTGAGCGAGGATCCGGCGGGGGATCCGAATAATCCGAACCTTTACTCATATTGTCGCAATAATCCTCTAAAATTTTTAGATCCGACTGGGCTTTACGGTTATGATGCTTCAACCGGTACGATAAGCCATGCGGATGGGACTATTACGGATACTAGTGGTAAAACTATAAGTACGCCGCCTGGGGGGAGTAGTAGTGGTTATTATTATAGAGGTGGCGGAGGTTCAATAAGTACTTCTGTTACTCAGGATGAAGCCCAAAAGGCAAGTGAGGCTAACAAGAAGAACAAACGTGAACCATGGAAAGAATATGATCCTTTAGTATTTGTTCATGGATATAAAGATAATTGGACGTTATGGGCAGATTTCCTTAGCGAAATAACAGACAATGATGCATTCAGGGCTCTTGCAGATGCCTATGATAAATCTAAAGATCCGATTGCGAAAAAATCAATAGTAAATATTGTACAAGCTACAGCTAAGTTATATGGAATTTATGTTTTTGACTACTCTGACTCAAATACACAAAATCCAAATAAAATAGCCAAAGAATTTGTTAAATATCTAAAAGAGAATAATATTTATGATAAAACACCGGATATAATTGCCCATAGCATGGGTAACTTAGTAACCAGAGCAGCGATAGAATATAATGGCTTAGTTGTTAATAATTTTGCTATGATTGCTCCGCCTAATAGTGGTTCTAAACTGGCTAGGTTTGGCGAAGGAGAAGCGGGGGATTATATGGAACCTAATTCTAAGGAGTTAGAAGATCTTAATAAAGATAAAAATTTAGCTAAATTAGAAGCAAATGTAAAAGGGAAAATACAAATTTTTACTGCACTTGGAGATATTGCTATTGGCAATAATTACAATATACCAGGGATGAATATACCTACCAAAATATATGAAGCCGGCAAGAAACCGGGACAAGTTCCTTATTCTAAAAATCCAGCCCGTGGCGGTACGCATATAAATATTTGTCACACAATAACCGTAATGAATGATGTCATGAATTTTATTAATAATAATTAATAGAGATACAGGAGGAATAAAATGAGAACTGTATTAAGTGCGCTTGTTTGTCTTTCCATCATTGTCGTTGCACCCATATCCATAGTGTCATGTAACAAACCAAAGTTATTTAAGACGATCGCTACGGAAAAAAAAGTGGGCAATTTATCAAAAATGGATTACGATGGTAAATATTACTGGTTTGGTTCATTGTTTGGAGGTTCGTCGTTTAAATATGACTTAAAGAAAAACCGATTTTATGAGTTTGATTTTAACAGAGGTAATGTGCTTGAAGGAGTCTTTGACATTGAAATAGTCAATAAGCAGCCTTGGTTCGGGCTTTGTACATTTGGAATAGCGATCTTTGATTATCAAATAAACGGTTTTAGATATCAAAATATGGATGATGGTTTGGCGGGGTACAATAATCGAGGGGAGAAATACAGCAAGGTAAAGGCATTGACTTATGATGAATTCGGTAAAAAAGTCTGGGCCGGAACAATATATTCAGGATTATCTTATTATGACTTGGAAAAGAACAAATGGTTTCTTGTCACCGAACCAATGCTCAAAGACGCATCGATTATTTCAATAGCAGTAAATAAAGATATTGTGGCAGTTGGCACTAATAATGGACTGGTTTATTTAGACCGAGATAAGAATCAATGGTACTCGTGTGAGGATACATTATACAAAACCTGGTTCAATTACGTTTTTATTGATAATAAATTGATATTCAGTTGCCTTAATTTTAGAGACGAAGAACAAGAACGAGATTTTGGTAAAGTAGTCAGTTATAATCTTGATACAAAAAAGTTTGAAGTTATATTGGAGGTTGACGAAGGTGCGGACGCTTTAGTGAAATATGACAAATATTTAGTATTGTGTTCAAATCGTGGACTCACTTTTTATAATCTTGATACAAAAAAGGTTAAATATATCGATGAATCATACGGATTGGTAAGTAATTGGGCGAATTATGCCTATTTTGATGGTGATGATCTTTGGGTTTTAACTCAACATGGAATTAGTAAGGGGAAGATCAAAGATATTTTAAGAGAATTAAAAGATATTGACTGACTCAATTTACTAAAACGCTAAAAAATTCACATTATGGGTCGATTTGCTCCTCGATTAGATAGATCAGTCTAATTTAGTTGAAAAGGGAAAACCTTGATTACCGACGACCATCTTCCATTGAAAGCCCGAATCCGGGAAGGAAGAGCGCCAACCGCCTCATCCCGCGCTAGTTAGTCGGTAATAGTAATAAGCTGCATCCCTTCTCCCATAATGATATTATTTATGAATGCCGGGAGAAGGGAATTGTTATATTGAGCATTTAGTTGATAAAGCAAGTTTTAGTTGGCTTTTCAGGAAAAAGGGGCTAGAAAGTTTAGTGCTTGTTGGTTTCCTTACCCTCATCTACCGGAACTGGCTTCAAAGCAGAGAAGGTGGCCGGAGGCCTTGTGATCGGGTTTGGGCGGTACGAGTCATTCAATGGTCCCTACTTGTTGCTTAACGGTTCCTACCTTTTACTCAGTCATTTTTACAAGAAGGCCAACGATTCCTACCGGTTGTTCAACGACTCCTACCAGTTACTCAACCATTCCTACCGGTTACTCAATGGTTCCTACGGGTTATTCGGCGATTCCTACCATTTGTTTATTGATTCCTACGACTTACTGAATGTATCCTACATTAGGCGTTTACTATAAAAAACCGCTTATTAAGGCGGTCTGTGGACTAAACGCTATAAATAACCTCTCCGGTTTTTTGAATCTCTGCAAGAAAACCGCTGGGATCACTGCTATTAGCTTCGAAAATTAGCGGTTCGATCATTTCATCAATATCCCTACGGAGTTCAAACAATTTATACTTCGACTCCAAAATGTCGTCGATCTTATCAACTATTACCGCTACATCAATATCACTATATTCCCCAGCCGTTCCTTTCGCGTAAGAACCAAAAAGAATAACTTTTTGAACCGGGAAATAATCACGAATCAAATCAACATAATCATTTAATCTTTCGATAACTGCAGCTTTATCCATTGGAATAACTCCTTTGTCATCACCAATATATCTTTACACTTTTCTTTGGTTAAAGCTTGAAACAATTTTTCTTTTTCCGATGGATACCTGGCTTCTATATTTAATGGAGTCAATCTATCTAATACTTTCTTATGTTCCAGGGAAAATAAATCATATAAACCCGATTGCTTGGCTAGTTTAATTAAATGGTGTATTTTTTCCGGGATATCGTCTTTGACATAAACATAATAACCTTTAAGGGCCTTTTCAATGACTTGATGGCACATAAATCCCACATACAGAAGCCTTTTAGTCTCAAGCATAGCTTCAGCGGTTTCCAAGTCATATTCGGCAAGATCGATCCAATATTGAACCTTTTTATCCATTTGTAACGAATACCATCCCTTAAGTCAAGTCCACCATAAAATTTAAGCTTTCAAGATCTTTACTTCATCTACTATATTTATTTTACCACAAAAATTAGCTATAACAATCCTTTAGAAAAAAATGGTTTGAGTATACTTCACAATATTACACCAAAACCGATCGGTTGAAGACCGACGGGAAGTATGCTTTTGTTTATGACGAGGCCGGGAATATGGTGAAGAAGGGTAACGTTTTTGAAATATCCGGGGATACGGTGAACTTTACTAAGACATCCGGCGAGGGTGTGGAGTATTGGGAGTATAAGTATGACCTGTTGAATAGATTGATAAGTGTCACCAAAAATGGTACGATCGTAGCGGAATATGCTTACGACCCCGAAGGTTTACGGGTGGTCAAGAAGGCCAAGGGTGAGACTACTCACTACGTCTTCCAGGGTACGGAACCGATCTTTGAAAAGAAAATATCGTCGGGTAAGACTAAGTCGTATGTCTATGCTTTGGGGAAATACCTAGCTAGAGTTGACGGGGTGATTGGGGACCCGGAGGCGAAGAAGTATTTCTATCATACGGACCATGCGGGCTCGATTAGGGTGATTACCGATCAGGCCGGTGAGGTGGTTTATAAGGCCGATTACTTCGCTTTCGGGACCCAGTTTGCTA
>JAAYEK010000239.1 GCA_012728785.1 Bacillota bacterium | reverse complement strand
TGTTGGGGTTTGCCTGGGATTACTAGTGTTATTCCGGGAAAAGTATAACACCCAAGGTAAGCTTAGTAGGTTCCTTTCCGAAAATGCTTTTGGGGTATATGTCTTTCATACCCCGATATTAGTGGTGCTTTCAATGGCATTGAGAAACATTACCATCTATCCGTTACTAAAAATGTTACTGATGTCCATCATTGCGTTCCCGGTTTGCTTCGGCTTTAGTTACTTAATCCGGAGAATTCCCTGGTTTAAAAGTATTTTTTCTTAACCCCAAAATATGAGTTGGGGCTGTTGCAAAAAAGTTTCTTTTGCGACAGCCCCAACTTCTTAATTATGCTACTAGTTTGTCTCTACCTTTTCCTGTAACAACCGGCGCAAAACTTTCCCCACCGAATTACAGGGCAACACTGTAATGAATTCATTGCCATATTCTTTCTTAATTTTTTTCCATATCCCACGGTCGCCGCCAACCCGAATCCACTTCCAGTTCACCACTGGTCTCGTTCAGGTATGGCTGGGTTGATTTCTTAATTTTGCCCCATTCTTCCGCCTTAATATGCTTCGCCTTATACATCCTGACCCGATACTGATTGGGTCTTGTATCAACAACGATTATGTAATATAAAAATAGGGAAAAATTAAGCTAGCACCTAGCGACTTCATGTTTTTGAAAACCCAGGCCTAACATGTACTGATCTATACATATGTTTTTAATCGACATTCTAAAGAGTTTTTATTAGAAATAAATCATTTCAAAGTGGACACCATATGTTGTATTAAAATCTTACTACAGGTAATTATGAAACACGCTCAATTAGCCATTCTAAATTTGAAAAAATTGTGTTAATATGTTTTTAGATGCGGTAAACTTTGACAAGATCTCAACCAAAAAACTGATGGAGTAATGAAAATGAAGGTTCTAATAATTTTGTTGACTATCTTAATCATTGTAACCGGAGTATTTTTCCAGGGTTATTCAGTTCCCACATCCAAGTCCTGGTCATTCAAGATCTTTAAAGATTCAGTGGCTATAGCCTTGCGAGAAGCGAAAGGTAACACTGGAAATATAAAATGAAACAAAGAGGTTTCTGATGAAAGAATATCCCAATGGTAAATTGGAAAAATTAGCTGTATTATGGACTTCCCATGATCGGGAAGTCGCCTTGAAAATGGTTTTCATGTATACTCGTAACGCTAACAAAAATGATTGGTGGGTTGTAGTCAGAATAATAATTTGGGGTCCTTCAGCTAAATTACTGGCTAATGACGAAGAATTACAGGTCTATGTCAAAGAAATGATGGCTAATGGGATTGAATTTGTCGCCTGTAAAGGTTGCGCCGATATCTATGGAGTTAGCGATAGTTTAACAAGTTTAGGGGTTGAAGTTTTATATATCGGCGAACCTTTTACCAAAATCCTCAAGAGCGATTGGAAAGTCCTTACTATCTAAAAGGTAATCTTACAGGCTTTGGATATACTATTTATTCATCCCATGGTCTTTAACCAAATCTTTGGCAATTAAAGCATGACCGAGTTGTGAGGCTTAAATTAAGCCTTAATTTTTCCGGTCTATTTATGAGAAATATATCTTTCCAAAATTCGGGAAGCCATTCCCAAGGCCAATCCAAATAACAAATGAAGCAAAAAAATGGTTATCCAATCTCCGGGCGGCACTCGTTGAAGTTTAACAACAGTTAAAGATCGTAATCCCCCAAATGAAAAAAGCCATATAAAAATCCCGAAAAGTAAACCTTTTGATAAAAAATAACGTTTACCGGTAAACTCAAGGAAGTAAACGAATAATATCCCCAAAAAAGCGCTGTAACTATAATCAGCCAAAAAGCTGACTACCGAGCCTATCCAACTATGATGTAGCGTATCTAGATCCAAAAAAAGACTCCCGGCATAATGGGATAGCGGATATACAAGTATTTTATACGCTGGCGTAAGCGCAATTTGAAACCCGCAATACTTTGTTCCAGTACCGCCGGGGGCCAACGCAAAATAGAACGGAGTTTTTTTTAAGCATTTATCAATCCCAAAAATATTAACCGCATAACTTGTTATATAAATCACTAATCTCCCTTGATGGATTAAGCCCTAGTTCATTCTTAAAAATATCTACCAGCTTCTCATATAGCTTGATAATTGCTAAACGGTCACCCAGTCCGGCATAGGCATTCATCATTAAAGTATAAGCTTCTTCCATTAGGTTGTTAAGTTCTAAGAGATGGTTCAAATGAATTATCGCTTTTTGATATTCCTTTTTAGCAAGATAATACTTGACCAAGCTTAGCCTGGCTTCAATACATAGGTTTTTATAACGTTCTTGCCAAGGCAATATCCAGTGATAATCCATGCCTTCCAGATAATCGCCCCGGTACAATAAAACTGCTTTTTCCAAATAATCGGCCTTTTGATCCGGGTTGTCCTTCTTTCCATTAGCGGTAGTAATAAGCTGTTCAAACTCTTGCCAGTCCGCTTCAAAGATGTCCGGTAATAACTGATAACGGCCCCCGCCATAACAGACAAATTCATCGGCTTGATACCTATTTAAAACCTGACGGAGCCGGTAAATTGTAGAATGAAACAAATAACCGGATTTATCGGGCTCTTCGTTTGGCCAAAGGTCCTCAAGGATCCTCTCTTTGGTTACCGGTTCTTTAAGGTGCGCCAAATAAATTAGTAAATCACGGGCTTTTCCGGTCCGCCAGTTAATGGCAGTAATATCGTTGTTATATAGAATAATACGGAGTGGCCCGAGGTAGTTAAGATGCAAAGGTATCTG
>JAAYEK010000238.1 GCA_012728785.1 Bacillota bacterium | reverse complement strand
TTCAACATGGCCTTTTTCATGGCCGCTGTTGGGATTGCAGAAATTGCTGATAAACCCGTAGTGCAACATAAACCGTTCAAATCCCTTGGTTAAGTCTCTTTGGCCTTGTTTGCGGATTTCATTGACTGCCGTTGACATGTTGTCAAACCAAATTGCGGTTGGGCTGCCTCCGATGAATTCACAGATGTCTTTTAATCCTTGCAACAGGCATTCTTGGTTCTGGCCTTTGAATACTTGAAAAAGTCCTGCATTACTGTATGGAAACGATAGGTTAAGATAAAACCCGTCGTATTTGATACCTTTTTCGATAAACTGGGCTGCGCCGAAATCGGCCTGGGCTTCCCCAGGGGGATGTTCTAACGGCAGGTAGCATTCGGTATCCAATCCGATTTCTTTTTTACGTCGGGAAACATATGCCCGTACCGCGCGGTCGGAAATATTTAGTTCGGTTTGATAAATCTCTTTTAGGCGATTATAAACCCGCTGAGCGGTATGGCGTTGTTTCGGTTTAGCTTCTAAATCTTTTATAAGCCAGGAGTCAATCAATTCTTTATATGGCTCAAGCTTGCCCTTTCTTCGTTTCGGATGCAGATCCAGGTTAAAATTATCCTTTTCTACATACTTTTTAACTGTTTCAAAATCATGCCCGGTTTCTCTGGCAATTTTCCTTAAAGATTCTCCTTTTTGATTACGCAAATATTTGATATGATATATTTGCTCCATTGTCAACATCCTTTCTTGATACCCCCTTTGGTTTAGCTACCTTAAGGATATCGGTATTAAGTTCTGGGTGCTGGCAATGGTTTTTCCATTTTTCGCTCGGTTTTTTATCTTCCGCTCTGCTTGGTTTTTATTTTACCAAAAAGAGTATGATGATAATGGGAATTTGGTAAAAAAGAAGGCTGTTGATGGGAGTGTGATATGGGAGTATCGGTATGACTTATTAAACCGGTTGGAATCGGTAACGAAAAACGGGGTACAGATTGCATCTTATATATATGATGTGTCCGGATTGCGTCTTAAGAAAACCGGACCCAACGCTGCAGTTTACTATGTCTTTGACACCGGCGGAAATGTTTTATACGAGCAGGAAAACAGGGATTATTTGGAGTATGTTTATGTCTTAGGGAAACATTTCGCTAGAATCGATGGGAACCTTGATAATTTAGGGGATAGGACGAAGTATTTCTATCATACGGATCACTTGGGTTCGACGGTGGCGGTGACGAATGAGGAAGGGCAGACGGTGTGGGCGAGTGAGTATACGCCGTTTGGCGGGAAGCATTCGGTTAACGGAGAGCTTGAGAAGGCTGCGAAGTTTACTGGGAAGGATTTGGATGAGGATGTTGGGTTGTATTACTTTAATGCAAGGTGGTATGATCAGGAAACGGGTAGGTTTGTGAGTGAGGATAGTTATCGGGGTGAGATAAATAACCCAAGAACATTAAATTATTACTCTTATTGCTGGAATAATCCCATTCTCTATATTGATCCAACCGGAAATATCCCTTATGTACATCGTGAATATAATCGTGAAACCAGAAAGCATGTATATTCTTATTTTAGTACACCAAGAGATTTTGACTTATGGACTATTACTAATGGTACCATTTTTAAATTCGGAGTAGTTGGAGATTGGATACAATGGGTATTTAATAAAAATAAAGCGATTAAAACTGATGATTTTGCAGACTATAGGAATTATGCTTCAAAAGCTATGGAAGGTTTATCATATTTACAGTATTCAAAAAACCTTTCAGGTTTGGGCAAATTAGCAGAAAAATCTGGTACGAAGTTTTTTACAGCTTGGGATGCCGCTGATTGGGTTAGTGGTTATTTTACCCAAAATGAAGCTAAGGACCAATTAGTAAATGAGATATTTGGAATGCTAGATTCTTCAACTGAGGCAGGTACAAAACTTAAATACTTTTTTGCCAGAGGAATGATTGATGAACTGTTAAATGATAAAAAATTAGAATATAAAACAAATTTGTTTGGGGATTTAGTAACTAGCAGTATTAAATTTGATAAGATTGACCAGGAATCATTAGAATATATGATGATACTATACGATGCTCAATTAGTTACAATGGAATTGCAGTCTAAAGAACAATATGTGGAAAATTGGAAAATATTATTTACTGATCAATATAAATTAGTGCTAGATACTGCAATTGATCAACAGAAACAGACTGCCCAAAACAAAGAGAACATAACAAATAATAGTGAAGAAAAGGATACAAAGGACAAAAAGTAGACACTGGAGGGGTAATCATTAATATTAATATTTTCCATATTATACTCTTAATTTTAGCATTAGTATTGATAAATATTGCAGTTGTATTAAGGATAAAAATATTTTCTCATTTTTCTAAAAAAGAGTTGATAAGCACTCTTATAGCATTTAACATCTTTTTTGTATTTTTTTTAGTATATAACTTGTTTTTAAAAAAGCGGTAAAACAGGATTATGAAACATGGGATAGCCTCCGAAGCGGAATAAATCCCGGTTTTGACAGGCCGCCTCTGCTTCTGAGCCTTTGAAAAGCAAGTCTTTGCAGGCCCACGGATAACCACGAAAAATCCTCGTCGTTCTCCGGGAACCATGACTGCCGGAGACACTTACCTAAACTGAAAGCTTGGAATCTTGGCGGGTAAGAGTCTCATAAACCTTCGGGGCTAAGGCTATCGGCCGATCCGCGGTCGCGTCTCTCAAAGCCAGCTTGGTCATCGTATAAACGTCGGATTATACAAACCCGTATCGCCCATTCAAAAAGGAGTGGGCGGTTTTTACATAATAGGTTTATACGACGCCCAGAAGTGGAATCAAGGAAAAGGACAGTATTATTAAAAAAGCATTGTCCGGGAATTTCCAAAAGCGACTCACCCCGCGATGGTAATCGCCATAAGCCTCATTGGTTAGCCCCTCTCTGCCTGGAAGCCGGTTTGATTGTGTTTCAGCATAGAGGGGCTCGAAAAATTGGTGATTTTCGATTCTTTTACCCTCTTTGCTGAAAAAGCTTGATCAAGATCGACTTCAAAGCAGAGAGGGTGGACGAAGTCCGGGTGAGTCGGGTTTAGGCGGAATTGAATAATGTGGAATCTAAACAATTCTGAAGAAGAAGGCCACTATCAACGCCGACACGACCTGGGATTACGAGTATGACCTGTTGAACCGGTTGGTTAAAGTCGCAAAGAATAATGAGGATGTAGCAAGTTATGTTTATGACGAATCCGGCTTACGCCTTAAGAAACAGGGCAAAAATAAGGCGGTTTATTACGTCTTTGACACCGGCGGAAATGTTCTATACGAGCAGGAAAACAGGGAGTATTTGGAGTATGTTTATGTTTTAGGCAAACATTTTGCGCGGGTTGATGGGAATGTTGATAACAATATAACTAAGAAGTATTTCTATCATACAGATCACCTTGGATCAACAGTGCTTGTAACCGATGAACAGGGGAAACAAGTTTACAGTTCTGAGTATACCCCGTTTGGAGAACAGGTTTCCAAAGAGGGTGAACTTGCGAAGGCGGCTAAGTTTACTGGGAAGGATTTGGATGAGGATATCGGGTTGTATTACTTTAATGCTCGGTGGATGGACCCCGAAATAGGTAGATTCATCTCGGAAGATCCGCTTGCTCAAGAGTCTAACTTATATTCATACTGCGGTTCTAATCCACTTAATCGGATAGATCCAAGTGGAATGGAATGGTATAACAACTGGGATGATTTTAAAAGTATGGTTTCAGGTTGGTTTAATGGTGACAGTAATAACAACAATAACAATAATAAGAATAATACCGAGAATGCTAAAAAGAATACTGATACAAAAGAAACACTCCCGCCGCTCAATCAGCCTGTAGCAAATGATATAGGGAAAGCTTTATATATAGAATATAAGCTCAAAGTAGATGAATTAAGGCAACATTTGGCGAATTTGAAAAATTCAGATCCTAACTCAGAACAATATAAGGTAGAATTAGCTGCAATTGAACAATCCTCAAAAGAATTAGATAAAGTAGCTGGATTATTGCGGGAAAATATTGCGAATTACGCAATTGCAAATTATCAAGGAATTCCCTATGCTCATAATGATCCGAGTTCACATGAGAAAGTTGGGAATTGGTTTAAGCCCATGGATTACTCAAAAGCTTTTAGGTATTTGGATTGTTCCGATTTAACCGGAGATGTTTATAATTCCATTGGTATAATAATAACTGATTACACGGATTTGCAGTATTCATATAGTGAAACAAATGGGTTAGTTGGAACAAGTGCAAGTGAATTAAAAGTTGGCGATTTAGTATTTTTGCATTATGACACAAATAACGCTACGGTAGTTGACTCTAATCCAAAGGCAAGAACTTGGCTACCGTATTATGACCATGTGATGTTTGTAACTAATTTTAATAAAGAAACTGGTGAAGTAAGTTTAGTTCAAGCTTATAATCCTAAACGTGTTTCTAGTTACAGTCCCAAAAACCAAATAGTTACTTCTGGTTTTTATTATAGTGATAATTTTTCTGCTTATGGTCGGTTGATACAAGATAGTGCAGACATAAAAAATCTTTTTAATAGATTGTAGTTTAGAAGGGAGAATCTTCATGAACAAAAAAAAGAAATGGATAATAATTTTCATTTCGGTTTTTATAATTTGCGTCGTTATGGTTTTCAATTTTTGTTGTAAGAATGCCTTAATAAAAGTAGTGTATTCTCAATCGAACCTAAATAAAAATTTTACCGGTATATTATCTGGACCGTTACAAGAAGCTGATTTTGAACTTGAGCTACCTGATGGAATTGAATTATTAGAGTTGTTTTCAGATTCGCTAAAAGAAAAGCTGGGTTCTCCTTTGAAAATCGAAGAAATAAATGAAGTAACAGTTTGGCGAACATATTATTACCGAGATTTTCAGTTGGTTACTGATTTTAACTACGATACAGGAAAGGAAACCATTATTAGAATTGTAATAACAGGGGAAAACATGAAAACAAATCGTGGTCTTAAGGTTGGAGACGAAGCAAGTAAAATAGTTGAGAAATACGGTCTGTGTGAACCTTCAGTACATGTAAATGGCACAACACTTTATACATATAGTTTTAAGGTAATACCAAAAAATCAATCATATAACCGTTTTATCTATATTGTTGTTGAAAAAAATTATGTAAAGGAAATTAAATTTAGAAAACGATATTAGATTAATCAATATTTCGGATATTTCAGCTAAAACCCGGGTCAAAGTTTTAAACCAGCCCTACCTCCGTCGTCAATTATCTGGGCTGTATCTGCACACCGATCAGGCAAACCGGGAATATTTGGAGGATATATGTCTTGGGTAAGCATTTTGTGTGGATTGACAAGAACCTTGACAATTTAAATGATAGGAAGAAGTATTTTTATCATACCGACCATTTAGGTTCAACGGTGGCGGTGACGGATGAGGAAGGGCAGACGGTGTGGGCAAGTGAGTATACGCCGTTTGGCGGGAAGCATTCCACCGAAGGGATGCTTGCCCATGCGGCAAAGTTTACCGGGAAGGATCTGGATGAGGATATCGGGTTGTATTACTTTAATGCGAGATGGTATGATCAGGAGATTGGGAGGTTTATTTCGGAGGATCCGATTAAGGATGGATTGAATTGGTATACTTATGCAGTCAATAATCCTTTACGATATATTGATCCTTCAGGATTAGCATATGAAGACTTTGAAAGAGAAGCGCAAACCAGTTCAATTTGGGGTGATCTTATATCCAGAGTCAAAAATTATTATGCTGGGCATGGTCCAATAACTGATTCGGAACTAAGGATAAGAGAAAGAAACAAATTAAGTGAAGGTATAGGAAAAGATCCAACTGCAACTTCAGCACAGGCTTCCCTTGTTATAATGGGTTATGATTTGGGTGCATCTGGACCACGGAAAGACGGGGTTGATGGAGACCCTGGTAAAAAGACGGAAAAAGCAGTAATGGAATTTCAGCAAGCTGTCGGACTTAGTCCCACAGGTATAATAGATGCACAAACTACAGCAGCATTGGATTTAGCAATTAGAGCAGGTTTTAAAAAAGCAGATTTGGAGAAAATTGGTGAAACATATAAGCATTACAATCTAGATTGGCCAACACAATCTCGAAATATAACAAGTCCGTTTGGTACTAGAATTCACCCTATATCAAAAAAAGAACGATTTCATGCTGGTATTGATATAGGTGCTGTAACAGCAGGGGTTGAAGGAGATAGAATTGTTTCTGCTGCTGATGGAAGAGTAGTATTATCTGCTAATCAGCCTGATGGAGCTGGTTACTATTTAGTAATTGAATCAATCTATAAAGGTCAGAAAACTCAAATATTATATATGCATTTACAAGAAGGTTCAATTGTTGTAAAACAGGATGATATTGTACGTGCAGGACAACATATTGCGAATATGGGTAATACTGGGACTTCAACAGCAGCACATCTTCATTTTGAAATAAGAGTATTTGAAGGCGGGGAATGGGTTCGAAAAGACCCAATGTCTTGGAATTATAATTATTAATAAAATTAACTAGACCTCAAAAAAAGAGGAAGGTGTTTTAGATGTCTAAGATAAAAATAACTGCTATAATAACATTAATTTTATCCACATTAATAATTGTCAATGTAAGCAGCCAATCCAATAAATTAATGAGTACACCTGGTAGAGTACTTGGTAATTCACCTAGTAATATAAGAAATGGGGGACTGGTTGCTCAATCTGGAGATTGGATTTATTACAGTAATAGTTCAGATGAGTGGGGTCTTCTTTACAAAGTAAAAACTGATGGAACTCAAAAAACTAAACTAACTGACTATCCGGTAAAATTTATAAATGTTTTAGATGAATGGGTTTATTTTAGTGATAATCTCTTTAACGAGATATCTTACTTAATTAAAATAAAAACAGATGGAACAAATCAAACAATAATTAGCGAAGAACCTGCCTATGGAGTGATCCTTAATGATAATTGGATTTATTATTCCAACAGGTTTATTTATCGAATGGATAAAGATGGCGGTAATAAAAGTAAAATAGC
>JAAYEK010000237.1 GCA_012728785.1 Bacillota bacterium | reverse complement strand
CTTTGGCTGGAACTATCAATACCCCCGGTGCCAACCGGTTTATGGTCACTTTAGGCGAAAAAACCGAGGAGATTATCTTGGACGCCGGATCTTATAGCACCAAGGATGACTATCGAGTTTTAGTCCAAGATATTCAGCGTAAATTTGACCTTAAATTCGGAACCGGCCGGGTCAAAGTGGAACTTGGCTCCGGGAATAATATCTCATTTACTACCCAAAACGAAAGTCTAACTTTGAATAATTCCGGTTTAGATAATGGTTTGGGAGCAATCGGTTTCGGCGACGGAGCGACCGTGAAAGCCACATACAACCGGCTTAGTCAGATCGGTATTACTACCGGCGACTATACTGAGAACGGAAAGCTATACTTGGATAAGGATGCTTTACAGAGAGCGCTCACTGAGGATCCGGACGGAGTGGTACGTCTCTTGACTAATTATGAGGAAGCCAAGATTTATCCGGAGGATCAAGCATATGATGTGGCTAGGAAAAAGGCGGCTGAAGAATCAAGTAAGGGAGTTTTCTATAAGCTTCATGAGATAATTGCTGCTGAGATTAGCATATTCACCAATAAGGCCGGTGTGACCGGAACAATCTCAAGCAGCACCGCAATTGGGCAGGAGCTACTAAACTTCGAAGACCGGATCGAAACTTATCAAGATCGTTTGGCGACTGAAGAAGACCGGCTTTGGAATATGTTCAATTCGATGGAAACAGCTATCAATCGAATGAATACACAATTATCTTATCTCCAGAATATGTTCGGCCAAATGTCAGGTCAATAAAAGGTAATTGATATATTAACCAATTAGTGAGGCTAATTAATGGAGACTTTGAATAAGGGACGGCTGATCGACCTTCTTTCCCGGAAACTCAATTTACTCAATGAGGTTTTGGCCTATTCCGAGGAACAACGGAAATTGAGTTATCAAGACAATCCATCAAAAATTGATAATTTAATTGAAAGCCGCGCTAAATGTTTAGAGGACCTTGATAAGCTCGAAGTCGTTCTCAAAAGGAGCTTAAACCAGATGACTGAAGACTGCACCGACGAAAGCGGCTTTTGTGAAAAATTGATCGGGCTTAAGAACAATATCCGGAATACTCTTAAGCAAATTATTGAGGTTGAGAAAGAAAATAAAGCGAAGTTGTTGCAAGAACGTTCCCGGTTACAATCCAAATTGCAAAACGTAAACCAAGGCCGAAAAGGTGTTGCGGGATATAAAGCAAACAAAGGATATTCTGCAAGTGGAATTTTCACCGATAACAAGGGCTAAAGTCTTTTCCGGAAAAAATTAGTTCTGGCAGGGAATTACCAAAGGAGGAGTCTTTGATGGCAGTTAATAAAGCGTACACCGCATACAAAACAGCTTCAGTTTCAAATTCAAAACCGGAAGATTTGGTAATGATGTTATACACCGGTTTGGTTAGATTTATCATGCAGGCCCAGAAGGCAATTGAAGCTGATGAAATCGAAAAAGCCCATGAAAACATTACCCGGGCCCAGAATATCATCGCTGAACTTGAAGCCAGCTTAAACATGGAATATGAAATATCCCATAACATGATGCTGCTTTATGATTATCTGTATCGCCGTTTGGTGGATGCTAACGTCAAAAAGGACCGGGGCATCTTGGATGAAGTATTGAAATTCGCTGTTGAGTTTCGCGATACATGGATCCAAGCGATAAAAAATGCCAAGGAAGAAGGACAAGCTCCTAAGGTTGCCGAAAAATAGAATGAAATGGGTGCTTAAGACCGGTTTTAGATACCGGTCTTTTTATTATAATTGAGGCCAATTATTTTAGATAAAAGACTTCTTTTGTTTGACAATCCAATATCCGTATGCTAATATTGAAACTGTGATTTAATTATGAATAAATTAGGTTACACGAGATTTATTTAGGAGGAATGATTTAATGCAAGGTAAGGTGAAATGGTTTAACGCTGAAAAAGGTTTTGGTTTTATTGAAAGAGAAGGCGGAAAAGACGTTTTCGTCCATTTTTCTGCCATCGAAATGGATGGTTTTAAAACTTTGGAAGAAGGCCAACTGGTTGAATTTGAGATTGTGGAAGGCGAACGTGGACCGCAAGCGGCACATGTAACCAGGGCTTAATTTTGAACTTAATGATGAGAACAAACCCCGGAAAAACCGGGGTTTTTATATATTTACCGGTAATGATATTTCTTTATCAAGTGGGGCATAATTGTGATAATATTTTGTTACATAAGGAGAGAAAATGGCCCAAATTAATCTAATTGCAACCGCTACTTTTGGATTGGAGGCGGTAGTGGCCAGGGAAGTACTAAATCTCGGTTATACCGATATTAAAACTGAAAATGCCAAGGTGGAATTCACCGCTGATGAAAGTGGGATCTCCCGGTGCAACCTCTGGCTTAGGAGTGCGGATCGGGTTCTAATCAAAGTGGGGCAGTTTCCTGCATTTTCTTTTGAGGAGCTTTTTGAAGGCGCCAAGTCTTTGCCTTGGGAAAGTTGGCTTCCGGAAAAGGCTAAATTCCCAGTTTCGGGTAAATCCATCAATTCCAAGTTGTTTAGTGTCTCCGATTGTCAGGCTATTGTCAAAAAGGCAATTGTTGAAAGAATGAAACAAAGATATCATAAAGAATGGTTTGAAGAAACCGGCCCGGAGTATCCGATTGAAGTGGCGCTCCTGAAAGACATGGTTACTTTGACGATTGATACCAGCGGAGTCGGCTTACACAAACGGGGTTACCGTAAACTTACAGCCGCAGCTCCCTTGAAAGAGACTTTGGCCGCAGCTATGATTCAACTTAGTTACTGGAATCCGGAACGGACGTTAGTGGACCCTTTTTGTGGTTCGGGAACAATACCGATCGAAGCCGCCCTGCTGGGTCTAAAGATCGCTCCCGGATTAAATCGAAGTTTTATCGCGGAAAGTTGGCCGCAAATACCGAAAGCTATTTGGGATCGGACTAGAGAAGAGGCTAGGGAGCTAATTCGGCGGGATTTAAAATTAAGTATTATCGGGACCGATATTGATGATTCGGTGCTTAGTCTCGCTAGATATCATTTGAAATTGGCCGGGCTGGACGGACAAATTCATTTACAACGGTTACCAGTCTCTGAATTGAGAAACAGCCATAAATACGGATGCATCATCTGTAATCCGCCCTATGGGGAACGAATCGGCGCTTCGCAGGATATAGAATTAACTTACCGGGAAATGAGCGACGTTTTTAAACCATTGGATACTTGGTCGGTATATATTTTGACTGCTTATCCTGATTTTGAAAGAGTATATCGAAAAAAGGCCGATCGAAGACGAAAATTATATAACGGACGGATTGAGTGTCAATATTATCAATACTATGGTCCTAGACCGCCTAAAACAGATAGGCATCAGGAATGATTTTGGCGATCAGCAATAGTCTTGGATAACTTCTGCATATACCTCCAAAACTTGAGCGGCAATCTGATCCCAGTTATATTTGAAACTATGCCGGAGTCCTTTGGCGCTTAAATCGGACCGAAGGCTGTCATCAGTTAATATTTTTAACATTGTTTCCGCAAGGGCCAGGGTGTCGTGGGGGTTAACCTTCAAAGCCGCTTCCCCAACCACTTCGGGCAATGAGGAAACATTGGAAGTAATAACCGGGGTCCCACAGGCCATCGCTTCGATGGGAGGCAGGCCAAACCCTTCATATAGCGAAGGATAAACGAAAAGGTCGGCACCGTTATAAAAGTAGGGTAATTCAGGGGTGTCGATGAACCCCGGAAAAATCAATTCTTCGGTGGTGATATTCAAAGCTTCACCTAAAAGCTGTAGTTTGGTCCGGTGTTTTCCTTCAGGACCCAAAACCACCAGTGGTTGGCCATTTGGAAGAAGGCGTCGGATTTTATGATAGGCATAAATTAATTCGGCCACATTTTTACGTGGATTTAGCCCACCCACATATAGAATGTAAGGCTTTTTAATTCCGTATTTGGTCCGGAGCCAAGGGCCGGTTTCACCTTTGGGAAGCGGGTGATAGGCTTTAGTTGGGGCGGACGGAATCACAACGATTTTTTGGGGCTCCACCTTAAAGATATTGATAATATCTTGTTTCGAGGTTTCGGAAACTGTAATGATCCGATCGGCCCGTTCTACAATGAACGGCATTTCCGAAGTGAAACGTTTTAAAAAACTAGAACGAACCATCTCCGGTGAAAAGTAAGGGATTAAATCATGGACCGTTACCACCAATTTACATGAACAATGGGCGGGGATCCGAAATCCGTTTTGCGGGAGATGAAAGATATCGGCTTTTTCTTGGGACAACCAAAGCGGGATTTCGATCTCCTCGCGATAGTCATCTTTGGGAAGCGCATAAAATGAATAATTTCTGTTAAAGGGGATATAGTTCTTTGGTTGATCGTCGGGACACAAAAAAGTATAATCATTCTCGGAATCGATTTCAGATAGTTTACTAATCAAACTGTAAGTATAGTTACCGATCCCGGTCCCAAAGGACCATTTGACCGGACGGGCTTCAATGGCGATCTTCATTTATTCCCTCTTTTCTTCTCAAAATAGCATATTCAAAGAAGTGGAATACAGGAGACAGGAGTTAGGAGTCAGAAGTGACGGTTATATCAATGGTGTCTATTCTTTTCCCAATAAGTAATCCAATCGGCCGCAGTGTCAATGTTAGACGCTATAAAGTCAGGTTTTTGGTCAGATTTGATTTTTTTATATTCTACAGCGCCATAACCGGTTAGAACCAATATTGTCCTGGTGCCGGCTCTTCTTCCCGCTTCGATGTCGCTTAATTTATCCCCAATAAGATAACTATGCTTTAAGTCCAATTTATCGAACCGGGCAGCTTGGTATAATAATCCGGGGTTTGGTTTCCGGCTAAGACAATCAAGATGGTATTTCGAAACTTCCGCCCCTGGATGGTGCGGACAGTAAAATGTAGCCCGAAATTTGACATTTGATTCCAATAGTTTTTCAGATAGGTGAATATGGACTGTATGGAGTTGCTCTTCATTGAAAAAGCCATGGGCGATACCGGCTTGATTGGTAATTAGATAGATAGGCATATCTAGACTTCGTAATTTGTTTAACCCGGAAATCACCCCTTCAAGTATTTTTATTTGGGAGGGTTGAAAAAGATAATTTTTTTCCGCGATTATTACTCCGTCCCGGTCAAAAAAAATTCCCCCACGACCCGTGAAGAGATTTTCAGAACTGATAACTTGCTCTTGGCATTGAAAAAGATTAAAATTCATGTTTAGCTCCTTTGATAATAGGCGCGAGGCATGAGGCATGACACGTGAGGTACGAGCCTTTGTCGGTTTAAATCAGGCCTATTGTCTTGCACCTCGTGCCTTATTGTACTTTCCAAGTGGTTAGGCCTTGGTTTTCAAAACTAAAGGGGGTGAATTGGGCGCCCAATCGTTGGAGTTCACTCATGATTTGATGTTTACGATTATAAGGACAATACAATAGTAAATAACCGCCTCCGCCGGCGCCTAGAATTTTACCTCCCAAAGCGCCTTTGTTTATAGCCAAATGGTAAAGGGAGTCTATTTTTTCATTGGTGATGCCACCAGCTAGTTGTTTTTTTTGAATCCAGGCTTGATGGAGCAGGTCGCCTAGTTGATTGAGTTTTCCTTGGAGTAAGGCATTTTTCATTGCAATGGTAATTGCTTTTAGTTCATCAAGGGCATGTAAGGAACTCTCCTTTTTTTTGAGATATCCTTCCACTTGGGTAGCGATGATGTTCGCCGATAGCCTGGTCTTACCGGTATAGCATAATAAGAGATGGTACTCGAGTTCATTGATGATCACTGGGGAAACTCGTAAAGGATTAACAACTGTTCCATCATGATAGAACTCAATGAAATTAAACCCCCCAAATGAAGCTGCATATTGGTCCTGTTTACCGCCTCTGATTCCCAAATCCAACCTTTCAATCTCATAAGCCAAATTGGCCAAATCATAATTACTCCATGAAAGATTTAGCCAATGACGGAATAAACCCAGGATTGTTACTACCATGGTGGAAGATGACCCTAGTCCGCTACCGGGTGGCGCATCGCTGTGGAGAAATAGTGAAAAGCCTTGTTTCCAACCTTCAAATTTTCGGAGAACCGCTTTGACCAGATCAAGTTGGCCGTTGAAGGTTAGTTTTTGAGAGGCTAAGAACTTGGCGAACATTTCGACATCAAGAGATTCGATCTGTATTTCCTGGTCGGTCCTGGGTATTAGCGTTCCATAGCTGTAACGGTTGATGGTGGTGCTGAGAACAACACCACCTTTTTCGGAAAGGTAAGGTTCGATGTCGGTGCCACCACCGGAAAAACTGATCCGGAGTGGGGCGCGGCTGCGGATCTCCAAAAGTTTTCCTCCTTTGGATTAGGAATTATTTTTAAAGGAGTATAATTAATTCTTTGAGCATAGGATATTTTATGAAACTATGCTAATGAATGTGTTCAAATGGAAAAGCTTCTTTTGCAGTAGCTGCGGAATAGTATAGTCTAAACTCCCGGGAGGTGCGGTTTGGTGAGAGAAATTCGGCTGGAAAATGAAATTTCTTTGTGCGAGTTTGAAGCAGCTAAGATAAATTATGCAAAATGGGCGCCAATATTTCTGAGGTTGGGTTTGAAACCGCACCGGTTTATCTATAAACCAGAAGCGGTATTTGTCTGTACCAACGAAGGGTGGTATCGACTCAGCCTAGTAATGTATGAAAAGCAAGAGTTGAGATGGGTAAGGAATATCTTGGAATATCTTGAGGAAAGGTCTTTCAGTAATTGGGCGATGCCGTGGCAAAAGACGATCATCTGGGAAGAAAACTCTCATTGTTATCTAATCCAACCCTGGCTTTTTACAAATAATTGTTTTAATGCAAACGATCCGGCTTCCGTTGCTAGACTCGCGGAAATTCTAGCCGACTTTTACCGTTCAGGAAAAGATTATCATGAAATCAAAGGAATTGAAATATCCCGAGATCGCTGGAGTACAATCGAGACCCTCTGGGAACTGGAATTGGAAAAGATCGACCATCTATCGGGAGAGTTTGGGCATGAAAAATTAAATAAGGAGTTTAACGAATTAAAGAAGGGTACCGTAAAAATTTTAGTCGAGGTCCTTTCGAATTGGAAAAGTTCCGGAGTAAACGCTTTATATGAACACCATCGCCAAGCTGGAGTACTGGGACACGGTAATCTCAGCAAGGAGAATATCATTTGGTGTGGTAACGATTATTATTTATTAAACTGGGAACACCTAGCTTTTCAGCCGAAAATTGCGGATTTAGCAGCTCTGATCAGTAACATTGGTTTTTGGGAACCTGAGTGGATTATTTTTTTAATTACCGAATATTCGAAACTGCAACCCTTTTGGTCGGAAGAATACGGCGCTTTAATGGCGTTACTTCGCTATCCGGCTAAAGGAGTCTTACTATTGACTGGAGTTGAGGCGGAGGAACTTCAACGGAAAGCGATTAAAGAGGAAGTAAAAGAAATGGCGAAGCGGGAGCGATGCCTTGCCAAAGTCTGGAAGGAACTGGGCTCAAAAAACCGTTGGATTTGGGGGACGACCGGGTACCCAGCTAATGAAGAAAACGGTAAAATTTCGCTAGCATTAACTCCAGTTGAGTCTTGGGGCGATTATTCCGGTTCGGTAGATTCGTTGATCAGGATTGATAATGAACAGAAACTGCCTCAGGCGGTAATTGAACGGTTGACTTTAAACAACCAAAATGGCGTAGTAGGCGGCAAGGAAGATAATATATTAGAAGGAGCGGCTCAAACCGGCTTTAATTATACGGAAATTTTGGAACAACAGCCTCCGCCGATTATTGAAGAGATTGCCAAAGAAACTGAGGAAGTAGCGATAAAGATAGTGTCCGAGGAGGGGGGTTCTAACATTGAACCGCCAATAGCACCTCCTTCAGAAGATAAGCCGGTTTTAACTGAAGAAAAGTCAGCCCTTATTAAATGGAGTGGTTTTCCGAAATCAAAAGTTCTGAGGAAATAATGATTACTGAGAAACAGATTAAAATGTATTTTGAGTTGATGAAGCTTGGGATGAGTTGCGATTCGCTAAAGCTTTTCCCCGGAGTGCTTAAATGTTTTTGGAGAACAGAGGGGGCTTGTTTCCTAGTGGAAACATCGCGGGGAAAGTATGCTTTACGAATGATTCGGGAAGAAGAATCTTGGCTCCGGGGGGAAATGGAACTTTTAGATCTATTAAAGGAAAGGCAAATTAAAGGTTTCCTATATCCGGTCCGATTAAAAGACAATAGTTTTTACGGTATCTTAAAGGACGGAGGTTGTTTTTATTTAACCGATTGGCCGGAATTAAAGCCTATTTCATATCGAGACCAGATTAAGTCTTTGTTAAGTTTGATAATTGAGTTTCGGTCAGCCCTGAGTTCCTACGATTTTTCCAAACTCCAATTAAAAACACGGCAAAAGTCGCTTGTTAGCATTTATCAAGATATGATTGGGTCGATGAAGAGTTTTGCCACCCTAGCCGTTTATCGCTTAAATCCTACTAGGTTCGATCAATTGTTTCTAAAGTATTGGGAAGATTTGGTCGCTGAAGGGGATGAGGCTTTAAATCTTATTGAGAGTTCAAATTATTTGAAAATGATTGCCGCCAGGGATTCTTTGCGACCGATTATCAATAATTTTAGCAGGAGAAACCTTCGGGCATCACAAAATAACCAAGCAATCTGTTTGAATATCAAAGATAGTTTATTGGATATACCATTGCTGGATTTGGCATTGTTAATGTTAAAAACCGGCCGGGCCAACCGGTGGAATCGGGAATGGTATGATTGGATAATTAATACCTATAACCAAAGTTTTATATTGACTAATGACGATCTGGAGGTTGTCCGGGCTTACTTGACTTTTCCATGGGAAGCATATCGGCTAGGAGCTCGCTATTATCATAATCGGGTTAACTGGCCGGTGAGCACGTTTGTTGAAAAGATGGAACGGATTTTAATAGGTGACGAGGCTAGGCGAAGTTTGTTGAAAGTATGAGTAAGCGGTGAATTAACAATGGACAAGTTAATATTTAGATTTTTTAAATTTTCCTCTTGACCTAGACAATAAACCTGTGCTAATATATAAAAGCTGTCACAAATCGTTATATTGTTTCAATAACCGACACACAAAATATCAAAAATAAATATTGACAATGAATTTGGTTTGTGATAATCTTAATAAGTCGCCTGATTGCGAAACACATATCCGGCGCATTATTTTGAACCTTGAAAACTGAACAGCAGGAAAGCGAAAGACTGGTAGGTCTTTTGGAATTAAAAAAACCTGTCATGAGGTAAGCGCAGCGATGCGCTAAAAACATGGCCAGAAGTAACTAGAGCTATTGT
>JAAYEK010000236.1 GCA_012728785.1 Bacillota bacterium | reverse complement strand
TGCAAGTTATGAAGTAAATATCGTAGTGGTAAGAGCAGTTGCACTCGGTGCAGTGTTTTTGCGTTCCTTTATTTTACATTTCTATGTTAAACGAAATTATGATTATGTAGATTATTATACAGAACCCAATAATGCTGCCTTGAATAAACGCTAGGATGCGCTTTATCTGCAAATACTAGGAAGTGTTCATACGGGAGCACCGGTTATTATTGCAACACTGTTTACCAGTTTAAAAACGGTTAGTGTTTATTCAATATACAATATGGTATTAGGGGGTATTGCTGGCTTATTGTCAGTAGCGGTCAATGGACTTTTTGCATCATTTGGTGATGTGATTGCCAGAAACGAACAGGGCGTACTGCAGCAGGCATACCAGGAATTTGAACTGGTTTACTATATGCTAATAACCTGGGTTTATTCTTGCTCTATTGTGTTAATTATGCCGTTTATAAAGCTATATACTCAAGGGGTTTATGATGTTAATTACAATGTACCGCTTATAGGATTTTTATTTGTCCTAAATGGACTTATGTACAATATTAAAACACCCCAGGGAATGTTAGTTATTTCAGCGGGATTGTTTAAAGAAACAAGGGTTCAAACCACCATCCAGGGACTTATTGCGGTCGTTGCGGAAGTGGTTCTGGCTCAATTCTGGGGATTGGCTGGAATATTGATAGGAGCAATCCTTTCTAATCTTTACCGGGATATCGATTTGTTGTTTTTTATTCCTCGAAATGTAACCCGGCTACCGGTAAGAAATACATTTTATAGAATTGTCAGGATTTTTATTTGCTGTGCTATAATTATTTTTCCTTTTAAATATATAACAATTCACACTGTTAGTTATTTAGATTGGACTCAAACTGCTATTTTGGTTAGTATATATGCTGCTCTGGTGGTGTTACTAATCAATGTAATCCTTGATAGAAAGACTTTTGTAAATGTAATAAGAAGATTTGGGGCAATTTTTGCCAAGAAATGAGGGCTTGTTCTTGGAAGTTTATCAAAACAAAAGTCAGTGTAGTGGTTGTACTGCATGTATGAATTCTTGCCCTGTGAATGCTATCACAATGGTTGCAGACCAGGAGGGATTTAAATACCCTCAAATTGATGAAACAATATGCACTGAATGTGATTTATGTCAAAAGATTTGTCCGTTTCATGAAGGTTATTCCAAAGAAATGAATTTACAAACGCCCAAAGTATATGCAGTTAAGCACATTGATGACGATATTCGTATAGCCAGCTCATCAGGTGGGATGTTTACTGCGCTTTCGGATTATGTTTTGGAAAAACACGGTGTAGTTTATGGAGCAGCATTTGATGATAACTTTAGAGTATGCCATCAGAAGGCAGAAACTGCTCAGGGGAGAGATAAATTCAGGGGTTCCAAATATGTTCAAAGTGATTTGGGAAACATCTTTCAGGACGTAAAAGCAGAACTAGACCGTGATAGGGATGTTCTGTTTACAGGTACACCCTGTCAGATAGCAGGGTTAAGGTCTTATTTGGAAAAGAAAAAATATGACCGATTAATTCTATGTGACTTAGTTTGCCTTGGTACGCCGAGTCCTTTGATATGGAAAGATTATGTTGCACTTTTAGAGGGAGCAAAAGGACGTAGTCTGCAGGGTTTTAATTTTAGAGATAAGGGAAACGGTTGGCATACCAGTCGGTTATATGCACAGTTTATGGATGGTACGACTCTTTGCAATAATCCCTTACTAGATAGTTTTAACAGTATTTTTTATCAGCACATAGCTTTACGGCCATCGTGCCATATGTGTATTTTTACGAATTTTGCAAGACCTTCTGATATTACCATGGCAGACTTCTGGGGTATTGAGAACTCCAAACCGGAGTTTGATGATGATAAGGGCGTTTCGCTGGTATTGATAAATACCAAAAAGGGTGAAGCGGTTTTTGAGAAGATAAAAACCGGGTTGGTATATGAAATAAGTACCATGGATGAATGCAGACAACGCCACTTAACTGTACCTGCAGAACCGTCACCAAATAGAGACGGTTTTTGGAACGATTATTATGAATGTGGTTTTGAGTATGTGGCAAAGAAGTATACTGAGTACGGTTTGAGAAACCGAGTTAAGCAGCGTGTTTTAAAGCCGATATTGGCTAAAGTGGGTATATTAGAGATAGCTAGGTCATTACTTCGCAGGAAATAGAAAATAAAGGAACGGCAATAAGTAACGCAAAGGAATAGCTGGAACATCAATTCGATATATGATGTTTTAGATAAAAAGAAATTTGTTCCCGAATATCTAAAATGAGATTAGTGGTGAAAAGTATGAAAGTTTTAATTATTTCACATGAGTATCCCTACATAGGAAACGAGATTCGTGCGACATTTGTTAACGAACAAGTGGAAGAACTAGCACGCCAGGGTTGCGAGGTTAAGGTTATTTCGCCGGTACCCTGGA
>JAAYEK010000235.1 GCA_012728785.1 Bacillota bacterium | reverse complement strand
GAACAGATCGCCCGGTTAGCTTCAGAATATAGATTTGAAATAATTGAAGACGCTTCTCACGCCATCGGTGGTTTATATCAAGATATACCGGTAGGTTCCTGCGTTTATTCGGCGATGACCGTTTTTAGCTTTCATCCGGTGAAAATTATCACCACCGGTGAAGGAGGAATGGTCTTAACCAACCGGGAAGATTTATACCGGAAATTACTCTTATTACGAAGCCATGGAATCACCAGGGACCCGGAGTTGATGGATAAAGAACCTGATGGCGCCTGGTATTATCAGCAGATTGACTTGGGTTACAATTACCGAATGACCGACATTCAAGCCGCCTTAGGCTATAGCCAGTTGGACCGAATTGATGAATTTATCAAAAGACGTCGCTATTTAGCGGAACGATATAATCGGTTGTTGGTTGATTTGCCTCTAGTAACCCCTTGGGAGCATCCTGATTGCAAGTCGGCCTTTCATTTGTATGTAATTCGGCTCAAATTGGATCAGATAAGAAAGACTCATCGTCAGGTTTTCGAAGCATTACGGCAGGCCGGTATCATAGTGAACCTCCATTATATACCCGTTCATACCCAGCCTTACTATGAAAGAATCGGTTTTAAAAAAGGCGATTTTCCCGAGGCGGAACGGTATTATGGGGAAGCGATAAGTCTGCCGATGTATTTTGAACTCAGCGATAAAGAGCAGGACTATGTGGTGGAGAAGTTAAAAAACATAGTCGGATAGTGTAATAGAAACTAGGAAATCCCGTAAATCCTGTCAAAAAGAGAAGGGACTTAGACGGGATTAACAGGATTAACACGGATTAGTTTTCAAGGGAAGGAATAGTATGGCTAAAGTACGGATTGTTATTCAGAGCAGACTATCGTCGTCGCGGTTGCCGGCGAAGGCGTTGTTGCCGGTGGCGGGAATGCCTGCGGTGGTTTTATGCGCTTTGCGGGCGGCTAATACCGGACTTGAGACGGTGGTGGCTACTTCGGTTGCTAATTCCGACGATCTGATTGTTGAAGCCTTGACCAAGGCTGGGGTAAGTTGTTTTCGCGGACCCTTAGATGATGTGTTAGGTAGATATGAAATGGCGACTGGAGATTTGGAGCCGGGATCGATTGTGGTCCGGATGACGGCTGATAATTTGCTGCCTGATGGCGCCTTGGTCCGGGAGATGGTTGATTATTTACTTAATCAAGGTTTGAAATATTTGGGTACCAATGATCCTCGGTTGCCCTATGGTCTAGCGGCTGAGGTTTTTACAGTCGATGTTTTACGGGAAGCCAGCCAAAAAGCAGCTAAGCCCTATGAGCGGGAACATGTTACTCCCTGGATTAAAGGTCGCTATAATCTGGGAACTTTTAAAACGGAACAGTTAAACCGGGATTTGGGTGGTTTAAGATGTACCATGGATACCTTGGAGGACTATTTAAGAGTAGCTAAAGTCTTTACAAATGTCCAGAACCCGGTTAAGATGAGCTGGGTTGATTTATGCGAAAAACTAGCTGTTTTGGAGAACGGGTCCGGTTTTAAGCTGGCCAAACGGAAAAAAGCTAATTTTGAATATAGTGAATTGACTTTGGGTACAGCCCAACTGGGAATGAGCTACGGCATTGCTAACCGTGACGGAAAACCTTCGGACGAAGCGGCGCTTAGTTTAATCAATAGAGCAATCAGCTATGGTTTGAACTCGATTGATACCGCCAGAGGTTATGGAGAAGCTGAACTACGGGTCGGCGAAGCGCTGAAAGGGAAGTATTCCGGTGAGGTTAGGGTAATAACCAAGCTGGACCCTTTGGGATGGTTGGAGCAAAACCAGTCGCAGCGGAATGTCACTGCCGCAGTTGACGCCAGTGTTTATCATTCTTGCCGAGATTTACGCATCAGCCAACTCCCGGTCCTGCTGCTCCATCGCTGGGAGCACCGGTATGCTTATCAAGAAGGGGTTTGGCGGAGATTGCTTGAGTTGAAGGCTGATGGGGTGATCCAAACGTTGGGGGTCTCCGCGCAAACACCGGAAGAAGTTCTTGAAGCAATTGAAGAGCCGGAAATAGGCCATTTGCAATTGCCTCTTAACATTCTTGACTGGCGGTGGCGAAAAGCTGGTGTCGATCAGGCGCTCATGCAAAGAAAAGATTTGACTGTTCACGTACGGAGTGTATTTCTACAGGGGATATTAATATCCGAAGCTTCAATTTGGCCAAAGGTCCAAGATTTTAATCCCGAAAAGGCGATTAATGAAATAGATAATCTTGTTTCCATATTGAAAAGAGAGGACCGGGCTGATCTTTGCATCGCATATGTTAGGGCTCAACCATGGGTTGATAGTTTGGTGATCGGGATGGAGACGGCTGAACAATTGGAGCAAAACATCAAATATTTTATGACTAATCCGTTAACTCATTCGGAACAAATATTGGTCGAAGCAAAACTGGGAGAAGTTCCTGTGGAATTATTAAACCCGGCTCACTGGAGAATAATTAGGAATTGATTTTGGAGGATTTGATGGGAAACCACGAAATTCCATTTGAAAAGTTGTTTAGTCTTGATGGGCGTGTGGCATTAGTTACCGGAGCTACCGGGTATCTGGGTCATAGTATCAGTCACATATTAGCGGAAGCCGGAGCTCATGTGATTATCAACGGACGTTCCGATAAAACGACCAGATTGATGGATGAAATGAAGAGCCGGGGTTTAAAAGCGTCTGCGGCGATTTTTGATGTCACGGATCATAAAGCGGCTGCTATGGCTATTAACCGCATCGAAACTGAACGTGGCCGTCTTGATATATTAATTAATAACGCCTATTTAGGAAAGACCGGCACATTCGAGACAGCTACCGATGAGGATTTTTGTTCAGCTTATGAGATAGCGGTGACCGCAGCTTTCGGATTGGTCCAACATGCAAAACCGTTATTGGAGAAAGCGGCGGGGATAAATCCCGGTGGGGCATCGGTAATTAACATCGCCTCCATGTATGGAATGGTCAGCCCAGACCCGGCGATTTACGGTGATTCGGGTCTGAATAATCCGCCCTTTTATGGACCGGCAAAAGCCGGCTTGATTCAATTGACCCGATATTTAGCTTGCCATTTGGCAGGTTCCAAGATTCGAGTCAATAGTATTAGCCCCGGGCCGTTTCCACCCCAAGGGATTGCTGAAAAAAACCCGGTTTTTTTTAAAGAACTATGTCGCCGAAATCCATTGGGACGAATCGGAGAACCGGATGAACTTCGCGGGCCGG
>JAAYEK010000234.1 GCA_012728785.1 Bacillota bacterium | reverse complement strand
TATTACGATTATCGGTGCTGGCATACACAATCACCGGGCAGCGCAAAGTTCCATCAGCCCATGCCTGCAAAGCATTCCTTGTCTCTTCATTAAGCGCGCCGCTGATCCGGCCGTTATCGGGATAACGCGCTATCCCGGTTAAGCGAGGCGGGTTTTGGGATAATCTAAATAACCGGGGGAGGTAGCGTTGCTCAGTGCTGGCAACATCCTCTTTGGCGGCATTGGGGAATTTAGCATGGCATTGAAACTCCCGTACCGCCCACTGGGTATAGCGCCCGAATATCCCGTCGGGTGTAAAACTATTTCGGGTCCGGGTAGCGCCGAACATTCTGGAGTTATTGTCATTGACCTCGCCGCCAACCAACCAATACCCCAATTCAAATAAGACAAACTGAGCCATATGGATTGGTTGTGGTAGATTGATCCTATTTCTAATCTCACCCTCATTTTCGCTAGGATCAAAAGCCCGCAAATAAATCTTGAAGTTTCCGGCGATCGGTTCATCTTCAACTGTGGCCGCGCTGTTTCCTTCCCAGACACCGGCTTGGCCGGGTTGCGGATCATGGTCATCCAAGGCGCCTCGGGTTTGAAAACTATTTCGGCAATAAGTACGGGACCCGAACATACCACCATAGTAAGACTCTCCGGTTACTTCCGAAAACGATAATCCATTGGCGGGAATTGAATCATCTCGTCCCTAATAGTTTTAATGCCATCTACGCTTCCATTAACCCTTTTATTTCTTTGGATAGTTTCTCTAAATAACCATTAAGGCGCTTTTGTCCAATTATAATTGGAGAGGATTAAAAGACCTTTCGCACATTTGTTTTTTCAATTTACCTGCTTTATTCAGTATAAGAAATATTTTAGTTATATCTTTATAAAATTCAACTTCGCTTGAGCCTACTATATTGTCCTCAATTAAACTTTCATCCGCATTAATATCATTAAGAAAATGTTTCAAACCATGGGAATAAGGAGAACCTGTTGCAAGACCAGTTACCGGAATATATGAATTAATTAACTTTTTGAAAAAATCACTTGCTTGGTCAATGTTTTCTTTACATTTAAACATCAAATAATCCCATAAGTTTTTAAATTCAATTGCTAATTGATTAGTATAATAGTCCCAAGGATTAGTGGCATTATTGACGGTTTCGATGTAGTAAGGTTCATCCAAAACCTGGTCATTTATTAGAAATATTCTATCTCCAATATGGATACCTGAATTTCCAATAATGTCCCAACTGTCGCAATAGTCTTTTATCCTTCCCCAATAACTCTCAGGAGCACTTAATATACTTATTAATTCCACTACAGTTAAACACTGCGCAAAACCAACCGCATTAAAAGTTGTCGATGTGGTGTCTTTAGTTAGGTAAGCTAAATAATCGGCCAAAGCGCCGCCTAAAGAGTGGCCGGTAAAACTTAGATTATGCGCTTTATTAATTTCATCCAATGAATTTATCTTGAGTGTTTGACGGACAAACTCTTTTGCATCGGAAAATTGTTCAATGAGTTCATCGTCTAAGCCGGTATATATCTTTGTATCAGTCTTTACATCGATATAAAGTCTAATTTGTTTCAGCGTCGGCTCAGTTCCTCTAAATGCAATGACCCTTTCTCCCTCAGGGCT
>JAAYEK010000233.1 GCA_012728785.1 Bacillota bacterium | reverse complement strand
AATGTGCCGGATTATCTGGTGAAGGGTGGAGGTACGTATCGGGTTATCAGTGACCATCTTGGATCACCGCGTGTTATAATAAATGTAGCTACTGGAGAAATTGTCCAGCGGATGGATTATGATGAGTTTGGGAAGGTTATTCTTGATACGAATCCGGGATTCCAGCCTTTTGGGTTTGCTGGGGGAATTTATGATGTGGATACGGGGTTGGTGCGTTTCGGGGCTAGGGATTATGATGCGGAGACGGGGAGATGGACGGCGAAGGATCCGATTGGGTTTGGTGGGGGAGATAGTAATCTTTATGGGTATTGTATGAATGATCCAATTAATATAATAGATCCATCTGGGCTTAGGACGACAATTTATGTTCACTCTGGAGAAAATATATACGGTCATGTTGCCATAAATGTAAACGGAACAGTATACACCTATGGTCGGTACAATTCTAATAATATTTGGGGACCATTGGGATCTAGCGGAGAAGGAGTATTGCATAGGGTATCAGAAAGAGATTATTTCAATATTTTTGCCGGCAATAGTAATGTTTCAGCATTTGATATAGACTTAACTGAATGTGAAGAGAATCAGATTACTTCAAATTTAGATAATCTCTATAATAACGGAATACCTGATACAGAAGTCGGAGGAAAGGATATTGGAAATTATAATGTATTTATAAATAATTGTGTAACAACCACAATAAATGCCTTGCCTAATAGTTTACGTGGTCATTTAAATGGATATAACATGCCGGCAGCACTTGAAATTAAACTAAGAGGTATGGCTTTAGTTAATAGTACTATTAGAGTAAGACGAGTTCAAACAAAGAGGTGAAGTAAATGATTTTTTTAAAAAAACCATTTATTATTGGTCTTCTTGCTGGTTTGATTTTAGCTTATTTAAGTCAATATTTATTTCATATAGATGGAACAAGGATTTATGAAGCTAAAAAAGATATACATCTACAAAATGGTTCAATAATTACTAAAGGTTCAAGGTTTGTAAAGTACTTAAATATGCCAGAAGGTTATTCGATTTTTTCCATGTATGTTAGTGTTCCGAACACAGATTTAAATGAAAAATTTGACATCAAAAGGGATAAAAGAAATTTTTTCACTCCAGCTCATCCTGTAATTAGGGATTAATCTTTTATTATGAATTTTTTTCATGGTTGCCCACCGTCGAACCAAAGAACTCCGTCTTCGTTCGCCGGGGAATCCCAGCTTAGTCGCCGACCCGTCCCTTAGCCTTACCCACGAAACCTGGTCGGTTATAGATTTAATTCGTGTCCCCTCTCCCGGAAAGAAAGTCCGTTACGACTGTTGTGAGAGGGGACAATGATTGATATTACTTTTTGATACTTCTTTTAATCAGCCCACGAATGGAGGGTTTACGTAAAAAATCAAACGTCAAGGGAAAACTTGTTCCGGCAATGTTTGCGAAATCATCTCCGCCGCGGGCTAAACCCTCACGGCTGGGTATATATCGCACAAACCCCCATGAATGGGGCTGTTGGGGCTAAAATCATTATGCCGGATGATT
>JAAYEK010000232.1 GCA_012728785.1 Bacillota bacterium | reverse complement strand
TCCGGGTCAGCGACAAAAGACTGATTGGCGAAATTATCGAATTACGTGGCGATAAAGCTTCGATTCAAGTTTATGAGGAGACTACCGGCCTGGGACCGGGAGAACCGGTATACTTGACCGGAGCGCCTCTCAGTGTGGAATTGGGACCGGGCTTAATTGAAGCAATTTATGACGGAATCCAACGGCCTATGGATGTGATGGTGGAGAAAGCAGGGGACCGGATTACCAGGGGAATTGAGACGGTTGCTTTAAACCGGGCTAAAAAATGGCAGTTTAAACCGGAACTCAAATCCGGGGCAACCGTGCAACCGGGCGATATTATCGGTACCGTTCAGGAGACCGTGGTTGTTACACATAAAATAATGGTCCCGCCGGGGATTTCCGGTACTTTGACCGAGATCAAAACAGGTCAGTTTACCATCGAAGAGACCATCGCTAAAATCAAAACCGCCGACGGGGTTCGGGAAATCTCGATGTTGCAAAAGTGGCCGGTCCGTAAAGGCCGATCTTATCAGGAAAAATTAGCCCCTTCGGAACTGATGATCACCGGGCAACGAGTGATCGATACCTTCTTTCCGGTGGCCAAAGGCGGCGCGGCTTGTATCCCCGGACCCTTCGGCAGCGGCAAAACCGTGGTCCAACACCAGCTGGCCAAATGGGCCGACGCTGAGCTCATAGTTTATGTCGGTTGCGGCGAGCGGGGCAATGAGATGACGGACGTATTGATGGAATTCCCGGAGTTAAAAGACCCGCGTACCGGAGAGGCGTTGATGAAACGGACGGTCTTGATTGCCAATACCTCCGATATGCCGGTGGCGGCCAGAGAGGCGTCGATTTATACCGGGATTACCATTGCCGAATATTTTAGGGATATGGGTTACTCGGTGGCGATTATGGCCGACTCTACTTCCAGATGGGCGGAAGCCCTTCGGGAAATGTCCGGGCGACTTGAGGAAATGCCTGGAGAGGAAGGTTATCCCGCTTACTTGGGTTCCCGGTTGGCCGACTTTTACGAACGGGCCGGACGGGTGGTTTGTTTGGGGAGCGATAGTCGCCAGGGCATGTTAACCGCGGTCGGAGCGGTCTCGCCTCCCGGCGGAGACCTTTCGGAACCGGTAACTCAAGCAACCTTGCGAATTGTCAAAGTGTACTGGGGATTAGATGCTTCGTTAGCTTATCGGAGACATTTTCCGGCTATTAACTGGCTGATCAGTTATTCCTTATATACCGATAGGTTGGAGGAATATTTCAATAAAACAGTGGGTTCGGAATTCAACGAATTACGCGTTAAAGCGATGCGTATCTTACAGGAAGAAGCGGAGCTGGAAGAGATCGTCAGGCTGGTCGGAGTCGATGCCTTATCGGCTAAGGATCAATTGACAATGGAAACTGCCCGATCAATCCGGGAAGATTATCTCCATCAAAACGCCTTCCATGAAGTCGACACTTATGCGTCGTTAAAGAAACAAAACTTGATGTTAAAGGCGATCATTCTTTTTGATAAAGCGGCTCGCGTTCGAATGGGGCAAGGGGTTTCCTTGAAAAAGATTTTGGCGGACCCGGTACGGGAGCAGATTTCCAGAGCAAAATATATCAAAGAGGACGATTTAGCCGCACTCGAAAAGATCGTTGACGAGTTGCAAAAGAAAGCCGCCGCAGGGGTGGAGGTATAAAAATGTTCAAAGAATATCAAACAGTTAGAGAAGTTGTCGGGCCTTTGATGTTGGTTGACCAGGTAGCTGAGGTAAAATTCGGCGAACTGGTTGAGATCAGGTTAAGCGACGGCGAGTTACGCCGGGGCCGGGTGTTGGAGGCCAACGGCAATCAAGCCCTGGTCCAGCTCTTTGAGGGCTCTTCCGGGATTAACCTGCAACAAAGTAAGGTTCGGTTTTTAGGAAAAAGTATTGAAATCGGCGTAGCCCCCGATATTTTGGGCCGGGTCTTCGACGGTATGGGAAGGCCTCGGGATAAAGGGCCGCAGATCATTCCGGAACGAAGCATGGACATTAACGGCGCGCCAATCAATCCTTACGCCCGGAATTATCCATCCGAATTCATTCAGACCGGTATTTCGGCGATTGACGGTTTAAATACCCTGGTCCGGGGGCAGAAGCTCCCGATCTTTTCAGCCTCCGGTCTGCCTCATGCCCAGTTGGCGGCGCAGATCGCCCGCCAGGCCAAGGTTTTAGGGGCTGAAGAAAAATTTGCGGTTGTTTTCTGCGCCATGGGAATTACTTTTGAAGAGGCCGATTACTTCATCTCCGATTTTCAGAAGACCGGGGCCATCGAACGGGCGGTGCTCTTCATGAACCTGGCAAGCGACCCGGCGATTGAACGGATTTCCACACCCCGGATGGCTTTAACCGTAGCCGAATATTTGGCTTATGACCTAGAGATGCAGGTTTTGGTTATCTTGACCGATATGACTAACTATGCGGAAGCATTGCGGGAGATCTCGGCAGCCCGGAAAGAAGTCCCCGGTCGGCGCGGTTATCCCGGATATCTCTATACCGACTTGGCAACTATCTATGAACGGGCGGGCCGGGTTAAAGGCCGTAACGGTTCAATCACACAAATTCCAATCCTTTCAATGCCCGAGGATGATAAGACTCATCCGATTCCGGATTTGACCGGTTATATTACCGAAGGCCAGATTATCCTCAGCCGGGAGTTGCACCGGAAGGGTATCTATCCCCCGATTGATGTGCTACCGTCTTTGTCCCGGTTAAAGGATAAGGGAATCGGTAAGGAGAAGACCCGGGAGGACCATGCCGATACCATGAACCAACTGTTCGCCGCTTACGCTCGGGGCAAGGAAGCGAAAGATCTGGCGGTTATCTTGGGTGAGGCAGCTTTGTCGGATCTGGACAAGAAATTCGCCAAGTTCGCCGATGAGTTTGAAAGCCGGTATGTGGCCCAGAAGGAGAATGAGGATCGGGCGATTTTGGATACTCTTTCCTTGGGTTGGGATCTGTTGACGATCATTCCGAAGGCGGAGTTGAAGCGGATTCGGGATGAGTATATTGAGAAGTATTTGCCGAAAGAGGCGTAAGATAAACGAATACGTTATCAAGATAATATTGTAGAGAAAGAACGTGAGGGTTAGTAAAAAAGCTTTGCCGGATTGGCTGATGCGCCGTGAAAAGTTGCACATTGCCGCGTTGCTCGGTCACTCCGGTACTCAACGTACAAGAGTACGTCTCCGTTCTTCGTTCGGTCGCGCCTTGCACTGCACAACTTTTGACGACGCGAACGTAATCGGAAAGTTCAGCCAATCCGGCAAGGTTTCTCCCCGGCGCTCTGGGGTTTGGCGCCGGACTACATCATTTTGAACTAAAGATGGTACTCTTGTTGTAAACGGTTAACCTTTTTTATTGTCTTAGAAACTATATCATTGCTGTATAAGAACTTCTAAATCGAAAAAAGAAGTAGGTTTGCAGGAGTAAACGATGGAAATTAGAGTAAATCCGACCCGGATGGAATTGTTGCGGATTAAGAAACGGCACAAGGTGGCCATTCGGGGGCATAAGTTATTAAAAGATAAACTGGACGAGCTGATGAAGGACTTCATGAAGCTGGTTGAGGAGAACCGGCGGCTTCGGGGTGAAGTGGAAAAAGAATTGGCCGGTTCGATTCAAGGGTTTATGATGGCTAGGGCGATCATGTCCAAGGAAGCGGTGGAACAGGCGATTGGTTTCCCCAAGGTCAAGGCGGAGATTACCGCCGGGGTCAGGAACCTGATGGGGATCGAGGTCCCGGTCTTTAACCTGAAAGAGAACGAAGTCAAGGGCGGGATTTATCCCTACGGTTTCGCCCAGACTTCGGGTGAGTTGGATCAAGCCATTCGGAAGCTGTCGGAGAGTTTAAAAAGTTTAATTTCTTTAGCTGAGGTTGAAAAAACCGTTGAGCTGTTAGCCAGTGAAATCGAAAAGACCCGCAGGAGGGTCAATGCTTTGGAGTATGTGTTGATTCCGCAACTTGCCGAGACGATTAAGTTTATTACTATGAAGTTGGATGAGAATGAGCGGGGTAATTTGACCCGGCTGATGAAGATCAAGGATATGGTGCGGGCGAAGTAGGACCAGGATTAGGCAGGATTATAGGGATTGACAGATTATAACCCAGAGCATATTGCTGTGGGTTTTTTTGTTTTGGGTTGGAAGCAAAGATCATAAAAGTAGTATTTATATTTCTATGTCGGTGGCCAGCATTTGGCCCGAGTTAACGGAGTTGTGGGCCGATCGGGGAAGAAGTTCTACTACCACAACGATCACCTAGGCTCGGCGCTGGCTGTTACCGATCAATACGGCAATAAAGTCGTTGAGAGGGATTTCACGCCTTTCGGTGAAAGGATCAATACGGATGTTTATGATGACGAGCCGCGGGATATAGAGGAAGATGAGAGTGGGTTTACCGGGAAGGATTGGGATGAGGATGTAGGATTATATTATTACAATGCGAGATGGTATGATCCGGGGGTTGGGAGGTTTATATCCGAGGATTCGGTGGCGGATGATCCCAATTTGTATGGGTATTGTGGCGGAAATCCGGTGAATAATATTGATCCGACGGGGCATTTTTCGGTTGGTTTGCAGAGTGGCTGGGGTTTGGTAGGGGCATCGTTGAATGCAGTAGCGCTCATATCTGGCGATGAAAATATAGGGAAGATGGCATCTGCATTTAGCTTATTTATGGCTGTGAAGTACTATAAAGCTAGGAAGGCGGAAAAAATAGCGGACGCAGCTAAAGAGAATGAACCCATTGCAGGTCCTGTAACAAAACCAGAAGAGGTACCAGCAGATACATCTGGTTCTGGAGCAAGTTCAGAAGGTACACAACCACCATCAGAAGATACTACGCGGAAAATTACTGAGGATGCATTAGCTGAAGCAGATGCGATAATGGCTAAATGGGATAGAGAAGCTGCAGAATTATTTGAGTATTATAAAACAGGTCAATCAATGATTGATAATTGGATTGTTAGTGAGACTAGTCCATCGGTGATTAGGACTATAACTAGGAGTGAATTTTTAGAAAATCATCGTTTTTGGTCTGCTGAAGAATATGACTTATATTTTAGTGACTTTGATCCAGTTACTAATTGGGAAGAAAGATATATAAATCAAAATCATATGAAAAGTGTTAATGTTAAAGTTTGGGTAATGAAAAATGGTAAACGAGTAACTTCTACAGCAACTTTTAGAATTCATGAAAAGTTGGTAAAGGAAGTCCAGTTAATCTTCCAAGAAATATATAAAGCAAAATATCCTATAATGGAAGTTGGAAGTTGGGTCCCTGAAAGACCTCAAGATTATTATTCTACTGGAGAAGTAAGATTTCCAAATCATCCCAACGGAATGGCTATAGATATTAATTGGTCATGGAATCCTTATCTTACTAGTGGTCAAACTAATAGTAATTATTCACCTGGAAAGAATGCTTATTCATTATCTAGCAAAAGTAAAGTAGTAAAAATATTTAAAAAGTATGGTTGGAGCTGGGGAGGAGATTGGATAACTGTAAAAGATTATATGCATTTTAGTAAAACGGGAGGTTGATGTTTTTGCGCATTAATACAAAAGTTACTTTCTTTTTTATCTGTATATTATTAATTTCTTCTACTATTGTGGTGTATAGCGGAAAAATAAACGAAACAAAACAATCTAAAGAGAATTTTAATGTAATAATTTTTGAAGATCAAGTAAAATCAAATGAAGGCCTTAAACTTGGACTTTCAATTGGAAAAGTTAAAGACTATCTTAAACAAGCAGACGTTAGAATAGTAAATGAAGTTGAAATTGGTACTATTGGTTATAAAATAATATGTAAAGGCATGGAATTTGTTTTTAATTCATCAAAAAGGCTAACAAAAGTATATGTTTTTGAAACAGACAATTTATGTAATTCAAAAGGAATAAAGGTTGATGATGGTTATGAAAAGATGATAAGTTTATATGGGGAAAAATATGACAGATCTGAAGAGATGGAAGCTTTCGTTTATGAGTATAAGTATACAAAAAATTATTTCTTTATTGCCATTAGTTACAAGACTAATAAAATAATTGGATGGGGAATTCAAACATTACATAAGGGGGAAGTAGGGGATGGCTCGTAAGAAAAGATTAATTATGTCAATAAATTAAGAAAATTAAACCTAAGATACCAACCAGGAACCACGGAAAATTATCGTCGTTTTCCAGTAAGAATACTTTACCGGCGACACTCGCGCAAAAGAAAGCCCCAAGAACGCCAGCGCGAGAGTCGGTACGCCAAGCTAAGCTTGGTACTTCTTGCAAGGTGAAAGTCCTTGCTGGATAAGGTTTAGCCAACCACCCATATCAAGTGTTGCGCCGAAACTGGCGACAGTTAGGTGAAGTGTACACAGAGAACC
>JAAYEK010000231.1 GCA_012728785.1 Bacillota bacterium | reverse complement strand
CGGAGCTACTTCACTATCAACGTGCAACAGACTTTGATGCGAGAACCGAAGCTCGAATAAACACCTCTCCCCCCAATGTTTTATTACCGCGTGTTGTGCCCAGTGCTTTATCCATCTCTTTCCTTTCTTAAATCAAACGGTAATAGAGAATCGATTTCACTAATACTAAAAGTCATCTCTTCGTTTACCTTAAGAGCTTTGGTCGCTTTTTGATAAGCTTTATTCAAAGTGCGAGGAGAGCCCTTATAAATATTTAGTAATTCTTTTTGTAAGTCGTCTCTAATCTCCTTTATTTCTTCAATCTCTAATAAATTTGCTTTTATATCTGTCAATAGAGATAGATACCTTTCACGAACATTCCAAAGTGAGGCGGCTGAATTTGAATGCTTTTGAGCAATCTCTCCTAAATCATAATCTTTAGTATACGTGTTAAGTCCAAACAATAATGCAGATAAGATAGCAGACCAAATGCCAATCCAATGTTTATCACCAAATACAGCTACTAATATCCCAGTCGTAGTTAAAGCAGATAATATAATTTGTGTGATTTTAATACGCATGTGTCTTTTCCATACAATATCGGCACACTTCTCTTGAGTTTTGTGAGTCCAAACAACTCGCCCAAAACATTCTCGTACTTGAGATTCTAGAATATTAATTTGGGAATTTCGTTCCATAAATTTCTCTCCATTTTGATTTCGCAGTATACGGATAATCCTTCTCCTTTTCAATTGCCTCCAGTGAAATATTGTAACATCTTAATGCTTTATATTCGAATGCTCCTTTTCTATATACTCTTTGACCACTACCAGGGGCTAGCCAATAATCCTTATTTGAATCTTGGTTTTTTAAATATTCAAAAAAATCTCTTGACATCCAGTCATAATATGTATAAGATTTGTCTCTATGCTCCCAATCTTTGATAAAATTATAAGCAAGAGTATCAATGAGTAAGCCACCTATTGGAACATCCCATTTATCTTTCCAAGCTCTCGCCATCCTACAAAGGCGTTTTAAATTTTTATTACAACTGTTATTTTTACTGTTAATTTCTTTTATCTCGGCTCTCGGGTTTGTTGTTTTCCACGAGCCTCCATTATTAGTGTCAGGATATGTATAGCTTTCGCCATCCTTATTTATAAATCCTGGAACAATCTCATAACATATACCATCTGTAAAATCAATCTTTACGACTTGACCGTCTCCTCGAACATATGATTTACTGTAAGTTTTTTGCAATACTGATTTTACTTCTTGAATCAATGCCGATTGACCATTTCCAAAATAATTATTAAATTTTTCATAAGTGCTATATGGTAGACGTACTATCATATCTATATCACTGACGTGAATTGCAGTTCCACGTCCATATGAGCCAACAATAAGGCTATTGTTTGTTTCTGAATCAGTCCACCAATAATCTAAATTTATGCGTTTCGTAATCTGTTTGTATCTACTGCTCACGTTATTAACAACAGTAGTGCTCATTCTTAAATTCGAACAAAAATCATTAAACCAATTTGTAACGCTCATATTATCGGGTTTTTATTTGTATTGGGCACAACGGTCGGCGGTATGAAACGTTGGGGGTTCGGAGCTGCGAACCTATCAACCGACAAGAACCTTTCCAGCGAGTGATACACTTGGCAAACCACTTAACCCCCAATGTTTTATGACCGCTTGTTAGCGCCCGTTTTTATTCAATTCTATCGTCAAAACTCGAAATATTTATTCTCCTTGAACAACATCTTTTAGTTTCAACACATTCATCAACTTATCAGTCTTATATAAACAAATATAGGCAAGCAATAATTTAACGATAAAATCTATTACAAAAAATAATGTTGTATTACCAAAAGTTAAAGAATACAAAAGGTTCAGCATATTCCAGATGCAATAAAGGCCAAACACTTTAATGATAATTTCGAAAACATCTTGTTTTTTCATTGTTTTTAGTTTTAATTAGAATTAATACTATATTTTATTTTTCATCTATCAATCGTTTAACTTCTTCAACCGGAACATGTGTCCGAGTAGAAACCTGTTCAATTGTTAATCCTTGTTTGTAGAATCTACTTACAAACTGCTCCATTGACTCTCCAATCTCAATCAAATGATTATCAGGGTCAAAAAATCTAATTGTTTGTTGACCCCATATCTCCTCATGAATCTCATGAAGAAACAGGACGTTTTTACTTTTTAAATCCTTATAATCTTGCAAGATATTATTAGTCTCAAAGTACAGTTCAAATCGGTTAACCGAACAATCACGGATTTTGTCTAATCCAACTTTATCAGGAATAATATGACTATCTCTAATTTCCCAAATTGCAAATCCTGCTTTAAAAATCACATTTTTACCAAAGTCTAAATCAATTTGTTGTTGTAAAATATTAATATAAAAATCCTTTGAAATCTCTATATCCTTTACAAATAGAGCTATCGACAAGTTTTTTAAATCCATTTAATAATCAAGTTATAAAATAGTGAAACTGTTTAAAATCATCAGCAACATTAACTGCTACGCGTTTTTTAAATGGGCGCTAACGGACGGAGGATTTGCGAGGTTGCGGGGGGGG
>JAAYEK010000230.1 GCA_012728785.1 Bacillota bacterium | reverse complement strand
GCGACAATGGGTTGATAACCGGTCAGCCATTCTTCCCAAGCCTGTCTGCAACAACCCATTTCACGACTGTCCATCATTTCAATGCCCTCTGCCTTCTTCCATAAATCTTTCCACCAACCAAGAGAGTGCAAGGTTCTTTCCATTTCGCTATTCCAAAACGGCTGCATTTCACCGGGGACATTTTCCCCGAATTCGTATTTTAAGCCGGGGATAGCTACGGCGATATGGCCGCCCTTTTTCACAAAAGGAATGAGCGACGGAAGCATTTCCGCCGTATCACCGAAATAATGGTACGCGTCCACGGTGAACAACAAGTCGAAATATCCGTTTGCGAAAGGCAAGCCTTTGGCCGCGTCTACAAAAATTGGAACGGCCTTATCATCAATTCCGATAGACTTAAAACGTTCATAGTTTTCAGTTGGCGAAATCCAAAGGTCGGCGGCGAAAACGGACGCACCGTATTTTTTCGCTAACAAAAGCGTGGAAAGACCACACCCGCAGCCAAGGTCAAGGATTCGCATATTCTCATTGATGTTCAGGTGTGACGCCAGTTCCTCTGCTAACCGCATGGCGTTTGGCCCCATCATAGTGGCTTTCAGGAACTCAGCATTTTTATCATTTGACATAAACTGGTTTGTAAATGAATACATGGAATTCTTCCTTTCTAATTTTGCCAACTGCAAAATAAAATCTATTTCCATTTTATCCGCGCTAGGACGGCGCGGACTTGCGACCAATTTCATTTAACGTTTGGCATTGCCGACGTCGATGAGCTTACAAGGCGGAGATTCTTCTTCGTATCTACCCTCCCCGCCGGCTCGGTTAGTGAATCGATGTGGCCGTGTCCGCTTCATGATTTACTTACTTGTCCGACTTCATGAGTCGACTTTCTGCGGCCCGAAGCGGCAATGCCGTGTTAAATGAAGTTGGTCGCCCCGTATTCAAAGTCGCCATGGATGGCGACTCTAAAAAAAACTCATTAGTTTCCTTTGGATTATGTCTATATTTCTTTTCGATTTTTCATCAATTTTGTTCACAATTGAAGATCGAGTAGCTTCGTCTTTATAATATAAAGCAACAATTGCATTTTTTATGTCATCACAAGACAAATTTGATTTAATCAATTCTATATCATTTGATGACAATATGTTCTCTAGCACAAAGTCCCTATTTTTCCTTAATCCTTCATATTGGTATGCTCGATCTTTAAAACTATCCCCAAAGAAATGACAATAATTATTGAATGATGTCCTTCCCTCACTATCATAATCTAATACAACAACAAATTTTTCACTACAAGAAATCATTATTGATATTAATTCGCGCAACTGACCGCAACCAGCTCCGGGTATAATATTTACACCATTAAGATCCATAAACATTCTATAAAAGTAGTAATCAACAATTCCTTCGACTAAAATGCAATGCTTCAACATTTTTTCGTGAAACCCAAACTTCAGATGCAAAGCGTCATTTAACGCTGAAAAGGCCCCCAAACTCCTTGTTAGATTGCTATTTCCGTAATCAACTAAGGTAATATGGCTATCCGCTTTTGTTACTATTTTTATACTAGCAATATTTATAATATCAGGATCAAGCAAGTACTGTGAATGTGTACAATAAATTATAGTATTGTCTTTACCCATTTCACACAATTTTTTCAGTAATTCAGTTTGTGCTGACGCATGGAGATATGATCCGGGTTCATCCAACAAATATATGGCGTTTTTAGGATGAAGTTTATATTTCGCATTAAATTTTAATTTCATTATAAAGTTGAAAAACCACTGAAAACCCTTACTTCTTTGGCTTATATCAAAAACGCGATCAGCCCCAGCGTTCTCACTATCTATTACTTTAAATTTAAACGTTGGTTTTCCTGATTTCGATGAATATCTTATATTGAGTTCCAAATCATCACTATCCTCGGAAAATCCAGAAAAAGCATTTTTCAGTTTTTTCCACTCTTCAATTATTTCACCGTTGAGTATACGGGTAACATCGCTTAGGTAATTGTCCTGATCATCCTCCTCAGTTAAATTTAAAAACTTTGTTAGTGAGAATTCTTCTTCTAATACCCTAGAAAATATTTCTACAATTATTTCTTGCCATTCGCGATCTCTACCCCTACCAAGAATACCATCATTTTTATAGTTTTCTGGGAAAGTTACTTCTTCAGGAACCCTATCGCTAAAATCATCAAAATACAGGATATTTGGTAATCTTTTTACTATTGCATTGACTAACGCTTTGGTTTTAGGGTTGTTAGCAATATCTTCATTTTCATTAACCAATGAGTAACTCTTTTGAAGAATACCATTTTCACAGTTTCTCATTATAAATATCTCCCTTTTATTATCAACAGCAGATTTTAACCACGTGTATAGCGGGTTATCCATTTTTAAGCGGATCTCTTCTCCAATGTCTTGAAACTCTTCCTCATCCTCAATCTCAACTGCGGCAATTATTTTACATGGGCGTTGAGTTGTCCTATATTTATTTTTTGGGTTTGTGTGAACCCCGTTAAGAATGTTGTCCTTATCTTTATCGAATGCCAATATCGCTTGTAGTATTGATGTTTTCCCAGATTCATTGACCCCAATTAGAGGTATAACACTTTTATTAAGGTTAATTGTTAAGTCATCAATAGCCTTGTAGTTACAAATAGAAAATTTCTTGTAACGCATCATTATTTCCTCCAATTCCCCGTTTTCATTGAACTACATATATTTTTTCCCCAATTCCGCGCCATGGAGGGCGCGGCTAAGCGACCAATTTCATTTAACGTCCCGTGTTGCCGACATCCGAGCGACTTAGATAGCTCTTATCTTAGGCGGTCGGATGTGGCCGCGACTACAACATGAACCATCTTCTTGAAACAGCATCGTGAATCAGCCTTCTTCTTCGAAACAACATCTTAGAAATAACGCGGCCCGGCAGCGGCAACACGTTGTTACACGCCGTACCAAGCCGTCTCCCCAGTCACCAGCTTACAATCCAGCCGAACCATGGATGGTTGGCTGGCCTTCTTCGAATTAACTTACAATATTCTTAATTTTCCATTTTTACTACATCTACAACAAATTTACTCTTTCCTTCTGTATATTTTTCTCGTGAATCAGGATATTCCTTAGCCAATTTTTCTTTTAATTCTTCATACTGCTTTACCAAATCTGGGTTGTTTCTTAGAGCATCACGAAATTTAATATTATGATTCCAATTGATCTTCCCGTATTTTACAACATGAATTAAATGTGTTGTAACTTCACCTTTTCTAAAAGTATAATCTCCCGGAATTCCTGCCCAATGTGCATATGTATAGCCCATTGTTTCCATCTTTTTTATTACTTCATCAATTTTGTCAAAGTTTTCTATACCAACTAAAATATCAATTATTGGTTTTGCTTTTAATCCAACAACAGATGTGCTTCCAATATGTTGAATATCAATTACCATTTCACCTAAAGCGTTTTTAATTACCTTAGACTCTGATTCATAATGTGAAATCCATTCTTTATCATATTCAGAAAGCATAACTTTTTCAGATTCCAGTCCTATCATTTATATACCTCGAACCACCCACACCGGCCGTGTCCACGATGGACCGGCCAGGCTTGGTATGGCGTGTAACGTTTGCCGATTACCGACGGCCAGGGACCTTAAGGCGCAGACCGGGCCTTAGTGCAATGCCACTTAGGCCCGGGCAAGCCGGGCGCGACCGCGCTTAGGTCCATGGCTGTGGGCGCGTAAACTTCGTGATTTGGCTTCTTCGAATTGTCGTCATGATCCACTATCCGCGCCCCGCGAGCGGTAATCGTGCTGTTATCGGATGTCGTATGCCCCCATTTTACATGCCAAAAATTCACCAGTTTTACTGTAGAAACCTGATTTTGGGCAATACTTGATGACTTATCAAAATCCAATCGAATGACTAAAATTGCCTTCTACAGTACAATCATCACTCTCTTATTGATGAATACATATCGCAAGTAACCAATTTTCCTTCTTTGGTTTTTTGGTATTTTCTCAATCGTCCTTCATATTGCATTCCAGCCTTTTTCATTACTTTTCCTGATGCAGGATTTGCAATATCATGCTTAGCTTGCACTCGTTCAAAACCTATTTCATTTAGTAAGAATTCGATAACCGCTTTTAAAGCTTCTGTCATTATCCCCATATTCCAAAAGCTCATGGATAAACAATACCCTATTTCACATCTTGACATATTATTTGAAAATTCGATTACCGAGATAGAGCCTATTACTTTATTATAATCTTTAGGAACGATAGCCCAAAAGTAGGTTTCAGGACTATCGTATGATTTAATCAAAGAGTCAATAAATTCTTCTGTTATTTGCTTATTGTTGTGTGGATACCATGATAAATACTTGGTTACCCGCTCATCATTTGCCCAATTTATAAACATATCCTCAGCATCATCAAATCGAAATTTACGAAGAATAAGATTCTGCGTTTCGAGCTGCTCTGTTCCTTTATGTGATAACATTTCATTCCTCCAAAGTTTAATATTTATTTAGCTTACATGCATACGATTTCCGATAACGTCTCCGCGTTACTGACGTCATCAAAGCTTAGATAGCTCTTATCTTAGCTTTGATGATGTGGCGCGATTCTTCATGAATCAACTTCTTTGAATACACTTCGTGATACCACTTACTTCCCCGAATACTCATCTTCGAATAACCGCGCCCGAAGCAGTAACGTGGTGTTCTACGCCGTTTCGCCCTGGACAGAAGTTGTTCACTCACACACCAGCCGAACCAGGGAAGGTTGGCTGGTTGACTTCATTTAAAACCACAATATTATTTCGAATTCTGTTTCTACTGTTGACCATAATTAATAAAATAAGTCAGAATTTCCTCCTGTATGAACAAACAACACATTTTCATGGTTAAACTGCTTATTTATTGCATAATTAAGCAGCCCAGCAGCAGCTTTACCCGTATAGACTTGATCCAACAATATGCCCTCCATCGACGCAAACATCTTCACGGCATTTTTCCCTTCATCAGAAGAAATTGCATATCCCGGACCGATAAATCTATCATCAATCAGAGTATGAGTTGTATCAAATTGAATCCCAAGCATTTGAGCAGTAGATAAGGCGAGTTCATTAACTCGTTTAGATTGTACTTCAGCTTTTTGAGAAACAGCAATTCCGATAATATGAGTATCATATCCACTAATACATTGCCCCAATAAAAGCCCTGCTTGTGTGCCGGTTGAACCAGTAGCATGGATTATTCTATGAAAATGAACTCCCGAAGATTGGGAATAGCGCAAAATATGATTAAAGGCATCAATATATCCCAATGCCCCTATCGAATCGCTTCCTCCTGGATGTAGTTCATATACATTCTTTCCTTGTGCTTTTAACGATTCCACAAGATGATTGTAGACATCTGGCAATGCACTTTCCTTGTCTTTGGAAACGTAATGAAGCTCTGTATCATATTGCTTGAAGAAGGCTTGACTTGCAGGATTCTGTTCGGATTCATCACCAGCTAAAACAACATGGACATCAAATCCACATACTCTTCCAGCTGCCGCGGCATTTCTACTAAAACTGGATGCTTTCATCGTTACAAGTGTATCTGCTTTTTTAACGAGTGCATCTCCGATGAGATAGTCTAGTTTCCGGGTTTTGTTTCCACCGAGCGCAAACCCTGTTAAGTCATCTCTTAATATGTAAATAACGTTTCCTATAAATGAAGAAAGCCGATTTAGTCTTTGGATTAAAAAAGGTGTTTTTAAAAGCTCTGCCCGAGGATATTTTTCCAATATGCTAGTAATTGATTCAGTATTTTCTTTCATTCTTTCCCTCCATTTAAAACAATATCTACTTAAAGTTCTTTATATTCTTAGCCATTTAATTTGACTTCTTCGAATGACTTTCCATTTCCCCTTTTCTTTAAAGACCATGCCCATGGATGGGCTGGTCTAGCGGGCGAAATGGCGTAGAACGTTCCGCCGTT
>JAAYEK010000292.1 GCA_012728785.1 Bacillota bacterium | reverse complement strand
TTGCGGCGGTAAAGCTTGTACTTCGTGGTTGCGATATCCACCGGACTGTATTTTTGCGCAAGGTGCGATCGGCAGCAACCATCGACGGCGAGAAAGTACCGGCGGGGGTTTTTCAGGTCGGGGTCCAGGCTCACCTTCCCGTATCGGGAAAAGTAACCGTGCAGACCCCATTCGTCGTACATGTCCGGGCAGATATTGACAACGGCGCCCTCCCCGACATGATCGATCACCGCTCTGCAGTCGGCGACCGTCTCCTTATCCCTTCCGACCCTGCCGATCTGCAGAAGGGCCAGGGAAACCGCCGCGACCACGACCCCCGCCGTCACCTTTTTGAAGATCCCGAATCCCCGTGCTTCCGGACGAAAGCCGTCGATCCAGGGTCCCAGCACGGGATCGAGATAGCAGGCCAATCCCAGGGCGAACAGGGGATAGACGGTAAGGATGTAAAAGCCGCTCTGTTTCAGGCTGATCATGATCGGCAGCACCCCCGAAAGAACGATCGCCAGAAACATCAGGGCGATGCGCCGGTTCGCCTGCAGCACCTTTTTGTCCCTCCCCTGGCGGAGGGCCGCCGCCACGGCGATGCTGCCCAGGACCAGGGGGGGCAGGATGTTGTGCAGGAACTTCCCGATGATGGCAAAGCGGGTGCTGACCGTTTGTACGTTCAGGATGCTGTTGACAACCTGCTCGCTGAAATAGTGGTTCATGTTGTTTTGCGCGGCGGGCAGGAATCCATATAGGAACGCGATCGGGAGGAGGGTGCTCCCGACCAGGATGCCCGTATCCGCCGCCATTCTGCGAAAACCGCTCTGCCGCCTGAAAAGCCATAGGAAGAAGGGTACGTCCCAGATATAGAGGCAGAAGAACCCCTTGGCCAAAAGACCCATGGAAAGTGACAACCCTGCGAGAACGACCCGGAAGCGGCGCCCGTTCTCGAGACTGCCCAGGATCAGCCATACGGAAAGGCACGTAAACACCCCCATCGTATTTTCCAGGACATTATTGGCAACGGCCCAGGGAAGGCCGCCAATGGTCAGCAACAGGAAAAGGGCGATCCAACCCCTTTTCCTGTCGTTTGTGATCTTGCCCCATATCAGGACCATGAGGGAACCCATGGACAGATAAGTGAACAGGGAATAGAGGCGCTCTACGTAAATGGAGTCTCCGAAAACCCTGAAGGCGACGCTTTGCAGCCCGAGCGCCAACGGGGGGTGCTCGTAAAATTCGCTGAAAAGCGTCTGGCTCAGGTGAGGTTGCCAGAAACTGCCCAGTCCATGGGCCATATTCCGCGCTATGGCCGCGTAGAACAACCCATCCATGAACATGCCGTCGGAAAACAGATTGACGGAGACCACCCCGAGGAACAAAAAACCGACAAACAGGTAAAAGTAATGGTGTTTTTCAAGCCTCATAGAGCGCCTTCTTCCATAAGCGAACGGGTTGTGCCCGGGGTGAGCCAGAAGCGAAATCGAATTGCACTCCGGTTGTTTCTCAATCCGTTGGCAGCGACAGGAGCGGACCGAAGAACGCCAGGATCATAACCCAAAACCGGCCGATTGGAAGCCATCGCTGAGAATCGGGCGGATCGGTCGATGGTCACGGCGCGCCGAGGAACGACCGCGTGGCGAGCGCCTGCTGGAGGCTGCAGAAGTGCCACTCACGGTCCGCCGGCGTCCAGGTCCCGTTGCTGAAATTGAGGCAGCTGGAGGGCTTCGGCAAAGGGTACTCCTCGAGCGGGTCGTCGACCAGGTCG
>JAAYEK010000229.1 GCA_012728785.1 Bacillota bacterium | reverse complement strand
ATTGGAGCATCTCCGGGAACGGTTGCCCGATTATATGATGCCCGGTTCCTTCATTAAGCTTACCGCTTTACCGTTGACCTTTACCGGAAAAGTGGACCGTCGGTTGTTAAAGGCCGCCGGTGGCGAGAGTTTGAATGAGAAAAGAAGGGAAACTGGAGACAATACGAACTTTGATGATGTGAAAGACAGTACTGAAACAGTGATTAGGCAAGTGTGGCGGGATGTTCTAGGGATATTACAGATCAGTAGATTTGATAGATTTTATGATCTAGGCGGCGATTCGCTAAAAGCAGTACAGATTATCGCTAAATTAAAGGATTATGGGTTAACACTTGAAGATTTGATCAAACATCCGACGATTTCAGATCTGGCTGAACTTGCATCAAAACGACGGTCTTACGTCGAACCGGAAAAATTACCATCACATTTTGAAAAAAATTTGGAAATCGACTATTTTTTCACGAGAGATGGTGATATCGATCCGCTTGCTCAGAACATGAATTGTAATGTATTGATGCTTTATTATACTATGAAACGTAATATCTCAAACTTTAAAGATTACTCACATATGTTTCTTAACGATATCTCGTTCAGTTTGATAATAAATTCTAGTGGAGAAATCTACAATATTGATGTAAATAATTTTCCGGATTTAAACGATGTGTATCATGCCGAAATTATCAAAGGGGAAGGATTTCAAAGCCTCGGCGCAATCGAAAAACTATTAGATCAGGGTAAGTTGCCTATTATTAAAACATACAACAAGAAACTTCCCTTTCATAAAAATTTTATTGATTTCGATTTCGAAGTAACCGAAACGCCGGAAGATATGGCCAAAGACCTACATACTTTTATGGCAGTGGCCTATGACTCGCAAATGCTGTATTATGTAGAAATGCCCTATACTCTTAACAGCAATTTTATCCCCTATGCTAAAAACAAATCAGTGGGAGTTGTTAAAAAAGATGACTTACAACATGCTTTTAATGTTGATTTATACTATACCACCATTGATATTAAAACTGAAAATTTGATTAAGGAATTTAATCTTAAGGAAAAAGTTTCATTAATGATTAAAAATAATTCACAACCAGCTCAATACGATAAAGGAGATAAAATATTACATGGTTTTGAGGCATTGGATGAACTGATGACTATTTGTAATCAAGAAACCCTTTACCTGAATCAAGCGAGCCCTTGTTTTAAAGGTTACGATCTGAAAATGGTTTTAGATTGGAAAGTATGGAATATTATTTCGCGAAGGGTACAATTGAAAGATATACTGATTAATTATCAAAATGAATATGCTAATATCTCAAAAAATGGAACAATACAGATGATTGATACTACAGTGGAAGCATGGCGGGGCTTATTAGGAGTTATATTTGAAAAATTTGAACAAAAGCAATACTTATTTGGAAAAGATTATATTGCTAGTTTTGACAAAATAAAAAAAATGGAGCAATTGTTATTTGAAAAATTAGGTAGTATTAATTTTTGATAGAGCTTATCATTTAGGGTCAGTAGGAACGAGGGTCAATTATTTCACCGGCCATTGTTCCATCAAGGTAAATAATGATCAAATAGTGTCTGATATGCAAATTGAATTTGTATGAGTAGGGCAATGGAAAGAAAATCCTAAAGAGATTGGCGAAAGATGGTTCTATGAAGGTTAAGTATAAATACATGGAGGGGTAAAGATTGAGTAAACATTGTGTTCAATGCGGATTGCCTGATTTCAAAATAACTTACGGCAGGGAACCATTACCTATTGATGATAAAGGGTGTTGTGTTTTTTGCAATGATTATGAAGCTAATCAAAAATTATATGAAGTTAATTTTAAAGCAAATGAGGAAAAATTCTTAGCCCTATGCAACCAGATTAAGGGGAAACAAAAATATGACGCGGTGATTATGTACACTGGGGGTAAAGACAGTGGGTATGCGGCCTATTATCTAACCAAAAAGCTTGGTTTGAAAGTGTTGGCAGTTACTTGGGATAACGGATTCTTTAGTAAGCAACATGAGCAAAATTTACGAGAACTGGTGCAAAATCTAGGATTGGACCATAAATTCATTTCAATTGGGGAAAATAACTTAGCCGAATTTTATAGCAACCGGTTGAAGAAATTAGGCCGGTTTTGCGCTTGTACCCAACCGGCGCTTCTTTTCTGCGCGCCGGAAATCGCTGCATCTGAAGCCCCCCTTATTATTATGGGAGTCTCTTTTGGACAACAGCTTTCTTTGTTTCAAAACCGTTTATTATTTGAGTTTAATATAAATGAAAGGCAATTGATGCTGCCCCTATTGAAAGAGAGAGGAATGGGTATATATCAGATGCAGGATCCGGGATTTTTGATTGGAGCACTCTTGGATGTTGCCTGTGGAAATTATTCACCAGCTATGGAAGAGTTATTACAGAATTGTTTTAAACATTTTCAGCAGATGATGCAGGAAGAACGATATATCAATATCCTTTCCTTAATCTATAATTTTGACCACAAAATCATTGGGGAAGTGCTTTCCCAATATGGATGGAAAAAACCTAACAATACTCATTCCGCCGGTCATACCAGTTGTATTATGGAGCATTTAAAAGGGTATTTGGCTTATAAACAAAATATGCTAAACTTAGACTATTTGGAAATTGCCGCCGAAAGGCGTTGGGGCAGAATATCCAAAGAATTATTTGAGGAAGTTTTACCCACGATTCACTATAATCAGGCTGAACCTCCCGAGATGGAACTTTTTTGTAAGGTTGCAAAAATGACAAGGGAGGAAGTAGAACAGGTACTGGTAGGAAAGCCTTTTGCCAGTCCGAATCCACCGCCAATTAATTGGGAGTTGGTAAAAAAATTAACGGTTAATATCAATCAGGAACAATTATCGAAATTTTTGAGTCTCGCCTATAACCGCGGGATTCCCTGATCAACCTTTATAATAAGATATCAACACATATCATTTCAGCACATGGAAGCAATAGTTTTATGTTGGAGGGATTAGATGACATGAAAGAAAGAATTTTAGTACTATTGTTATTGCTAGTTTTATTCGGTTGTAATATTTATGGGGCTAACGATTATCAAGGACAAATTAAAGTCAATGGTCAAATACATATTTTCCATAAAGGGGAAGTAAATCGTAGTTACCGGATTCCGGTTTTAAAATTAGAGGGCGATTATTATGAAATGGGTCTTCAATACGGAGTTCTACTAAAAAGTGAAGTCACCGAAATCGCCCGGAAATTTGATGTGTTAATTAACTCCGTAAAAGCAAGAATCCCTTGGTATTTAAAACCATTCACCGGTATCTTGCTTAATTTACATATCGGTCAATTGGAAAAGAGACTGCCCCAAAAATATAAGGATGAGTTACGGGGTATCGCCGATGGGAGCGGTGTAGCTTATAGTACTTTAGTCTTCTTTACCTTTGGTGCCGGAAGTCTGGAACCAGGGTGTACGTTGGTTTTTGCCGATTTAGAAGACCGAATAATCCATGGACGTAATTTCGACTTTGATCTGCTTTTCTTGGGAGAATATCCGGTCATTACCGAATATAATCCTGATGATGAACATAGCTATGTTAATTTTGGAGTGGTGGCTTATCCCGGTTTCTTTAATGGAGTGAATAAGGACGGTATTTCGATTACCCTTAACTATGGTATGGGCGCCTTCCGAAAAGATTGTAAAGGGCTTCCGATGGGCTTGAAGATCAGAGAGATGCTTGCCCATTCCACAGATTTTGCAGAGGCTGAGCATATTTTGCGAAGCTACGAAACTGATGAATCCGGATGGATAGTTGGTATGGCCAGCGCCAAGGAGAAAAAGGCTGCCATATTTGACGTCTTTGATAACATTATCAAAGAGCGCCCCATGATGAATGAGCAAAACTTATATGCGGTTAACCGGATTTTTTCACCGTATCGATACGGCCAAAATAAAGAAGCCCGGAAATATTTAAAAATGAGTGTTTATGCTAATCAATCCAATGTAACTAGAAGTATGGTTATGGATAAGAGATTGGCGGGAAAAGGTATTCGTAGTATTGATGATATGTTGAATTTGTTTACTTCAGTTGAGTTTTGGGGGAGACAAATTCCGAACGGAACTGGGAGTATTGCGGTTAACTATGAGAAGACCTTAAATACAATGGTAATGGACCTTTATAATGATACTGTTTACTATGGTTCTGAGGGCGGGTTTAGCGCTTGGGGCACGATCTATCAGATAAAGATCAGCGACATGAGCATTAAGGTATATCGTGAAGAATTACCGCAAAGAAAAACTAAACCGATCAAAGATTTACTTGAGTGGGTCGATAAGTATCAAATGCTCTCCTTTCAAAGGGATTATGAAAAAATATTTGCAATAACTGATTTTAATGCCGACTTAACACTACGGCAATTATATTATCTCTATAATAGCTACCAAAAAGAACCTCAAAGGGATCGAGGCGTAAAACTCATTCGCCTTGCCGACCGGCTTCTTAAAGAGTATCCCGACTTTGGTTTTTTATATAAGGTGAAGGGCGAAATATTAATTCAAATAGGAGAATATGAAAAAGCGGCGCTAACTCTGGAGAAGGCTTATAATAGCCGAATTAACTATGAAAGCGAACAGTTGGAAGTTTTACTCAATCTCGTCCGGATACATCAACAACTAAAAAATGTAACAAAAGCGGATTATTATATTGAACAGTATTGTGCTTTATATGATAAGATGTCTAAAGTATCAGTCCCGGATGAAAAGTTTCGAATCAAATATGAAGAATATCAACAATAGAATCTAAAAACCGGATCGGACGTAAGATAAGCGCCGGTCCGGTTTTTTTAACCGAAGGGCTTTCGGATTAATATAGTTAAAGTCTAAAACAAGAAAATTTTCTGGTATAGCAGGGACTTTTTTGTTATTTGTTTTATAACAAATTCTCTAAGATTACAGTGACAAATTGTGATAAATTAGGGATTATGACATAAACATAATACACGGGTTGTCTTAGCGAATATTTGATATTTCGTTATAAGCAAAAAATAATTAGGTATCATTTAAGTTAATAGTGGAAAAATATGTTAGGTGACGATCTTAGTATAAAGATAAAGGTGACCTGAGTCACAATGTGAGACCCCGTTTAGGTTGGGGTATTACAAATCGATGATAAGGAGGTGGAGTTGGATGAAACTATCACCTGTTGGACTACAAATTCGACTGATGACCAATGACGATTACCGGGACGTATATCGTTTATCTAAGCAAATGAATTGGGACGGAGCTTGTTATGATGAATTTGAATTCACCCGGATCTATAAAAAGTTTTTTAATTCCGAAGAACGGGAAGCTTTTGTCGCAACAGTAATTAATAGAGTGATTGGTTTTGTCACGGTATACTATTTTGAAGCCTTTCATTATTTCGGTAAAGCGGCCATCATTCAAGAACTGGTAGTAACCGAAGAGTTTCGGGGTCGCGGTGTCGGTAAGGCTCTAGTTGAATTTGTTAAGGAAAAGACGAGAGAGAAACATTGTCATGGTTTGGAAATCGCCACTGATATGTGGCAGAGCGGGACCAAATCGTTCTACGAGAAATGTGGATTTATCAGCAACCCCTTCATGCTGGCCAATTGACCATGGAAACTCGAAAACATAACCGGTTGGCCAGGAACAGGGGCTGGGTTAACTTCGAAGGTTAACCCAGCCCCATTAAGCATTGATATTCTTTTTGGCAACAGCCCTCTGTTAAATGAGATTTCTGCGAAAGGCAGGATTTTTAAGCAAGATGGATAAATAATCTGGAAATATGGCATAAAAAATAACAAGGTAAAGAACCCTTGGAGGCAAAGATGACAGTCATAAAAGAAGCACAAACAAGAGCCGGTATTTTAAAAACTGAAATCGAAAAGCATAACTATTTATATTATGTTATGGATCAACCGGAGATTAGCGACGCTGAATATGACCGGCTTATGCGGGAACTTATCCGTTTGGAAGAGGAATACCCGGAATTACAGACCCCGGATTCACCGACGCAACGGGTGGGTGGAAGACCGCTAACAATTTTTAATTCCATCCGTCACCGGATTCCTTTATTAAGTCTGGCAAATACCTTTGACGAAGTAGAGCTGAAAGCTTTTGATTCTAGAGTTAAGAAAGCTTTAGGAACTGATTCCGAAGTTGAATATACAGCAGAGCTTAAAATTGATGGTTTGACGATTGCGCTTACCTATGAAGCTGGTTTGTTAGTTCAAGCGGCCACAAGGGGTGATGGGGAAGAGGGCGAAGATGTTACCGCCAATGTGAAGACTATCAAATCCATACCCTTAAGACTACCGAGCCCCATTAATATCGGGGTCCGAGGTGAAGTATATATTAAAAAGAATGATTTCGAGAGATTAAACCGGCAGCGGGAAGATGACGAAGAGGCTTTATTTGCTAACCCTCGTAATGCCGCCGCAGGTTCATTGCGTCAACTTGACTCGAAGATCACGGCTAATCGACCATTAGATATCTTTTGCTATGATATTTTATATATTGAAGGTCAAACAATTACTACTCAATGGGAAGGGTTGGAACTACTCAAAAGGTTTCATCTAAAATCCAATCCGGAGGCTAAGTTGTGCAAGGGTATTGGGGAAGCGATTGAATTTTGCAAGTATTGGACGGAACAGCGTCATTCACTAGCCTATGAGATCGATGGAATAGTCATTAAGGTCAATTCGATACAAGCCCAAACTAAGCTTGGATTTACCGCTAAAGCGCCCCGGTCAAAGGTTGCCTATAAATTTCCAGCGGAACAAGTTGAAACTAAAGTAAAAGCAATTGAGGTTAACGTTGGTCGTACCGGAGCGGTTACACCGTTGGCAATTTTAGAACCGGTTAAAGTTGCGGGTTCAGTAGTTGGTCGGGCAACACTTCATAATGAGGATAATGTCCATAATAAGGATATTAGAGTCGGGGATTGGGTGGTTATTCAGAAAGCCGGAGATATAATTCCCGAAGTGGTTCGTTCGCTATCGGAGAAGCGGGATGGCTCGGAACAAATCTTTGAAATGCCGAAGGTCTGCCCAGAGTGTAATTCGGCGATCTACCGCGAACCGGGAGAAGCAGCGGCCCGGTGCATCGGCGCCACATGTCCGGCGCAACTCCGGAGGGGGATAATTCACTTTGTTTCCCGAGATGCTATGAATATTGAAGGATTAGGTGAAGCTATTGTAATTCAATTGATTGAGTCCGGGTTGATCCGTGATGTAGCCGATCTTTATCAGTTGCGATTTGAAGATTTAGTTGGATTGGAACGTTTTGGGACCAAATCCGCCACTAATTTATTAACAGCCATTGGAGACTCTAAAACGAACAATTTAGGCCGTCTTTTATTTGCCTTAGGCATCCGGCATGTGGGAGCCGGGGCGGCGCGGGAGTTAGCGGAGAGGTTTGGTTCCATTCTAAAGTTGATGGATGCTACTTTTGAAGATTTGACGGTGATACCGACAATCGGACCAAAGATTGCCGCCAGTATAGTCAAGTATTTCAATGAGCCTCATAACCGGGAATTGGTCCGGAAAATCATCGAGGCGGGAGTTAATGTATTTCAAGAGGCTGCAACGGATATACCTCAGACCTTAGCCGGTAAAACTCTCGTAGTTACCGGTTCGCTAGTCTCTTTCAGCAGAAGTGAGATTGAAGCGGTGATCCGAAATCACGGCGGGAAAGCCGCTTCCAGTGTCAGTAAGAATACCGACTATGTTTTGACAGGAAGCGATCCCGGCTCGAAGCTCCAAAAAGCCCAGGCAATCGGAGTTAAGATTATCAATGAGGAACAATTCAAAGCATTATTGGCAGGAAAAGAAATATAAAGCAACAAAGGAGGATACCATTGGCCTTAACCAAGGATGATATCCGGCGCGTAGCGGAGTTAGCCCGGTTGGAACTGACTGGGTTTGAAATAGAAGAGTTTACCCGGGAGCTTAATGGGATTATTGGGTTTATGGAGAAGCTAAAACAATTGGATACCACCGGTGTGGAACCTATGGAGTATGCAGCGCCACTCCATAATGTATTCCGGGGTGATCTGATTGAACCTTCTTTGGGACCGGAACAAGTGTTGGCAAATGCGCCGGATCGGATGGGCGATTTCTTTAAAGTACCGAAGATTTTATAGGTTCCGGGTTTCGAGTCATTTTAAATCGGTTCAAAGGTTCTTCCATGGAACATTGAACGGGTAACGCGTTAGGAATTCAAACCGGAGGTCTTTTGATTGGCTTTATATGACAAAACCGCTCATGAATTAAGGGATTTATTAATTGCTAAAGAAGTAACCGCCACTGAGATTGTAACCTCGGTCTTTCAAAGAATTAGGGAAGTTGAGCCCCAGATTCAGGCTTACTTGACCCTGACTGAAGAACAAGGGATGGAAGGTGCGGAACGGGTTGACAGTATGCTGGCTAAGGGTGAAACTTTACCACCTTTGGCTGGAATCCCGATTGCGCTTAAGGATAATCTTTCAACCGCCGGCATTCGGACAACCTGTGCTGCGAAGATGTTAGGGGATTATATACCGCCTTTTGACGCTTTTGCGATGGAAAGGATTAAAAAAGGACGAATGATTGTGATCGGTAAAACCAGTATGGATGAGTTTGCCATGGGTTCATCCACCGAGAATTCGGGCCTTTTTTTAACTCATAATCCCTGGGATACCCAGGCGGTAGCCGGAGGTTCCAGCGGAGGGTCGGCTGCGGCGGTTAGCGCCGGGGAGACTATTTTGGCGTTAGGGTCGGACACCGGCGGTTCGATTCGGCTACCGGCAGGATATTGCGGAATTGTAGGCTTGAAACCTACTTATGGCCGAGTATCTCGTTACGGCTTGATAGCCTATGCATCGTCATTGGACCAGATCGGCCCGATGACAAAGGATGTAACCGACTGCGCCTTATTATTGCAAGAGATTGCCGGGCATGATACCAGAGATTCGACTTCAGTGGATGATCCGGTCCCAAATTATCTTAGGCTGATCCAAAAAGGGGTTAAAGGTTTAAAAATCGGTTTGGCCCGGGAATATTTAAACGATGACATCGCTAAACCGGTCTTAGGGGCTGTCAATGATGCTGTTAAGGTTTTTAAGGAACTAGGGGCCGAGGTGGTAGAATTATCATTGCCTTATTCTGAATATGCTTTGGCTGCCTATTACCTGATTGCCTCGGTTGAAGCCGGCTCCAACTTGGCTCGTTATGATGGGGTCCGCTATGGTTATCGAACTATAGAAGCGGTCTCCGATGCCCGGGAGTTGTTTATGAAGACCCGGAGTGAAGGTTTTGGAACAGAAGTTAAACGGAGGATTATGATCGGGACCTATATTTTAAGTTCCGGTAAGTGTGACGCTTACTATCGCCGCGCTCAACAGGTAAGAGCGATGATTAGGGAGGAATTGAAGAAAGCTTTTCAAAAATGTGACTTAATTTTGACTCCAACCGCTCCGACAACCGCTTTTAAAATCGGGACCAAAATAAATGATCCGCTCCAAATGTATCGGGCGGATATTTGTACGATCACCGCTAATCTGGCGGGAATTCCGGCGATATCGATTCCGGGCGGTTTTGATCAGGGTATGCCCATTGGAATCCAACTAATCGGCCCGGCGTTTCAGGAGGGAGTTTTATTACGGGCCGCTTATGGGTTTGAACAAGCGACGGGGTATCATAAACTAAGACCTGATTTAGGAGTGGAACATAAAAATACAGGAGATAGGAGCCGGGAGCGGCGGCTAATTTGAATGATAATGCTCTATCTAGAAAATACTTCAAACCATAAGAATTACGTTGAATACTTTAAAAACATTACCACCACGAAGAGCACGAAGACGGGGGGAAGAAAATCTATTCTTCCGTTCCCCTTCGTGGTCTTCGTGGTGAATATCTCATTTTCATCCTTTAATGTGCCCCGATGTACCGGGGTGGGCGACTGCTAATAAATATTAAGAAAGAGGTGAGCGTCTTGCCGCTTTCCGATTATGAGATCGTAATCGGTCTGGAAGTTCATGTTGAACTTAAAACTGAGTCCAAGCTATTTTGCGCTTGCGCCACCAACTTCGGCGCGGCGCCGAACAGCCAAGTTTGCCCGGTTTGTTTAGGGTTGCCCGGGGCCCTTCCGGTCTTAAACGAGCAGGCGTTGGATTATACAATCATCACCGGATTGGCATTAAACTGTGAAATTGCTGAGGTTAGTAGGTTTGATCGGAAACAATATTTTTACCCGGACTTACCTAAAGCTTATCAAATCTCCCAATATGATCAGCCTTTTTGTGAAAATGGCTGGGTAGAGATTTTGTTGGAAGACGGGACTAGTAAAAGAATCGGAATTATTCGGGCTCATTTGGAGGAAGAAGCCGGTAAGTCGGTACATTCCGGGTCTGGAATCTTAGGGTCGGAATATTCGTTGGAAGATTATAACCGCTCGGGGATTCCCTTGATCGAAATTGTAAGCGCGTCCGCTATTCGTTCGCCCAAAGAAGCCAAGCTGTACTTGGAAAAGTTAAAGACCTTACTGGAGTATACGCGGGTCTCCGACTGTAAAATGGAAGAAGGTTCCTTACGTTGCGATGCTAATATTTCACTTCGACCTTGGGAAGGGAAAGAATATGGGGTTTTGACGGAGATCAAAAATATGAATTCCTTCCGATCGGTCCAAGCTGCTTTGGAATATGAAGCGGAGCGTCAGGCGAAACTATTGGATAGCGGAGGGAAAATAGTCAAACAGACCAGGGCTTGGGATGAGAATAAGGGAATTACCTTCTTCATGCGTGCCAAAGAAGGGGCTGGTGATTACCAATTTTTTCCCGACCCCGATTTGGCGCCGGTGGTTATTGATAGCGACCGGGTAAAAAAGCTTAGACAGACTTTACCGGAACTCCCCGATTCCCGGCTAAAAAGGTATATCGAGTTCTGGGGGCTACCTCAGCATGACGCTGGTTTGATCAGCTGTTCACGGCCTTTGGCGGAGTTTTTCGAAGCCACAGTCGATTTATATGATGAGGCCAAGACAGTCAGTAATTGGTTATTAGGTGAACTACTCCGCTTGGTCTACCAAGAACAGGCCGAATTGGCCGAACTAAAATTTACACCGGAACAATTGGCGCAGATGCTTAAAATGATTGATGCCGGGATCATCAACGGTAAAATCGGCAAAACCGTCTTGGAGACGATGTTTAAGACTGGTATGGATCCGGAGGCTATTGTTGCAGAAAGAGGTCTGACTCAGATTAGCGATTCCGGTCAATTGAAAACAATAGTCACTGAAGTGTTGAATGCTAATGCCAAAACCGTTGGCGACTATTTGGAAGGTAAGGAACAGGCGGTTAGGTTCCTCGTTGGTCAAGTGATGAAGGGGACTAAAGGTAAGGCCAATCCGGAAATAGTAAACCAATTGCTCAAGCAAGAACTAGCGAAGCGGCGGTCGAGTAATCAGGAGTCAAGCGCTGACCATCGGGAGAAAAAAGCCAAGTGTTAAAAGGCGATTACCAAGTTGACAATTGGCGAAGGAGAGGGATTGATCTGATTAAGTTTCTCGATGAACAAGGAAAGCTGTTTGGTTTGATCAATCCCCTAGATTTAGGGGTATTATTGATTTTGTTGATCTTGGGAATCAAAATAATCTCCGATTACCGTCCCGAACCTTTGCAATTGAAACAAAATCCGGTAACCTACGGGCTCTTGTTGAGAGATGCGCCGCCTTATTTGGTGGAAAGTATTGCGGTAGGGCAAGACCTATTTTTGGAGGATTATCATGTCTACTTGGGCAAGATCAGTGCAAAAAAAGTACAGCCTGCTGAGTTAATAATTGAAGTTGGAGAACGGGCGATTGTGGCCACTTCGCCTCGGAATTTTGATTTACGGCTGGAGGTAAGACATAAGGGGCGGGTCATTGCCGGTCCTTCCCGAATTGGAGTCTATTTTGGAAAATTGGCGGTGAGGGTTGGAGATCGGTTAAAGGCATATACTATGTATTCTTCAATTCATGGAGAGATCGAATATCTCCGGGTTAAACGTTAAGGGTGATGGCTTATAATATTATGGATTTAAACCCATGAGAATTGGAAGATGGGGAAACACAATCTCTACTTCTGAATTATTTATCAGATTGGTCTGTCTGGAAAAAGCCGGCCGGTCTTTTGTTAAGAAAACCCAAAAGTTACTGGCTCTGATTTGGGAAACATCCCGTATTTATCAGGGTGTAAATAATATAAGGAGCCGTTTGGCAGCGCTTCGCCGAGGCCAGTCCGGTTTTTGGGAAGCATTGGACCGGCGCTGGGGGAAGATAGTTGAGGCCGGAATTATTCTGACAATTGCCTTGATGCCGGTCTTAAACTCTTGGGGGGTGCTGCTTTTTTTGGTTTTGATATTGAAGATCATCCGGCTTCCGGAAAGAAAACTCCCGGATATCGGATTATTCTTCTTTTGGCTAGCTTTAATGATCAGCGCAGTCATGTCTTTAGGGGTCGGAGGAACCCGTCGACTGGTTATGGTCACAGTTTGGCTCTTAACGGCGTATTTGGCCGGGGGTGCTTTTACGGTAAATTTTAGCCGGAAAATCATCAGATGGTTGTTGGTAAGTGGTTTAATCTGGATATTGATCGGTCTAGGCCAACAAGAGGCAGGAGTATCAACCCCTTACGGCTGGTTGGAACAAGGACAAAATTTGTTAATAACCGTCCGTAGTTTTTCGGTTTTTGGAAATCCTAATATTTATGGACTCTACTTGTTATCAATTATCATTTTTGCCCTTTCGGAATTAGCTGGAGAGGAATTGGAGGAACGTTTCTTCCTAGGGTTAATCCTAATTTTAGCGGTAATCTCCCTATACTATACATATTCCCGAACAGCGTGGATCTTAGGTTTGGTAGGGGTAAGTATTTGGTTTAGCAAGAGGATCTTTTCCGATAAGTTTTTATATGGTTGGATTGTTGGTTTAGGTTTATGGTGTTTATCCGGATTTAAAACTAGGTTTTTCAATCCGGCCGGTTTTTTTGAGGGTACATTTTGGTTACGGGTCCGGATATGGCAAAACATGCTGAAGATATTAACTGATTTTTGGTTATGGGGTTCCGGACCGGGGAGTTTTACCGAAGTCTATCAAAGTTATCTATCGCCAACCGGATTAACCGGTCATGGACATCAAATATTTCTTCAATTGTGGTTGGAAAGTGGTATTTTTAGTCTACTGGCATTTATACGGGTTATAGTTAAGAATATAGCCGGTTTGATTAGTTTTTCAAATACTGCCAGGGCTGTCGCCTTGGTTATCTTGGTTTTTTTGATATTCGGATTTTTAGAAACTTGGTGGGTCCATGAATTCAGCGGTGGTTATTTTTGGTTATTGATCGGCTTGCTACAATCGTTAAGAACAGGACGGACTGATTAGTGAAAAACATTGTAATCTTCGGTTATTTTGGCCAAGGAAACCTTGGGGACGAAACTAATCTGCAGGAATTAATTAAAGTACTACGAGATTTGGTCTTGGAGGTAAAAATAACCGTTATCTCTGCCGTTCCGGAATTAACCGCTCAAGAACATCAAGTTACTGGTGTTGGTAAATTTGATGTTTTTGGAATCATTCGGGCATTAGCTGAAGCCGATCTTCTAATTGGCAATGGCGGGAGCCATTTTCAGGAGATTACTAGTAAAAGGAGTTTGTTTTATTATTCAGCTCTAATTATCATTGCCAAATTATTAAAGGTAAAAATCTTTTTATACGGTCAAGGGATTGGGCCGATAAAATCAAGGATTGGAAAATTTTTAGCCGGACAGGCCTTGTCAATGGTTAACGTGATTACCGTACGGGACCGGCTTTCGATAGTAGCAACATCGGAATTGAATGTGTGTAAACCGGAGATTCACTTTACAGCTGAACCGTTATTGGCCTTAAAAGGTCTTGAGGAGCATGCGGCCAGGAATTATTGGGCGGAACTTGATGCCGGTCATCAAAAAAAAATAGGATTGGTTATTCGAGACTATACTTTTATTAAAAAAGAATTTTGGGACCAATTGCTTGATTATTTAGGCTGGGAAACAAATACCGGGGTTTATCTAGTTCCGGTTCAACCAAAGGACCGTGGTTATTTACAGGAGTTGTCCACAAATTACGGTTTAACGATTTTGCCGTCGGACTCCGGTTGGAATCAGCTTCAACAAAACGTCGGCGGTTTGGATTTACTGGTGAGTTCACGGTTACATGGTTTGGTCGCCGGGGTTTTGCAAGGAATACCCTGTTATGGATTGGCGGCGGATCCAAAAGTTGAAGGGTTCTGTTTGCAGTTAGGGATCCCCTTTACCTTATTGAACTTTGAAACGGAATCGACGGCCCTTTATAATAAAATTTCCTACTATTTTGTTCATTCTGATGAAGAAGCCTTGGCCTATCGGTCGAAACTTTCTTTTTGGAAAGCTAGGGCTTTGGAAAACCGGGTCATTTTAAAGCAATTCCTCGCCAAAATATAATGCAACGTTATTATATAAATGAAGTCCCGGTTGACACCGGTCCGAGGTCGGTAATTTGGGAGACTGTGGTCAACTGGTTGAATAAAGCCGAAAAGCCCCGTCAAGTGATTACTCTTAATGCGGTGATCTTAATTGAAGCCTTGAAAAATCACCGACTAATGGAGATAATTCAAAGGGCGGATTTGGTAACTGTCGATGGTTATGGTATATTGCTGGTCTTAAAAAAGAACGGGTATTGGAGCGAACGGTTTCCCGGAGTTGAATTGGCGGATCGACTTCTTAGTTATTGCGTTCAAAAACAGTTGCCTGTTTATTGTTATGGAGGAAGTAAGGAAAGTGTCCGGAGACTTAAGTATAAGTACGATCAGGAATTAGTTTTATTTAGGGATGGTTTTGGAGAAAAAGAGTTTCTGATTCGGGAAGAAATATTAACGTTACAACCGGCACTGTTATTAACCGGATTGGGATCGCCACGCCAGGAGCTATTTTTAGCCAAGCTTCTTCCAGAGTTAAAAGCTACCGTTGGGATCGGTGTTGGGGGAGCATTCGAGATTTTCTCCGGCCTAAAACCCCGGGCCCCGGCAACCTTTAGTAACCACGGCTGGGAATGGTGTTATCGGATGTTCCATGAACCACAAAAAATAAAGTATCTACCGGAATTAATCAAGTTTTGGTATGGGTTTTTAAGGTAAGTCAGAAAGTTGGAAGTCGATAAGTTCGAAAGTTGTGGTTTAAGGTTTAACTTTTTTTACGGTTTTCTCTGTCACCCTTTGACTCAAAACTTTTGACTTTATGACTTGTGACCTTTGACTCAAGATTTGTGACTGTATGACTTATGACCTTTAGACTTTTGACTTTTGACTGATATTTTAGGAGGTGATTTAAATCAAAGTATTATCACTAAAACGGCATGAAATTAAAAAAGAAATTCGGGACTATCTTGGGATTTTGGTAGGGGTCACCATTACCGCTCTATCCTTGGTTTGGCTCCAAATACCCAATAAAATCGCGGCCGGAGGAGTCGGCGGTTTGGCGGTTATCACCTATCATCTTTGGGGCTGGCCGGTTTCGTTAACCATGATTTTGATTAATATTCCTCTTTTCCTAGCTAGTTTTCGGACATTTGGCCCCCGTTTCGGCGCCAAGACCTTATTTGGGGCGGCATTTATCTCGATTATGATTGAATTTTGGGATTCAGTCATCAAGATAACACCGTTGACTAAGGATCCTTTATTGGCTTCTCTTTATGGAGGATTAATCGCCGGGATCGGCATGGGAATTGCCTTTCGGTTTCGGGGGAGCACCGGAGGGACGGATCTGGCGGCCCAATTATTGAACCGGGTTTCCGGTATTTCAGTAGGGCATTCTTTGCTAATCTTTGACAGTGGAGTGATTGCCCTGGCCGGGATTGCTTTTAGCAGTACCGAACTGGCTTTATATGCAACTATTACGATGTTTGTAACCGGAAAAATACTGGATACTGTCCTTGAAGGGCTTGACTATGCCAAGGCGGCATTGATCATTTCGAAACATTCAGCTGCAATAGGCGAAAAGATCTTAACCGATTTGCAACGGGGCGCCACTGCTCTTACAGGGAAAGGATTATATTCCACCGCTCACAAAGAAGTGATTTTATGCGTAATTTCAAGGGCGGAGGAGATTAGGTTGAAGGAGATCGTCCGTACGATCGACCCCCGAGCTTTTGTGATCATAACTGACGTTCATGAGGTGCTGGGAGAGGGGTTTAAGGAGTAGGAAGATTGAGAAGACGGGAGGAAGAAGACAGAAGACAGAAGACAGAAGACAGAAGGCAGGAGTGGGTGGTTGGTTCATGGATGTCAATTAAGTGTGTGGGCGAAGGTATAAAGCGTTGTGGAAATATGGGGAATCCAGGATTATCCCGGCTTTTTGTTTGTTCTGTTACGCATATTTTTTCTTTTTTTTGCCATACTAAAAGGAAAGCTAAATTTGGCAAGTGAGGAAAAAGATGTTTCGGAAACCACGGAAGAGGCTACTTTGGCGGATGAAACGGGAGATCGCCAAGGTAAAAATGGAGTTTGCTAAAGAAGAATTCATTACTAAAGGTAAAGACTTGGCCTTAAATCTTACGGCAAATTTGGATTCGATCCAAAGTGAACTCAATAATAGCTCCGACTTGATCATCAGGCGTTTTGGCTTAGGAGGTTCTCGGCAGGATCAAGGGGCGGTTGTCTTCATTGATGGGTTGGTGGATAAGAAAGAAGTTGAGTGGAGTATCCTCCGCCCTTTAATGTTAAAGGAGGCGCCGATCTCCGATAAGCCGGAAGGCGAAGACCGGCTGGAATATATTGAGCTCAGTTTGATTACAGTCGGTGAGATCAGTCGGGAGCACCAATTTAATCGGATTATTGCGGCGGTTCTTTCCGGAAAAACCGCGTTACTCATTGACGGTTCCGGAGAAGCGTTAGCCATCGCCACGCCGGGATGGGAAAAACGGAGTGTGAATCAGCCCGATTCGGAAGTGATCGTCAAAGGCCCCAGAGAGGGGTTTATTGAAACGCTCCGGACTAATACGGCCTTGCTCCGGCGGAAGCTGGGCGATCCGGGCTTGACTTTGGAAGCGTTGCAAGTGGGAACCAGGACTAAAACCGAGGTTTGTATCGCTTACCTGAAAGATATAGCTGATCCAAAGTTAATCAAAGAGATTAAACAGAGAATAAACAGAATAAACACCGATGGGATCTTATCCGCCGAGACCGTGGAAGAACTCATTGAAGATGCTCCTCTTTCATTCTTTGCGACTATGGGTTACACCGAAAGGCCGGATGTGGTCTCTGCCAAGTTATTGGAAGGCAGGGCGGCCATCTTCGTGGACGGTACTCCGGTGGTTTTAACGGCGCCGTTTTTATTTATTGAAAATTTTCAAAGTCCGGATGATTATACCTATAAAACCTATTACGGAAGTATGATTCGATGGTTCCGGTATACCGCATTCGGGATTAGTATTCTGCTTCCTGCTATCTATGTGGCGTTAACCGCCTTTCATCAGGAGCTGCTCCCGACCCAATTGTTGATCACCATGGCCGCCGCGACTGAGGGCGTTCCTTTTCCGGGAGTGGTCGAAGTGTTGGGATTGGGAGTGATCTTTGAAATAATCCGTGAGGCCGGAATCAGGATTCCCAGACCGATAGGCCAGACGGTCAGCATCGTGGGGGCTTTGGTAATCGGTGAAGCGACAGTAACCGCCGGGTTAGTGGGAGCGCCTGTGGTGATAGTCGTTGCCCTCACCGCTATTTCTTCTTTCGTAACTCCCTCAATAGTCCAGGAAAGTAAGATTATTAGGTTAGGTATTACGATCTTAGCGGGTTTTTTAGGCGCTTTCGGAATTACGATCGGGCTCTTGGCTATTTTAATTCACCTAGCCTCGCTGCGTTCTTTCGGGGTCCCTTTGTTATCCCCAATGGCCCCAATGCACCTCAGAAGCTTAACCCAGGATGTGCTAATTCGGGCACCATGGTGGATGATGTTTACCAGGCCGAAAGCTATTGCCGACCAAAACCGTACGCGCCAAAAATTCTATTCCCGGCCGGGACCGCCGGAAGAAGGTGAATCCGAAGAAAACCGATGAAACTACAAAATAGATTGACTTTTAGTATATTAATAATTGCGATGACCTTAATTGGCAGCGGGTGTTGGAGCTACCGTGAATTGGAAACGTTGGGGATCGTCTCCGGGGCAGGTTTTGATCTGGGTAAAGATCCGGAACAAGTCTTATTGACGGTCCAGGTAATTAAAGCGAGCAAAGGTAAAGGGGGCGGGAACGGTTCTTTGGGGGACGGTCAAGGACAGGGCAGCCGACCACAGCCGGTAGCGATTGTCGAAAGTAACGGCGCTACGGCCTTTGAGGCGGTAAGAAACGCAGTCTCCAAATTTAGCCGGAGGTTATACTGGCCTCATAATCAGATATTGATAGTTGGGAAGGAGGCAGCTGAAAACGGAGTAAAAAACTACCTGAATTTTGGAATCAGGCAAACAGAACTGCGTCCTACGGCCTGGATAATGATCTCTCCGGGAAAAGCCGGGGATTTGATTCGGGCCCCCGGGGAAATGGGACAGATCCCGGCGATGGAAATAAAGGATATGCTCCAAGCCCAATCTGCCACTTCAGAAATTGGAAGTTTTACGTTCTATGATTTCATTGAACGCTTAATGAGTAAGACCACCGCTCCGTTAGCGACCCAAATCCGGTTGAACAAGGAGGGCGAGGTGGAACTGGCCGGAACCGCCATTTTCAAAGGGGAGAAACTGGTTGGTTTTATCGGTAAAAAGGAGACCCGGGGTCTGCTCTGGGTTATCGGCAAGATCAAAAGCGGGGTTGTGATTGTCAAAGCTCCCGCTAACAAAGGCAAGGTTAGTTTGGGAATAATCCACGCCGCCGGCAAAATCCAAGCGGAAACAAAAAACGATTCCGTTAAAATTACAGTTAAGGTAAATGTCCAGTCCGGCCTGGGTGAACAGACGGGTGATCTGGACACCAGTAAACCGGAGGTTATCAAAAGCTTGGCCAGGCGGGAAGCAACGGTGATCAGAAACGAGATCAACGCCGCTTTTAAGAAGGCCCAGGAATTGAATGCTGATATCTTTGGTTTTGGAGAGGCGGTCCACCGGGCCGACTTCAAAGCCTGGAAAAAGCTTGAACCTCGATGGGATGAAATCTTTCCCAAACTTAAAGTTAAATTAATCGTGAAAACCAATATTAGCCTTAATGGATTGATTAATAAACCGATTAGTCAGAAATAAATTAAAGCCGCGAGAAATGGGGCCAAAAAAAGGGGAAATTTAACTTATGCGGCTCGGGGGGTGGTGTTGTTTGAGCTATTTGGAGCAGGGAAAAATATCCGGTTCACAGTTGGTAATTTTAATGGTGGGTTTTCTCTTGGGATCTTCGGTAGTTATTTTTCCGGGTCAGGCAGCCCGCCAAGACGCCTGGATCGCCATTATCATCGGGGCGGTTGAGGGCGGGATTTTTGCGTTAATCTTCACTACTTTAGCCCGGCGTTTCCCGGGAAAGACGATGGTGGAGATTTTAGAGACGGTTTTCAGCCCTTATCTTGGTAAACTAATCGCGGTTATTTTTGTGTGGTACGCATTTCATGATGGTTCATTTGTAATCCGTAATTTTACCGACTTTTTCACCACGACTGTCATGATTGAAACGCCAAACATAGTCTTTGCCGTATTACTGACCATCGTGGCGGCCTTGGCGGTCGGTAACGGCCTGGAAGTAATCACGCGCTGTAGTTTAGTACTGGTACCGCTAACCGTTTTATTTTTATTAGTCACATTTTTGGCGCAACTGAGTCAGGTGGAGTGGACAAACTTCTTGCCGGTATTCGAGATCCCGGTATGGCAACTGCTAAAAATATCTCACTCAGCCGCTGTTTTCCCTTTTGGGGAGACGGTCTTCTTTTTAATGGTTTTCCCGTTTCTTAACCGGACTAAGGAATGCCGGCGAAAAACGGTGATCGGGGTTTTGTTAGGGGCTTTATTGATAAATATCATCGCTTGGGGGGGGATTGGAGTATTGGGGCCTACCCGCGCCCTTTTTACCTATCCAGCCTATGAGGTGGTAAAAATGTTCAATTTACCCTTTATCAATACGCGTTTTGAGATTATCGTGGTCATTAATTTTTTGACGATGGGTTTTTTAAAGCTGGCGGTCCTGTATTACGTTACGGTCCTGGGCCTGGGACAGATATTTCACTTGCGTTCGCTGCGCCCGTTAATCATCCCAATTGGGATTTTGATGATTATCCTTTCAATCATCAATTTTTCCGGAATTACCGAGAATTTTGAGTTTAACACGACGAGTAATTTAATCTACTCCACATTCTTTCAACTGGTAATCCCGCTAATAACTTTAATTGTGGCGATGTTCCGCAGATTACCCCGGAGGGAACGGGGATGCTAATCATTATTTTGTTAGTCTTTATAACCCTCGCTTTGTTCGACCTGCCGGGGTTAATCCGTAAAAAATACTGGCGGGAGTTGGCGGTATATTCGGGCTTGATGCTGGTAGCCTTAGTCTTGAGCGTACTGATGTTGCTGAATGTACAGCTTCCGGCTGTCACCACTGAAATCGGGAATTTTATCGAAAGGGTTTTTTTCAAAAAGCCTTGAGAAAAAAGTGACTTTTGACTCCACAAAAGCCACCAAAATGGGCTGGACTCGGCCTTATCCATCGATGGTACCTCGTCTTGTGGACACCCTATCCCATAGAACCGGTGTGGTTCAAGTTCTGTGGGATAGGATTATGAATCAACTGGAATGGGAACAAACTGACCGTCTTTCAGGAGTAAATTGTTAGCTCTACTAGATGCGCTTTTTTATCATCCTTTAGCAAAATTCCTTTTTTCGGATTGACGGTTTTACCGTCTAACTTTAGGGCTGTTCCTCCGGTTTGCTTATGCAATGGGTTTTTGACTTTAATCTCATATAAAGTGTCTTGGTACTTATAGGATACCGAAAATTCAGACCACTCCTCGGGAATACAAGGCTCTATATATAAACGGGAACCTCTTTTCTTAATCCCCAACACCCATTCCAAACCAGCCTGATACATCCATCCGGCGGCGCCGGTATACCAAGTCCAGCCGCCTCTTCCGGTATATGGCGGAATGGAGTAAATGTCGGCTGCCATTACATAAGGCTCTACTCGATAACGCTGAATTTCGCTATCGGTTCGAGAGTGGTTAATTGGATTTAAAAGACGGAATAATGAATAAGCTTGGTTTCCTTCCCCTAGCTTAGCCCAGGCAATTATAGCCCAGACTGCCGCATGGGTGTATTGGCCTCCATTTTCCCGGACTCCTGGGGGATAGGCCTGAATATAGCCGGGGCTTGGATTGGTTTTGGAAAAAGGAGGGGTCAGTAAACAAACAAGGGAATCCTCCCGAGAAACTAATTTTTGATCAAGAGCTTGCATGGCTGAGACTGCTTTATCTGGGTCGGCCGCTCCGGAGATTACAGCCCAAGCTTGGGCAATACAGTCTATCTGACATTCGGTGTTTTGGATCGAACCCAAAGGTTCGCCCAGATCGTTATAAGCGCGACGATACCAGTTTCCATCCCAGCCGTTTTGATTAAGAGATTCCGCTAATTGCGCGGCGATTTGTTGATACTTTTTGGTTTGACCGGAGTCATTAAAATAATTAGATATCGGAATAAAGCTTTGAAGGACGGAATATAAAAACCAGCCCAGCCAAATACTTTCACCTAATTGATTACGGCCTACCCGATTCATCGCGTCATTCCAATCGCCTGCGCCCATTAGAGGTAAACCGTGTTCACCGAAACGCAGCGCCCGCTCGATGGCAAGAATACAGTGTTCATATAAAGTTCCGGTCTTTTCGGAAATTTGAGTAAAGTCATATCTCTCAAATTCATTTTCTTCAAGAGGAGCGCTTTCCAGAAACGGAATCAGCTCATCCCAGATATTATAATCTCCGGTATGTTCGGTATAGCGGGTAGCTGCGTAAGGAAGCCATAATAGATCGTCTGAGAATTTCGTTCTGATACCATGATGGGTTTCCTCGTGCCACCAGTGTTGAACATCTCCTTCGATAAATTGATGGGCCGCATGATATAAAATTTGGTCCCGTACCAATGATGGGCTTGTGTGAAGCAGAGCAAGCACATCTTGTAATTGATCGCGAAAACCAAAGGCGCCCCCTGCCTGATAGAAGGCGGAACGGGACCAAATCCTGCAAGAAAGTGTTTGATAAAGTAACCATCGGTTCATCATAAGATTAAAACCCGGGTCCGGAGTGTCAACTTGGGTTTGGCCCAAGAACCGATCCCAAAAAGAAATTATTTCCTGGTATGCGTCGTTAATATTTGTCGGATCTTTGAATTTCATTACATATTCACGAGCCTTATCCAGGGATTTGGCCGCGCCGACTAAAATTGTTATTGAGGTTTCAGCTTCGGCTGGAATTGCAATTTTAACTTGTAATGCCCCGCAAGGATCGAAACCGGCCCCGGTTTTATTTGATAAAGATAATCTTTCCAAGGCCGCCGGACAGCGCAAACTTCCGTTCCTACCGATGAACTCCACCCGATCGCCGGTCCAACTTCGTTCCAAATCCGGTTCGTCGGTCCAGACTTGGAGAAATCCATAAAAATTCGGGAAGTCTTCCTGGTAAATATTTCGGGCTAGTAAAGCACCGCTAACGGAGTCGGTTTCGGTAACGATATAAGGAGCCGATTTAGCCCGCAAGACGCCTAAAACCCATTCGATATAATAGGTGATCGAAAGGTGGCGGACTTCGTTATTGGTGTTATTTAACTTAAGCCGGATTATTTTTACCGGATCGTCGAGAGCCGCAAAAACTGTAGCAGTTTGCTCAATTCCTTGACTGAATTGGGTAAGAGTGGTATATCCTTGTCCATGGTTAACCAGATATGGATTATTGTCCCGGATTGGCAAAGAAGTTAAAGACCATATTATACCGGATTTTTCATCTCTCAAATAACAGATCTCACCTAGGCTATCCAAAACAGGATCATTGGACCAAGGAGATATTTTAAACTCACGGCTGTTTTCAGCCCAGGTATAACCGCCACCTGATTCGGATATTTGAAAGCCAAAACTCGAATTGGCGATTACATTAATCCAGGGTGCAGGAAGGAGCTCTTTGGTTTTTAAACAAATTTGATATTCCCTGCCACAAGTCGTAAACCCGCCAAAACCGTTAAAGAAAAGCAAATTTTTCGGTTCATCGTAAGTATCTTGTGAAAGGTCTTCGGGTAGTTGGATATCTCTTTGGGGCGGGAAAAGTGAAGTTTTCAAATTTAATTGCATCATTTGAGATAATAGGTTGCCGCAATCACTCCGTAACGATAAACGGGCAACAGTTTCAAATAAAAGCAGATCCTCAGGAGATGGTTGATTTCCGGCAATTAAAAAGACTTGTCCGTTTTTACCGGCCGGATCGGAATTGTAGTACATTTGGGAGCAAGTTTCTATTAAGTGTTGTAAAGAATTTTGTAGTTCTTGTTGATAGCTGCCAATAGAGTCGTTTATAATCACTAAATCGACCCTTAATCCTTTAAGACGCCAGTATTTATAGGCTTTGATCAACATCTCAGCCAGATCGATTTCTGAGAGGTCGGCTAGCCGGACTAAAACAATCGGTAAATCCCCGGATATGCCATAAGCCCATAAACCCGACTGACCCTTGTTGTTTTGCATCGTTGATTCGATTCTTGACTGGCGATAGGGATTGAAGTAGAAAATATACGCAGCCATCCATTGAAAGAGATTAACTTGTTGGGGCGTTAAATTCAGCTCGCGAATTTCGAGTCGGTTTTTAGACCAGGCAAGATCGAAAGTTCGAACCAATTGGTACGGGGATCGTAGTTTATAAGCAATTTCCAGCGCAGCATTTCGGGTGGGCGCGACTCCAGTAATAAATGTAAATCGCGCCGCTTTTCCCGGTTGAATATTTACACAACGCCTTAAGCTAAAAACAGGATCCAATACCGAGCCTACGGTACCGGATAAGCTATGTTTAGTGTTAATAACCTGAGGCAGGCTGACCGAACGCCCGCGTCCAATGAAGCGGGTCCGGTCGGTTTCATATTCCAGTGCGCCGAATATTTGTCCATCGACTACCACCATATGTAAAAACCAAGGGTTGTCATCGTTTGATTTTTCGGAACGGCGATGCGCCAATAGGGTTTCTAGATTGGGTTCAATTTCGGTCTCAACATAAAGTTTGCTGAAAACTGGGTGGGCGTTATATTCATCCATCGATGCCAGCGCCAATTCTAAATAACTTGTTATCTCAAGGACCTGGGGTGAATTGCCGTCATTTCTAAGGGTTATTTGCCTAATTTCGGCGTCCGTTTCCGGAGAAACGCAAAGTTCCATGTTTGTGTGAATATCTCCATCAGTCCGTGTATAGCAGATTTTTTCCAGGGAAAATTTCATTACGGAGTCGTCGGCCTTGATCCGACAAGGTTGATAGGTTGGTGACCACAACGAGTTATCAGTCATATTTCGGATATAAAAATGAGTTCCGTGGACATCTCTTGTTAAATCTTCAGACCAACGGTTGACCAGGATGTTTTTCCAGCGGCTAAAACCGGCCCCGCTATTAGTGATCATTACTAAATACTTACCGTTTGATAAAAATCTGGCTTCGGGAAGCGGAGTATCAATACCGTAAAAAGAGCGCAGTTCGGCGCCGCTTTCGCGGAGATTTGAAATCGGCGTTAACTCCAAAGGTTTTTTGCTGATGGTTATTGCCCGGTTCGGAACGCGTTCGCACAATAACAATTCAGTCGCCTTTATTCTTGGTTCGGATAAAAATCGCTTTTGGAAAGAATTTCGAAGAAGTAGATTGGCCAGGGAAATCATGATCATTCCCTGATGGTGAACCATATAACTTTTAATTAAAACATAGTGGGTGTGTTCCGGTAAACGATTAGGTGTAAAATCAAGCGCTTCGTAAAAGCCAAACTCCCCAAGGGCCCGGAGTTTATCTAAATGGCGCAAATTGTTGATGGCCGCTTCTGGAGCAACCGGGGCGGCTAAAAATGTAGCATAAGGTGTGATTACGCGATCTTTTTCCAATCCTTGCTTTAACCCCAATCCGGGGACTCCAAAAGCTTGATACTGATAATTTTGATTTAAGTCTTTGATGTTAAAACCCGATTCGGAGATTCCCCATGGTAATCCCAATTTTTTGGCGGCATATCTTATTTGGTGTTTAACAACTGAACGATAAGTTGTCTCCCATAAGGTATGCCGATAGCCGGGCATTAAAAGTAAAGGCATCAAATACTCAAACATGGTGCCGCTCCAAGAAACAAGCACTGGTCCTTCTTGGATCGTAGCCATGGTGCGGTTTAATTTGAACCAGTGGTTGACCGGAATTTGTTCCAACGCGATTGATATAAAACTTGCTTGCCTGGCTTCGGAAGCCAACAGATCATAGTAGGAGTCATCGAGCTGTTTGGAAGAAATGTTATAACCAATTGCAAATAAGCGTTGTTTTGCATTGTAAAGTTGGGTAAAATCATGGGCGATGGCCAAGGAATTCAATCGGTCCTTTAAGATTTTACCTTTATGTAGCAAGTTGTTAATCCGTTTTGCGGAGAGAATTACGGCTTTGATTAAAGGGGTTTCAGGGTTGTCCGCGTCGCCCTCTTTGAACAGCTCTTTAAGAGAAACGGCATAAGCTAAAAAGTAGGAATATCATTGATTGCCATTAGTTTTTGCCAAATTCCGGATATTGCGGGTAAGGTCGTTATCGCGGCAATTTCTTCATGACACCCGGGATTATTAATTTCGATTGGCTCAATCGCCTCGATTGTTTTTAGCCAAGGGAAGAGGTTGTTTAACTCGTTTAGCCGGTTTTGCAAGACCTTTACTAAGTAACTTTCGGCCGGAGTATCCTTAACCAAATCTTTTAGGATGCGAAACCATTCAAATATCGAAATCGGAAGTTCGACTTGTAAGGACTCCAGCTTATTTATTAAAACCGGTTGGATTAAGAAATTGGTTTCCGACTCCCAACGGGCAATATCAATTAGACCTTGAACCGAATCCGAATTTAAATGAAGATGGTTTGTAATGTCTTTTAGAGACTGTTTGACGGTTAGCAAATAGGCGACCACGTTGCCGCTGTCTACTGTTGAGATGTATACCGGTTGTAACGGTTCAAGAGTTACAGTGTCATACCAGTTATAGAAGTGGCCGTTCCAACGGGGCAATGATTTTAAGGTATTAAGGGTATGCCCGATTCGTTTTAGCATAACCGAGGTGGTAATATAACCAAAATCACGGGCGGCAATGGTGGAAGCCAACATTAAACCGATATTTGTCGGCGAGGTTCGACGGGCCAATCCGTTGGCGGGTTCTATTTGTAAATTATCCGGAGGCAACCAGTTATTTTCCGGGCCTACAGTGTATTCAAAAAAGCGCCAGGTACGAAGGGCAATATCTCGTAAAAATTTATAGTCGGAAGGTTGAAGATGATATGTTCGTTCTTTGATTGGCCTATCAATATAAAAAACCCAGAAGGGAGCAGTTAGCCAAAAAACGGCTAATGGTATGGACCAGATAAGACCGGCCGGTTCTAGAAGAGCTGTTATTGTTAGGGACCCGATTACCAATACTTGTCCCGGCCACATTCGGCCCCAGATAGCCAGCGGTTTGGTAGGGGTTTGTTTTCCTTCATCAGCGGCGGGGACCCATTCTAGTAAATTACGGTGTGAAACATATAACCGGTAGATTGTTTTAATAATGGCCTTAATCATGGTTAATGAACGGTAAGGCAGCACTAGGAAATTAAAGGCTGTCCGGGCCATGTTTTGGGAAAAAGAAGCGCCTTGCCTGATTTGTTGAAATAAATTCAACAAGTGGTTGATAAGAGAGATTCCGGCAACGGTTAATAATGGGATCCGTAAGAATGAGGCGGGGTTAGGCAAAACAATGAGTCCAAGCCAAATAAGAGTCCAGATGGTGGGTCCCAACAGACTGCGCCGAAGATTGTCGATTATTTGCCACCGGGTTATTAAGGGTAAATTAACCGGCTGTTTACAACCTTTAACATCCGGGACAAAACGGCTCAGCCAAGGCAGTAATTGCCAATCCCCCCGGACCCAGCGGCTCATCCGTGATAAGCTGCTTAAATATGAAGCAGGGTAATCATCTATCAGTTCAACATCGGTTATTAAACCGGCATGTAGAAAACCGCCTTCCAACAAATCATGGCTAAGCACCATGTTTTCGGGAATACGTTTTGCCAATAATTCATGAAAGATACGAACATCATAAATACCCTTTCCGGTAAAGATACCGTATTGAAACAAATCCTGATAAGGATCGGAGACGGCGCCGCTATAGGCGTCGATTCCGGCTTTGCCGCCGAAAAGAAAAGCGAAGCGGGAGCGATTGATACTGGAATTGCTTACCGAGATACGGGGTTGTAGCAAACCATAACCCTTGACGATTTGTTTTTTATCAACATCCAATTTCGGAGTGTTCAAGGGATGAGAGATGGTCCCGATAAGACGAGTTGCCGCATCCCGGGGCAGTTGAGTATCGGAGTCCAAAGTAATAACGTAACGGATTGTAGGAAGAATTGCGCGATCTCCTTCATAAGTTGAAAAGCTGGTTTCCTTTTCACCACATAGTAACGCGTTAAACTCAACCAATTTTCCCCGTTTCCGTTCCCAGCCCATCCATTTGCCCTCTTGGGAGTTCCAGAGACGGTGGCGGTGGAATAAATGGAAAAAGGTAGAACCTTTGGGATGTGGATAACGATTGTTTAATTTGGCAATTCCGGTTTGGACGGCATTAAGCAAATTAATATCATTTGGCAAATGCTCTTGAGATGCGTCCGGCCAATCCGTTAATAAAGCAAAGTAAATATTAGGATCATGATTTGAGAGATGATAAATTTCCAGCCGGTGGACCAATTCGGCCACGGTTTCTACGCTGTTGATAATTGTTGGTATGACAACCATCGTAGTGGCTTCTTTGGGAACTCCTCCACGGTATTCCAATTTGGGAAGGTGTTGCGGCGGAAATATGATCGTGATAATCCAATGTACTTGACGAATCGCCCATTCTCCAGCCGACGTTAAAATAATCAATAGGAGTAAAAATATTTGCCAACTTGTAAATGCTTTCCATGAATTTAAGAGATCCCAGAACCCATAAGTGAAAAGACCAATCAATGAAAATAGGGCGCCGAAATAAACCGTATTGGGATACCTACTTAATATTTCCCGGGGATGGCGCCATAAACGGCGGCTGCCAATATCCAACGAACGTAATAAATCAGCGCGTCCGGAGTCATACAGATAATAGCCGATATGTTGTTCTAGCCTATTGTCGGGAAATTCGGCCTTGGCCTTAATTGACAGATTAAGAATATGCTCGGCCAGTTCTTGTTCGGGTATTTTCAAACGTTTCGACAAGTCTTCCAGGGTGTGACGCATCATATCGCGGCTGTTAAAATCCATATCAGGATAAATTCTGGCCGGATCGCGGCGGAAAGTCTGCTCAACCAGGCTGATCGCTTCAAAATGAAATTCCCATACCGTATGGGATATTTCACGGATACTTGTAATTAATTGGCCGACTGCAACCCGGTGTTTAGTCTGGCGAGTTTGTTCCTCTTCAAGGAGTTCGGTCAATGATAAACTATGGACCGCGGTTCGGGCTTCCAGCCATCGTAATAATGGCGTAGACTCAATATAATCCCGGAACTGTCGGGCCAAATGGACTAAAACGGTAGGATTGGTCAAATCCAGATGTTTTTCAACCGCTACAATAATCGATTGTACGGCTTTGGAGACATCGGATAAAACCGGCATAATTTTTTTCAACAGTAAGTTTGCTTGTCTCTTAGGGATGAAATAACGGTTGATCTCCTCGAAAAGAAGTTTCAAATTATGAATGATAGCGATTCGGAGGACTAATGGAACCGCCCAGAGTTCTCCCATGGTTAAGGGTACAATCGTTTGATACTCCCATAGATAATCTTCCAGTAAATTGGCGTCACTTTTTCCGTCGGTATGTTCTAATAGCCCCAAAATTACCGCATAGATTCTAGGCATACCTTTTAACGGTCCGTTTCCAAACACAGGAAGTCTCCGGCAATAAGTTCCGGGGAGGTTGCGAAACATAAATTGGGCTTGTTCGTTGATTAAGTAGAGATTATCGATTAACCATTCTCCGGCTGAGGGGATATTGGCTTTTGCTTGAACGGAGATACGGTATTTCAAACATATTTCATTTAAGCATTGAACATTTTTTTTAAAATGGCGTTTAATGAGGGTATTACCTTTGGTGATTTTAAAAGTTTTGTGTTGTTCGGCTAGATTTTGGGCAAATTTTTTTAAGGAGTTAAATGAAGGCATGTCTTTACGAATCATTATATTGGCTCCTTCCAGTAGTGGTTGTTATTGTAATAGATAATGATTTAATGGTAAAGATAATTCAATTATAATTCCAGATCATGGAATATTAGACATGAATTCTTTTGTGCAGGTAGATGGTATATTTTTATGTTATATATCGGAATAAGTTCAATTTATGTTAATGTTATTTTGGATAAATTTATATTTACCATAGGTGAACAAAAGACTGACTGCTTGGTTTTAAAGAGAAATTGGACGTAAAAAATATTTATTTCAATGCTAAAGAACTTTCTCTATTTATACGCTAATAGTGACCAATTTGTGAGGAATAATGAAAACCCCAAGTTATTCGAGATGATTTTTTCCATTAAAACGGTTATTGATGATGATTTGATGGATGAGTTTGATGATTATGCTTTTTTAAAATCAATTGGTGATAAATAGTTATGCCATTTTTTTGGATTTTCTGTCATCTTATCCCGGTAATAAGGGTAAAGGTCAAAAGCGGCTTTAGTGCCGTGATAATATGCATGGTGCTCATCAAGCAATCCATCCATGTTTTCTCGGGCCTTCGGCATCTATTTTACATCCCTGGAGTCAAGAACGAAAAACATACATAAGGATTTTTCTATAGGCATTAATAATGAATCAGTGTAATCGGTAAAATCAGCGCCATAAGTGGTCAAAGAAGCGTCGCCCGCCTTCATCCTTGAAGGCGGGAGGGTGATCGTTGAACCACGGGGGATATTGGATGATTTAGATTTTTCCGCATAATCCTTTAATCCTTTAATCCGTTAATCAGTGATCCTGGCGAGGGATTAAGTCCCGAACACTAAACGTTAAGTAAAAATCATCAATCATTTAGCCCCAATCATCAAAGGATAAATGAAAATAACTAAACGATAAGTAAGAATTACTAAACGGTAAGTGATTTTTACCAAAGGATAGGTGAAATTTACTAAATGATTGGTCTCAATTATTATATGATTGATAAAAATCACCAAACGTTTGGTGAAGATCATTAAACGATAGGTTCCGGTTATCAAATGATTGGTTATTGTTATTAAAGGTTAAGTCCCAATCACTAAAGGGAATGTTTCGGTCATTAAAATGGAGGTCCTGAAGATATTTCGGAGCGCTCGGCGAGCGCTCCGAAATCCGATGGATCTGTTTGATTATCCGGTGGTTATTAATTAGGCGGGGGTGGCTGCCTTTTTGATACGCCTGGGGAAGAACTCGGCCATCTCCTCGGCGACTACGTTTAGGCCGGGGACTTTGTCGCGGTTTTGTTTGACTGCGGCGTAGATGTCCATAGTGCTTGTCAGGGCGTCGCTGTTAATGGCGATCTGGGTCTTTTCGAGGCCTTCGGCCAGTTCTTTGATCTGGTTTACAATGGGAGCCAGGTCTTTCGACAGAGTATAATCTCTTTTGAACTCCTCCATATCGAAGACTCCGGGCATGATTTCGGGATGGTCGATGACGGTGTGATAAGCTTTGTCAATCAATGGAGCGAAGCCGTTGGCGGCTTTGAATAAACTCCGGACCTCATCGGGTTGCAATGTTAAGAGAAAATTCAATGCTGTTTTTACTTCGGTAAGTTTTTGGATGATTTCGGTTTTCGTCTCCGGCGCAAGGCTAGCGGAGACCAGGTTTTGTGCTGACATAGTCGGCACCTCCTTTGGTTTAATTATTGTCGCTTTTTGCCTCTGGAAATTCGGACGTTACATGCGGTACCATGTAACTTATTTCCAACCGCCGTAACAATATTACCGGTATTGCAACGGCGGGGCAGGGAATATCCGGATAATTGGTATAATTCGGTAAACGATAGAAATATCCTTCTCAATTTAGTAATTTTCTGTAATCTTTTAAGGATCTTACATTTGGGCTGGTGGGGGTGGGGTTTGGGGGGATAAACTTTGGGGAGTTTTGGAGGAAAAGATTGGATGTGGGGAGAAATAAGGAGTAAAGTAATTTGTTATTTATTTTTTGCCGGTGTCCACAGTTTATTTAATCCAGTTTTTTTGCATACTTTGGGTCAATAAGTTATACTTTTAAAAAAATCCAATGGATTTGGATCTTAAGGTAGAAGGCCGGTAGTTGAGTAGGCGAAATTAATACGAAAAAAAGTTCATATAATTGGTCACGAAGTCCACGTCCTGGTGTGGTTAAAATCAGATTATATATGAGGAGTGGTAATAATGAGTGAGTTTATGCGGCAGATTAAGGATGATATTTTATTAATTAAACGTGATTTTGGATATATCGATGAAAAGATCCAAGAGGATGAATATGCCTTTAATTATTGGGTGTTGAGCAGATTGTATAATATGGATGAAGAAATTATCCCTTCATATGTAACAGATATAAATGATAAAAACATTGATTGTTTTGTCCATTATGAAGATATGAAAGAATTATATATTATACAGAATAAGAATTATGATGAAAATACACCTTTAAACAGAGAAAATGTTTCAGATTTTTTAACAACTCCATTAAAAATTCTAGCCAAAGGTGAATACAAAAGATCAAATGAATTGCAAAAAATATTTAATAGAGTTCATGGTGATAGTGAATATAAAATATGGCTTCATTTTTATGTTACTAACAATTTATTTCATAATGATATTGATAATTTAATAGAAAATTTTAATTTTTTAGATGATCGAGTACAGGCTTATGTAGGAGTAAAATTATATAAACTTGATGATATAAAAAATATTTATTTTGGTGATAGATTTACTAACAAAGTCTCTTTTACAGCAAAATTACCAACTAGAGTATCCGCAACTTCATTAGATGTCCGTCCAAAAGATTATGGAATGGAATGGATGATTGATTTACGATATGTTATGGTAAATGTAGCTGAATTATATTCGATGTATAAGAAAGCGCTTGAATGTAACTATGAATTATTTGAAGAAAATGTGAGAGAGTATTTAGGTACTCAGGGTATAAATAATGGTATTATTAAAACTTTAAGATCACCGAAGGATCGGGAGAATTTCTTCTATTACAATAATGGGGTTACAATTATTTGTGAACAATGTAAAACATTGCGTGGATCTGAAGCCGCTATAGAGAGTCATTCGAAAAACCAATACGGTTTTGAATTAAAGAATCCTCAAATAGTAAATGGTTGCCAGACTATAAACTCTATAGCTGAAGTTTTACAGTATTATAGTGAAGAAAAAATTAGGAGTGAATTCGAAAAAGTATTTGTATTAGTTAAGGTATTTATATTTGATGAACAAACAAAACAAGAAAAGGAAAATCTTGATAAAAATATAGTTAAATATACTAATAGTCAAAATGGTATTAATGATAAAGCTTTTGCATCTAAACGTAACTTCTTTAAAAATATTCAAGAGGAATTTCAAAACCGGGGAATTCTATTATTAGTAAAACCGAGTGATAAAAATAAATTTTCAAGTGTGTATCAAGATAGGGTCAAATTTTCTGAGTTGCGCAGAAAAAGCAGTAAATTGTTAGAACTATTTGGTTTAGATGACAGTAAGTTAAGCAATTATATGATTCCTCTTGAGAAAATGCTTAAGGTCCTTCTTGCCTTTGAAAAAGATGGATTTGCAGCTTTTACTAAAGGAAGTACTGTTTTAAAACCTAATAGTCCGATGTATAAAGATTTTTCGCTTAAAATTGAAAATTTTCTTACAATTGATAATATGTTAAGACTATACTTATTATATAGCAAGGCAGAAGAAGATAAAAAAATATCTATGGATAAAAGGACACCAATACCATATTATTTGATCGATTTTATTGGAAATTCATTTAAAGGAAAAAGTTTTACAGAAGTGAATGATAGATTAGATCATTTGTTTTCAGATGAAAAACAAATGAATGAAATTTATGAGTTTTATAAGAATCTCACTGCTTTTTATACGGAAGAATATTGTAGAGAAAGAAACTCTGATTACAATATTATGATTAAACAAGATGTATCGGTAGCTTTAATTGAACGGTGTATAAATTCTGCTGTTAGATTTAACTGTCCTGATTCTGTAAAAAAATTTTTAGAAGGTTAAGTTATGAAATATATTTTGATTTAGAAGATTAACAGAAGGAAGTCCTTTGCTTTTGATCTCCAATCAAAAGACTAGGAACTGTTCTATTCAATTTTTGTAATATGGTCGCTCTCTATAAAGCTAATGAATAAGAAGAGAAAATATAATTGAGAACGGAGGTAATTAATAATGGAAGCAATAATCGAATTAACAGAGCCATTTGAAAGATATGTTATAAAAATGACACGTCATGATGATAGGGAAAAGGCACATCAACAAATTGTGGCTAGATTATTTTATTTGTTAGAAAGTAAGGGCTATAATAGGAATTTGGTTTTTTGTCATGAAAAAAAGTTGACTATGGACGGAGAATTTGTTTTACAAATAGAGATTTCTTTTGGCCCATCGAACATTCCAGATGATATATTTAATAATGGTAAAAAAGAAATTCGTTTACCGGAGTTTGTAAACCTATTATTTAATGAATGGGTTTCAGCGGACATTGAAGTAATATCATTAGAAAATGGTCGAAACTCAAAAATATGGGCAAGAAAGAATAAAAAATAATCGATTTCCTGCGATTTTTGAACACTATACAACTAAAAAAGAATCGAAGTTGAAAGCTTTATCAAGTTGTATAATGTCAAGGAGGAACTATTGTTTAAATTATATTTTAAATATATAGATATAAACTATCCAATTATGAAGCTTTTAAAGTTTGCAGTAGCATTGACTGCCATTTTACTAATTATTGATATTTTAAATTTACCATCTAGATATTTGGGTCTTTATGATGTGTCGGTAGTTTTTATAGGTATTGGAGCAGTAATCCTTATATTGTCGTTAACAGTATTAGAATTTAATATTTTAGATACTTTTAAAATGGTTTCGATAAATTTCGTGGATAGTTTATCTATCGTAATAATTATTTCCTGCATAATGTATGGAAGTATATCTGCCATATACAGTCAATTATTTATTTATAAACTGTTTGTAATCATAGGTATATCAAGTCTATTCTTTGTTATTATTCTAGTTAGAGGAATTCGCCTTAAAAGGTCTATAACAGATGCTGAGAAATATCAACCCAATGTTGTTGATTTGAAAGAAATCTTTACAGGCGATTTTATGATAAAAATAAAAAAAGATGAAACAATTTTAGTAAACGAGAAAGATGTAGATTATGATTTACTTGAAAGGGGAAAAGTAATAAATCAGCTATATTATGCAATTCTGCAATCTAATCCAGATGGAAGATTTGTAATTAGTCTAGAAGGTAAATGGGGATGCGGAAAAACAACTATTATTAATAATGTAAAAAGAAAACTAGCAGAATTAAATCAAAATATAGTAATAATTGATGAATTTGATCCATGGTCATATTGTGATCAAGAAAGTTTATTTTTTAATATGTTCGATATTATTTTACAAAAATCAGGTTTGAAATATAGTACCTTATTAACTAAACAAATGGTTGATAAAATATCTGAAAATATTTTTGGCAGTCGAAAGACCAGTATGATATTTGGGAGTTTTCTTTTTAAACAAACAAATAATACTAGTGTTATAAAAAACAAGATAAATGATTATCTGAAGTTATGCGGTAAGAAGGTTGTTTTCTTCATTGATAATATTGATAGAGCTGAAAATGAGAATATTATTTTGCTTTTTAAACTTGTTGGTAATGTATTTGATTTTGAACGAGTAACGTATGTACTCTCGTTTGATAATGTTCGAGTTAAAAAAATCTTTGATGATAAACTAAGTTTAGATTATGAATATTTAAAAAAAGTAATTCAAATGCAAATTCGTGTACCAGAAGTGGACAGGAATCTACTTGCTAGGTTATTTACAAGATGTATACATAATTTGCTTATTGCATATGGTGAAAATCACAATAATTTGGATTTTTATAATTCAATTATCAGCTGTATGTGTAAACAAACAATCGATGTAAGGGATTTCAAGAGGTTTATTAATTCTGTTTTAAGCATATCATTTAGAGAGGGAAGTTACTTAAATAAAAGAGATTTATTGGTTATTGAATATATACGGTTATATAATCTAACCTTATATCAACAAATATATCAAAACCGGAGTTATTTCATTTCTCATGATAAGATTGTTGATAGTGAAATATATCGCATGTCATTTAACAAAAAAGATTTTAATGTCAATGCTAAAAACTATTTTAAAAATTTATTTTCAGATGAAACTAATTATAGCTTTTTAAGCATTTTAAAAGAAATTTTTCCATATGTAAAAAAATACAAAGAAAATCAAGAATTAGAATGTGATGGGTTATATGTTTCTGATGGAACATATTCTGATATTGCAAAAAACAGACGGATATGTAGTGCTAAATATTTTGATTTATATTTTACTAATACAGAAAATGAATTTCTTTTAATAGAGAAGTTAGTCCAAAATTTTGTTGATAGTATAAACCAAATGATAAATTTAGAGGATGGGCTATTGATATTTAGTAAATTCTTAACATCTGTACAGCCGATATATCATAAAGAGATATTTGAGAGGTTTCAACTTTATATTGAAGACTTACAGGAGAATGTTGCATTTAATATGGTTTCGATTTTATTTAGTAGAATCAATGAAATTGATGATTCACCTGCTTTCTTTGCACTCGACGCACGTAAACGAATAGAAGTTATTATATGGGAATTGCTTCAGAAAATTACCGACGATCATTTCAATGAATTTTTAACAAATATAAACAAAGATTATAGAAAAATGGAGAATATAGGTAGTATATTATATTGGTTTGAACATGATAGGGAAGGTAAGAACATAGATGGAAGAAAACAAAAAATGGAAACCATGTATCAAGAAATGGGAAGTTCAATAATTAATAATTCAATAAACCTCTATGATGACTTATATTATTTTCCCAAGAATGTATGGGGACTTTGTAGGATTTATAAAGATGATCAGGTCAAAATCCAAGACTATATTAAAAAGGTTATTAATGAAAAAAGTATATTTAGATTGCTTTATGACATTATTGGATTTTCTTATGGCACGAAATTTAAATATTCGATTTCAAAAGGGAATTTGGATTGTCTCACTACTGAAGAGGAAATCGATGAAATACTGAAAAAAACTGTTCCAATTTCAAGAGATCAGCAATTTGTTTTTGATGTTTATAAAAATTATAAGGATGGTATTACCGATGAGTGGGGAAAAACAGGTGTAGTTACTGATGAAGTGCAAAACTTAAAATTATAGTGAGAATAGTATATTTAGAAGGTTTTTTCTTACTAAATTATTAAGAAATTTTTATTTTTTCTTGCTCTTTT
>JAAYEK010000019.1 GCA_012728785.1 Bacillota bacterium | reverse complement strand
CATTTATTCTTAACCCCAATAAATAGTCTTAATTACCAAAAAACAGAGGGGAGCCTCCGTTATTTGGTCATGTATCTTGCTTTATTTCCGCTTCGTCATTAATCAATCCGGAACTGCGAATAATATTGCCCAAGATCCCATTAATAAATCGACCTGAATCATCATCTCCATAAACTTTTGCCAATTCCACCGCTTCATTAACGGTGACACCCGCCGGGATATCCTTTAGATATTTCAATTCAAAAAGCGACATCCGTAAAATGTTCCGATCGGTGCTCAGCATCCGGTCTAATTTCCAATCTTGGGCATATTTCGAAATTTCAGCGTCGATTTCGGCTAAATGGGTCATAGTCCCTTCGACTAATTGCTTTAAAAACAAACAACTCTCTTCGCTGAGACTTAAATCCTTTAAATTACGGGAAAGCGTTTCATTCCAAGAATTCTTTCCCAAATCAACTTGAAAGATTATTTTAAAAGCTTCTTCACGGGCAGCGCGCCGGGTCATGAAACCACCTTTTTCAATTATTCTTTGGGAGGGAAAACTTTAAAAAAAATGTCCCGTAAAGAACCCCTCTCGTCAATTCTTTTACCTAAAAAGTATCCCAATAAAATACAGGTGACAAAGGCCAAGGCTCTCCTAAAACCCATAAACGCCCAGAGCAACCCGGCGATAAATCCGGTTAAACCGCCGAAAATACGGGCTTTATAAGGCGAGAGCTTGGGTAAGAATTCTTTTAATAATTCATTCACTACCGGTTGCCCCTTTCTACTCAACTCTCGCCCTTACTTCGGCCGCAATCCTCGTTACTAAAACTTTAACCGAATTTACTCGAATGCCGACAGTTTCAAAGATATAATCATCAACCTTTGTTTTAATCTCTTCGGAGATTTGCGGGATACTCAAATCCGGATTCACGGTCACTTCAATAAACACATCCAATCCGGTTAAATCCGCCCGAACTCCAACATGGGCATCCTTAACCCCTTTAATGTGTTTACAAGCCCTTAAAGATAAACTCTCAACCGCAGAAACCGCTATTCGAATTTCGCCGAATTGGGTATGATGAATTATCGTTTTTTCCTCACGTTTCATCCGGAGCGCCATTCTGATCGCTAAAAAAGCCAATAGCAAGGAAATACCCGAAACCCCCAAAGTCCACCAGCGTTCTTGTGGCCCAAGGTCTTTAAGACTTTCGAGAATTACTTCGGCTTGTCCCAAACCAAAAAACAGCATTAATAAAACTAAGCCGACTACGGCCAAGATAATTCCGGCCAAAAGACTGACTAATCGTTCCCCAACTTTCATGAATCTCAAAATCCTTCCTTTCTATTTATGATCTCCAACACTCCAGATTTTTTCCAATACGTAAGAAAATCGGCAACAAACAACAATGTCTTACTGCTTAAAGAACCCGGGTTTCAATGGTTTCCTCATTACGGATCTCCACCCCTTGAATATGGACGTTAACCTCAACTACATCCAACCCGGTCATACTTTCAACCGCCTTTTTCACATTTTCCTGGACCTGATAAGCGATCTCCGGTATCTTGGTCCCGTATTCAATCACTAAAAATAGATCGATCGCGCATTGCTTTTCACCGACTTCAACCTTGACTCCCTTAGCCAAACTTTTCTTCTTAAGCAGTTCGGTAAAGCCATCGACCATTCCGCCACTCATTCCCGCTACTCCTTTGACTTCGGAAGCGGCCAATCCGGCGATTATTTTCACTACTTCGCTGGCAATTCTAATAGTACCCGAATCATAATTTTCAATTTGTTCCGTCATAACTACACCTCCAAATCTCCATACCAAATTTTAATCGGATTCAACGCCGGATATGTCTTTTTTTGCGTCGAAAATCCTCGTTTGGATGAAATTGGTGTAGACCTCCCCCCTTTGAAAATACGAATTTTTTAATACTTCCTTTTGAAAAGGAATCGTAGTCTTAACACCTTGAATCTCAAACTCTTCCAAAGCCCGGAGCATCCGAGTGATAGCTGCGGCCCGAGATTCATCCCAAACAATTAATTTAGCGATCATTGAGTCATAATAAGGCGGAATCGTGTAACCTTGATAAGCGCAACTATCCACCCTTACTCCAGGACCGCCCGGGATATGATAGACGCTAATACGGCCAGGCGACGGCTGAAAGTTTTTCACTGGGTCCTCGGCGTTGATCCGGCACTCAATGGCATGTCCCCGAACCTTAACTTGGTCTTGGGTCAGTTCCAACTTCATCCCGGCGGCCGACTTGATTTGTTCTTTGATCAAATCAATGTTAGTGACCATTTCCGTAACCGGATGTTCTACCTGAATCCGGGTGTTCATTTCCATAAAGTAAAAACTACCATTTTTATCTAACAGAAATTCCACAGTTCCGACATTAGTGTAACCAACGGATTTTGCCCCTTTTAGGGCGGCTTCCCCTATCTTACGTCGCATTTCCGGGCTGATCGCCGGAGAAGGAGACTCCTCAATTACCTTTTGGCGCCGCCTTTGTATCGAACAATCCCGTTCACCGAAATAGACCCCATTTCCGTGTTCGTCCAAGAGCAGCTGGACCTCGATATGTCTTGGTTCTTCAATGAACTTTTCCATATAGACCTCTGGATTACCAAAAGCGCTATCGGCCTCACTTTGAGCAGTTCGGAAAGCATTGATCAATTCATCTTGATTGTAAACAACCCTAATTCCCCGGCCACCGCCGCCTGCTGAGGCTTTAATAATAACCGGATACCCAATCTCTTGGGCCTTTTTCACGACCATCTCTTCATCCCGGATTACACCATCGGAACCGGGAACAACGGGAACGCCGGCTTTTTTCATGCTCTGTTTGGCTACTGCCTTGTCCCCCATTTTCTCAATGGCTTCGGCTTGTGGTCCAATAAATTTAATCCGATGGGTTTCGCATATTTCCGCAAAACGGGCATTCTCAGCCAAAAAACCATAGCCGGGATGAATCGCGTCTACACCGGCGATTGTAGCGGCGCTAATTATATTGGGAATATTCAAATAACTGCGGTTTCCGGGAGCAGGTCCAACACAAAAAGCCTCATCCGCATAATGAACATGTAAAGAATCTTGGTCAGCCTCGGAATAAATAGCCACTGTACCGATGCCCATTTCTTTACAAGCCCGAATGATACGAAGCGCGATCTCCCCGCGATTGGCAATTAAGATCTTATCAAACATCTTTGCTAACGACACCTCCGGTTTTTCAGTCAGGATTATACTTTTTCCAAAACGAATAAAGGCTGGCCATACTCCACCGGTTGGGCGTTTTCAACCAATACTTTAACGATCTTACCCCGCCATTCGCTCTCGATTTCATTCATCAGTTTCATTGCTTCAATAATACAAACTACTTGTCCCACTTCAATCGTCTCGCTAACCTGGACATAAGGTTCCGATTCGGGGCTGGGAGCGCGATAGAATGTCCCTACCATCGGGGCAATAATTAAGACTTGGTTTGGCCCAAGTACTTCATTTATATCTTCTTCCGTAGGAACAGCCGGAGGGGCTTGCTGTGCTGCAATCAATCCGGGGGGCAGCATATTCGCGGTAGGATACTGCATCATTGAGGCCTGATTAGTAATAGGAGAATTTATCCCTTTCTTTATCGAAATTTTACTTCCTTCAGTTTCAAAGGTGAATTCGGTAATGTCGGTCCCATCCAACATCTTCACCAATTCCTTGATTTCCTTATTGTTCATCCATCGTCCTCCTTCTAGGGAATGGGAAAATTATCAGTGTATTTATTCACCAATGAGAAAATATTTCCTTCTTTTAATTACTTTTATCTTTTGGTCTCATCCATATGCAAGTTTTTATTAGCGCTCCAGAATCTGAATCTGATCCAATCGATAACCGGTTACTTCAGCGCTGGTTATAGCGATGTTTTTTACATCATCCGGTCCGATCCGGCCCGAAATCGCCACCGATACCATTTTACGGCCGATGGTAGCCATACATTCCTTGAACCCTTTTGCCATCAGCAGATTTTCCAGTTCATGTTCTTTGGAAGTTGCTTGGGTCAAACGCCAGAGTTCTTCCTCCGCCTCTTTTCTAACTTGATCCGATAGGCCTATTTTATCCAATAAGCTTTGGATTCTTTCAACCTCGCGGCTCCGCTCCCGATCCCTCTCGATTTTAAAGTCTAATAATGAATCTCCGGGATTAAATTCCCTCGGTATTGAAGGAACGGGATTAATGGGTGGCGGCGCTTCGGTTTGATTTACCCGGCTAATCCGGCGATAGCCGTAGCTAAACATTACTCCGCAAATTATCAAGGTTATTATAAGCCAATATTTACGATTATTTACTCCATAAAAGAACTGTTTCATGGTACTCACTCCTTAACTTATTTTCCGGGAATAATTAAAACACGATGGCTGGAGATACCGAGAATAGTCGTAACCGTATCGGTAAGTAGTTTTCGAATCCGACTATTTTCAGCGCCCGAGGCAACTACCACCACACCCTCAATCTCCGGCGCCAATTCCTCTTTGAGAACCGGCAAGTCGCGGCCTTCCCGGTCTTTGGCAAAGACCAGCTGATCATCGATGGTCTCTTCGGTATTAATAACCCCTTGGTCCTGATTAACCCGCTTACTAGTCCGTGTCTGCCTTTCCCAGATCTTACGGTTACCTGTTGTTAAGTTGATATCAACCCGCACTTTACCGACACCGGCTATTTCCATTAGGGTTTTAGCCAGCTCCTTTTCCAACCTTTCTTCATCAGATCCGGAATCCACTTGATAATTTTCCGCTTCAATGTGGCGTTCTTTAACCAATTTCCGGCTATTATCTTGCTCTGGATCTCCGCTCATTAACAGGACTACTCCAAAACCTATCAAGCCAAGCAACAACCAGATTGAAACCGGCTTAGTTTGAAAGTAGGCCCATAATTCACGGAAACCGGATTGGTTTTGATCATTACTGGTTTTCAACCCAGATCACCTCAATTTGCTCATTAGCAAAGTTGTGGACAAGACGGACCGAGTTCCGGACTTTTAAAGCGAATTTATTTTGATCTGTTTTTGAAAACTTCTTGCCGCCGGTAGGCGCGATTCTAATGAGCGCTCGATCCGGTCCGGAGCTTTGTTCTAAAAAACGAACCTCTTTTAAATCAATCTCATCGATTAACCCAATGATGCTTTCGATCTTTTCCTGTACTAACTTATACTGCCGTGAATTATTACTATCCCGCCAGCGGTTACGGATTTCCAAACCCCGTTTTATTACTTCTTGCCCAGTTTGATTAGGGAAGTTACGATTCGAAGAAATAATCCGATCCAGATCTATAGATACTTTGAAAAGGCCGGCCAAAGGCTGAATCAACATTGTCATTATTAGTAAACCAATTACCAGTTTGACTGGTTTTTTTAAACCGTTCTCCGGGATCAACATCTCAATGACCCCGGCTAATAATAAGGCGGTAATTAATTGCCGTAACCATTGACTCAAATTAGTCACTGGACTCACCTAACATTAAAATCGGCGGCTCCCACCAAGATCGCCAATGTAATAAAGAACATTAGGCCTACTACGGTTACCGCGCCGAATAAATGAAAAGTCGTGTCGCCAACATCCTGTAAGGCATCGGAAAGCCGGTTGTTGCCCAATGGTTGAATTAACGCTCCGCTTAATTGAAAAATCAACCCAACCGCCAATATTTTTATTAATGGGAATACTGTTATCAAAGTAATCAAACCCAAACCATATACGCCTAAGCCGCTTTTCAATACTGCTGCGGATCCGGCAGCCATTTCCATGGTATCGGAGATAGCCCCCCCTACTACCGGAAGAAAGGCGGAGGAAAAATATTTAGCCGTCCGTAAGCTAAGGCTATCCGCCACCGAGGCTGTAAAACCGCGGATGGTTACGATTCCAATAAAAATTGCCATTGCCGTTCCCAGTATTCCATTGGCCGTAAATTTAAAAAAGCGCGCTAATTTTTTAACTGGAAAACTTTCTACTAAATGATTGACCATGCCGATAATCCCGGTGAACATGATTAATGGAAAAACCAAATTGGTGATTAAACCGCCGATCAATCCCACGCTGGAGATTAATAACGGATGTACGATTGCGGCTGTGGCAACCCCACCTCCGGCGGCGATGATACTAAATAAAACCGGTGTAATCCCATACATAAAGTTAGTCATTTCATTAATTGTCCCCCGGGCGATTGCAAAATTGGTCCGAAAGCAATTTAAGACAATTCCCATTACCACTAAAAAGCAGAGGTTAAAAGCCAGTCGGCTAATGTTATCCTCTTCAAAGGCATGTTTGATGTTTTCTAGGACTGCCAAGGCTAGGGCTAATAAGATTAATTGGCCGATCAGTTTATAATTAAATACGATTTCTCTAAAAAAGAAGCTGATTATCCCTTTGCCGATCTTCCGCAGATCCCATTCCGGACCATTAATTCCCCAGGATTTTAAGTCCAGACTCGGCAAATAACGTTTCACATCTTCATCAACCGTAGTTAGAAACTCCTGCAGTTCACTTAAATCAACCGCCTCAACCACCTCCGGCGGCAAACCGACAGAAGCCATGGTAAGATGAGGTTTTCCCAAAACCGATAACATGAACACCATCAACACCAAACTCAAAAACCGCTTCATTAATTACCTCGTTTTTAATCCGTGTCAATTCCGTTAATCCTGTCTAAATGCCTCTTCTTTTTGACAGGATTCACTGAATTTACGGGATTTCTATCTTAGAGATTTCGAATGATCATTTCCAAAAGGCCGAGCATGATTGGAAGGCCCAAGCTGAGAATGAATATTTTTCCGGCTAATTCGATCTTAGTAGCTATGCTGTGTTCACCGGCATCCTTGCAGATTTGAGCGCCAAATCCGGCTAAATAAGCTAACCCAACTATTTTGACGACCATTTTTAAATAGCCGGAATTGATCTGGGCCTTTGAGGCCAATGTTTCAAAGACGGTCAAAATTTGGGATACATTCTTTAACAGACCGCCCAAAATCAATACCGACGCGGCCAACGAAAGTAAAACCGCCAATTCCGGGCGTTCTTTACGTACTACTATTAATAAAACAGTCGCGATCAATCCGAAGCCCATCACCGCAAAGAAAGACAACCGTAAAACCTCCTGGCTCTTAACTGAGTGTAAGTTTGCCTACAATCCAAAGACCGAGCGGATGTCGGTAAATAGTTTTTGGACCAATTGAATTACCATCAACAGTACAATGATCACCCCGGCCAAAGTCAACATTTGCGCTTGCTCTTCTTTACCAGCCTGTTTGAGAACCATATTTAAAACTGATACTAAAATTCCAATTCCGGCTATTTTAAAAATTAGATTGATATCCATCGATTTCTCTCCATCCCTTTTACTTGAGGATTTACAGGTTAATCATTATCTGTAACACGGAACTTAGAACGCGAAACCCGGAGCGTAGGATCACACCAACAGACAGACCAAGACCGCTCCGACGGCAAATCCGAAGTAACGGTATAGCCTAACGCCCTTCACTCTCTCCAAATCTGCCGCTTCCAAATTTAGCTGAAGACCGGCCCGGGCCCCTTCGATTCTGGCTACTTGGTCCTGCCGATCGGTACTCCCCAGATATACTCCTAGTTCTTTCAAGACTGCCCGGTCATCCTTTATAAGCGCCGTCATCGTCTTTTCATTGATAAACCCTTCCCAAAGTTCGGTAATGTTATAATCCGAGCCAAAACCGATATTTTGTGCAATTTTGGCTAATGATAAAGTTAATTTGGGGTCATTAATCAGCTGAGCGGCTTTTTGAAACACCTCCGTTAGCAATCCGGAATGATAGCCAATCTCTGTCTTTATAATATTTAATAATCTGAGCAATAACCGGAGCAAACGACTGCGTTCGTTCAATCGTTCCGCCATTAAAAAACCAATTAAAGTACTGGTCCCAATGACAAGTATGGCGCCGACTAATTTAATCATCTTCCTAACCCCACTGCCTTTGAGTTGAAAAGCTCCGGACCGTCCATCCCCGGCTTAATACTTTCAATAGTGCCGATCCCCAACCGATTGCTAAGGGTTACTATTCTTTCAACCGCACCCATTTCCAGCACTTTTTTCAGTCCCGGACGGAGCGCCGCTTCGGTCAAACTTCCGGCATGGGCCGTAGCAATAAAACCTACTCCAGCATTGATAATATCTTCAATAATCGCCCAGTCTTCTTCCCGGCCAATCTCATCGGTAGCAATCAACTGTGGGTTCATGGTCCGTAACAACAAGTAAACCCCATCCCGTTTGGAGCACCCGTCTAAAACATCAGTCCTCGGGCCTATATCAAGTTGGGGTATTCCCCGGTAACCGCCGGCGATCTCGGAACGCTCATCAACGACGGCCACACGAATTCCGGAGATCCCCAACTCCGGGACCCCGACGCTGACTTCACGAATGATCTCCCTTAGTAAAGAGGTCTTCCCAGTAGCAGGGGCGCCTAAAATCAATGTTTTAAAGAAATGCCCCTTCCGCCATAAAAAGGGGAGGATCGGACGGGCTATTCCTAAAACCGGCCGAGCGATTCGAAAATTAATACTGGAAATATTCCGGATTATTCTAATTGATTCGCCGTCATAGAATACTTGGCCGGTTAGACCAACCCGGTGACCTCCGGGTAAGGTCAAATATCCTTGAGCCAATTCCTGTTCAATGGCATATATCGAACCCGTCGTAAAAGCGTTAAGAGTTTTGTTTAAATCATCAGTTCCGATGCGTAGGGCCTGGTCAGGGTCGTCGGTCAATTGGCCATCTTCCCTTATCAGCCTGTATTTTACTCCAAAATTCAATTCCAGCGGCTGATTGACCCGGAGCCGGATTTCAATCAGTTCCGCTTGTAGCTTTGGAGGGACTTTTATTAAAACTTGACGTAGTCCCGATGGAAAAAAGCAGAGCGCCCCACTCCACCCTTTGTAATTTGGATTTTCAGGATGATGTTTGATCATTAATTAACTCTTTATTTGATTAAAAAATTGAAAAGCCCGTCCTTAGATATCTATGGAGACGGGCCTTTTTTTATGACAATTCTGGCCTATGTTAAATTATTTCACTTGGGGCTTTGTTTTTGTCTAATTTTTAGATCACATCATGTTTTGTTTCCTGACTTACTTGGCTGGTACTACTGTTGGTAGTGCTGTTCCAGATCACTTTCCCGCATTCCGGGCAGACTACTTCATAATCTCCAGCTTCATTTTCGAAGTAAACTCCCTGGTTACAGAAAGGACAGCTCATTTCGAGGACGTTATGACCGGGAGCGCTATTGAAATATACTTCTTGGTTGTCGTTATTATCGTCGCCTTCATTATAAAAATACTTTTCCAAAGTACCCAGATCTTCATCGATCGCTTCAATATAGTCGGCAAACTCTCTCTGAGAATCTTCCAAATTGCCAAGATCGTCCGCCACTTCGTCGCAAAAGTCGATCAAGCTCTCCCAAAGCCGTTTCCGCTGCTCATCCCCGTTAAAATCGATCCCTTCCAATACCCCCCGCATATAAGCGGCTTTTTCTCTTAGTTCATCCATTTTCTAATCCTCCCTTTGGGGATAGTATTTCGGTAAAGGGAAAGGGTTATTCTCGCAGCTTCATTCTAAAGGACGATGTTCTCAGCCTCGCCCTTGATACATTTGTCTCGGAGTGTAAAAAGCTGACCCAATCATAAACTATAGTCTTTGCCGTGATACACTATAGTTCTTGACGTGAATTACTATAGTTCTTGTCGTGATACACTATAGTTCTTGACGCGATACACTT
>JAAYEK010000228.1 GCA_012728785.1 Bacillota bacterium | reverse complement strand
ATTGGAGCATCTCCGGGAACGGTTGCCCGATTATATGATGCCCGGTTCCTTCATTAAGCTTACCGCTTTACCGTTGACCTTTACCGGAAAAGTGGACCGTCGGTTGTTAAAGGCCGCCGGTGGCGAGCGTTTGAATGAGAAGCAAACTTATGAGGCGCCTCGGAATGAAATGGAAATATTGTTGGCTGATATCTGGAGCAATGTTCTCGCTTTAGACAAAATCGGGATTCATGATGATTTCTTTCAAATCGGCGGTGATTCGCTTACTGCTTTGCGGGTGATTGACCTAGCTCATCAGAACGGTTTGGAATGTACACCTAACCAATTGATGAATAACTCGACGATTGCCAGGTTAGCTAAAGTAGTGTCTTTGAAACAAATCCAAAGTAATGATCAGACGGCTAAAAACCATTCCGACGCGGGGCCAAAAATTCTGCCGTTAACCGGCGATCAAAAATGGTTTTTGGATATTATTCCGAAGCGGATTAATCCGTCCCGTTTTAATATGGCTATTTTAATAGAGGTTGATTTTCCTTTAGTTCCATCTTTAATAAGACAAGCCCTTGATTATTTACTGGGCTGTCATGAAGCCTTAAAAGCTTGTTTCATTAAACAGGGAGCAGTATGGCAACAGCATATTATTGATCGGGCAGATCTGGAATATGTTCATTATTATGATTTGTCCTCTCTTTCCTCCGAAGATAAACAAAAGGTTACTATTGAAGAGACCATTGAAAAGTTGCAAGATTCTTTGGATATAATCAACGGGCCCTTATTAAAATTTGCTTACTTTAATTTGGGTAAGGCGCGACCGGGAAGGTTTTTCGCTACTATCCATCATTTAGTTGGTGATAATACTTCATTAATGATTTTACTGAATGATTTTCAGATTGCTTATCAACAATTAGCTCAAACCGGAACAATCACTCTTCAACCGGAATTCACATCCCTTAGCCAATATGTAACTGAACTTAACCGGTATAGCCGTTCCGAACAACTGGAGCAGGAGAGTGAATATTGGTTGAATCTTCCTTGGGAACAAACTTTCTTACCGCTGGATTTTCCAGATGGGTATGAGAAAAATACGGAAGATTCCCGCACCGAATTTACGGTTACCTTATCCGAAAATGAGACCCAACGATTACTCCAGGAGATTCCTTTATTTTATCAGACTTCATTAGCCAATCTATTAATGATTGCCTTAATCGAGACCATCGGGGATTGGACTAAAAAAGGTTGGGTTTATTTTGGAGCGGTGGATTCGGGGAGAACTTGTTATCCTTTTGCTAAAGACATGGACTTGAGTCGAACTATCGGTTGGTTCGCCTTTAGCCGGGCTTATGTAGTGCCAAATTCAAGAAGTAATCTTAAGGGTAGTGAATCCTTTTTTGAAAAAGTCCGGTTTATGGATGAACAAATTAAAAATGTACCGAATCAAGGGATAGGATACACTGTATTGGCACGCTTAGGTGATCCTGATAATGAAGCGGTTAAAAAGCTCCAGATGCAATATCATGAATGTAAGTTATTCTTTAACTACTTGGGACGTCTGGACAATCCAGCAATGGGTTCCCAGGTTAGAACAGCAAACGAAAAAGTAGGCTACCGCGCTCATTCCAAAGAAGACCGTTTTTCATTGCTTGACTGTTATTGTTATATAAAAGAAGGCAGGCTTAATTTGGGATGGGGCTATAGTACTAATGTATTTAAAAACACCACAATTGAAAAGATTGCTCATAATTATGCGAAGTTTCTAAAGGAAGCCATCAAAGAGGCAAAGTTATAAATGAAAGAGGTGTCATAAGTTGAAATAAAGTGTTATTTTGAGGAAGTATTATAATATTTGAATTTGAAAGCAGATCGCATTGGGACTGTCTATAAAGTAGATTGATGTTAGTTGTGATTAAAAACACTACCCAAAGACTTTACTGCACATATTTTGATGCGACCATTCCGGTAGATGAGTATCAAAGAATAATTACTAAAATGTATCAAATTGGTAATGATGAAAACATTGCTATTCGATAGTTGGGGAGGCAGAAATGACACTTACTGAATTGT
>JAAYEK010000018.1 GCA_012728785.1 Bacillota bacterium | reverse complement strand
TTTAAAAAAATTTGATGTATTCAAACTGATAACAACGATTACATATCGGGAGGCCTAATCAATGAAGAATATCCTAAACTGGCAAGTGTTTATTTTGACTTTTTCAACTCTGTTCATTGCTGAAATGGGAGATAAAACTCAATTAGCGGTCTTTACCTTAGTTGCCGAGTCAAAGCAGCCACTTTCAGTTTTTTTAGGTGCCAGTTTGGCCCTAGCGGTAGTTACCTTAATCGGGGTAATCTTCGGCGGACTAGTTACCAAATTGGTCCCGCCCCAATACCTAAAGATTGGCGCCGGTTTCCTCTTTGTGGGTATTGGTTTTTATACTCTCTGGGAGGCTTTCTCCGGTATCTTGGTAAAATAGAAAAGGTGGAACTAATATGACGAGGTCCGACTGGATACTTATTGCAATAGTGGCGTCAGTTTCCCTTTTGTTATTAGGGTTTCGGTTATTACCGGTTTCCGGTGAGCAGATCCAAGCCCAAATCGAGTTGGAAGGGGAAACCATCAAAATAATCAATCTTCAAGAAATCGGCTCCGGTATTATAACGATACCGCTTAAACGGGGTAAAGCCCAATTGGAAGTAAATGAAGGGGCTGTCCGTCTATTACCGATGCCGGATTCAGTCTGTCCCCGTAAGATTTGCTTTCATACTGGATGGATTAATAGAACCGGGGAGACGATTATTTGTGCGCCGAACCGGTTGGTAATCCGTTTGACTGGTGGCGAGAAAATGCAGTTTGATGCAGTTACGAAGTAAGCGTATTTTAGGATCTTTCTTAGTTCCGAATCCAATGCCTTTCGCATATTATTAAGTTGAAAGGGGCGGGTTGGGTTGTTGACGAAAACCTCAGAATTAAGAGAACGCGAGGTTGTTAACATCTTGGACGGCAAAAGGCTTGGACTTGCCAGCGACCTGGAGATTGAAGCGGAAACGGGCAGGATAAAAGCGATTATCGTTCCCGGACCGGGTAAGTTTCTATGGTTGTTCGGTAAAAACGAAGAATTTGTCATCCCTTGGGAGCGGATTAAAAAGATTGGGGTTGATGTAATTTTAGTGGATACTCCCAATTATGTAGAAGACGAAACCATTGTGGTCAATATGGGATAATCTTTGACTCTTGTGTTAGGTAGTCGCCCACCCCGGTTACGCCGTTGAGTAGTCTGACCTTGGCGAATTGAGGCACACTTAAATGTCGCCCCGAAAGGGAGCACGATAGATAGAATCTTTTACAGACATTCGCCACTCCGGTAATGAATGGAGGTAACGCTATGGAAATCATCTATTCACATTGTGCCGGTCTGGACGTACACAAACAAACGGTTGTAGCTTGCCTAAAAACGCCAAAAGGTAAGGAGATCCGTACTTTCGGGACTATGACCGCAAGTCTGCTCGAAATGGCCGATTGGTTAATTGCAAACAACTGTCAAGCGGTCGCCATAAAAAACACAAATATTTACTAAAAACCTATTTACAACATTCTTGAAGCAACTGGTATAAAGATTCTAGTAGTCAATGCCCAACACATCAAAAACGTTCCAGGCCGTAAAACTGATGTAAAAGACGCTGAATGGATTGCCGATCTTCTACAACACGGTCTGCTTCGAGGAAGCTTTATCCCGGATCGAGACCAACGGGAATTGCGTGAATTAGTCCGCTACCGAACCAAACTAACTCAGGAGCGTTCCAGAGAAGTAAATCGGATTCAGAAAGTCCTCGAAGGAGCTAACATCAAATTAGGCGATGTTGCCACCGACATAATGGGCAAATCCGGGCAAGACATCCTGCGAGAATGGCATCGATATGAGTCGGTTCCCCACGGATAAACACTTTGCCTCGTGGGCAGCGCTTTGTCCCGGTAATAATGAAACTGGCGGTAAACGCAAAAGTGGTAAGACCCGCAAAGGGAATATGGCGTTAAAAGCAGCGTTAACGCAGGCAGCAACTTCCGCTTCAAGAACAAAGGGCACATATTTTAATACCATGTATCATCGCCTCGCGGCTCGAAGAGGAAAAAAGAAAGCAATTGTTGCTGTGGCCCATGCAATCCTGGTTGTCATTTACCATATGCTTAAGGAAGATTCAAGTTATCGTGATTTGGGAGTTAATCATTATGACGAAATCAATCGTCAAGCCACTGTGAAGCATTCTGTCAAACGTTTAGAAAGTATGGGCTTTAAAGTTACAATTGAACCTGCTGCCTGAGGTATTTATTTGTCAATGTTCAAAACTCGAAGATGTATTTTCTAGATAGTTCTCCCGTAGAGAAAAATATTAAAAGCCAGCCATTTTCGGTTGGCTTTTTTTGCGGAGGAGGGCCTCAGCGGGAGGGGTAATTATATCTCCACCGGAATTTGACTGCCCCCTAAATCTATGTTAGATTTAAATTTAAAGGAGCTAACGATGAATTTAAAACATTTTAAACTTGCGGTTTTCGACTTGGACGGCACCTTAGTCGAATACGGTTCGGAGCAGGTAACCCCGGCCACCTTGGAAACCATTAAAATGCTTCGTGATAATGGGATCAGGGTAGTTATCGCCACCGGACGCAGTTGGAAACAGACCAAGGCTATCGCTGATCAACTTAAGGTTCAAACACCGGTAATAGTCCAGTCCGGAGCGATTGTTCTCCATCCGGTAACCACGAGAATACTAAAAATTACGCCCCTCAGGCCTGAGATTGACCAAAAGTTACCCAGGTTAATTAAGAATTTGGGAGTCGATCAGTTTTGCCTTATGGAGACGGGGGTTTATTTTACAGATAAAGTAAATACTTCCGGCGGAAAATGGTTGTTTGACAATGGCGAGGATTGCCGCATAGGCATCCCGGACTTAGCTATTCATAAAGTCGTTAAACGCCTTTTGATTGGCTCGGAAGTTGAGTTGAGGTCCCTTTCCAAACGAGTTGGTGAATTAAAACCGGCTCCAAATACGATTCTATGGCCACCTGATCAGCTAAGTGACGATTGGTTTTTAGAAGTATTTGATCCTTTGGCTTCTAAAGGCCAAGCCTTAACTTGGTTGGCCGCTTATTTAGAGGTTGATTGCGAGCAGATTATCGCTTTCGGTGACGGCTATAATGATTTGGATCTATTACAAACTGCCGGTTATGGAGTAGCAATGCAGGGCTCCCCGCCGGAATTGATTGACCAAGCTGATTTGGTCATTCCAGGGGCGGCTGAGGAAGGAATCGCCCGTTTGTTCCGGGGTGAACCAGTTGGGATTAAGAAGAGAGTAAGTTGAGTAGGAGGATGTCATGGTTTATGATTTTCACACCCATACTTTTTTGAGTGATGGGAAACTATCACCGGTAGAATTGATTCGGAGGGCAGTAGTAAATGGTTACCAGGCAATTGCCGTCACCGATCATGTGGGGCCGGGAAATATGGAACGGGTAATCAAAGAATTGATTAGAGAATGCCGGATCGCGGAAGAATATTGGCCGATTAAAGCCATTCCCGGCGTGGAATTGACCCATATTCCGGTTGGGAGTATTCCGGTTCTGGCTGAAGAAGCCCGAAATTTTGGAGCGGAACTGGTGGTGGTTCACGGCGAGACTTTGGTGGAACCGGTAGAGTCCGGAACCAATAAGGCGGCCGTAAGTTGTCCGGCAGTGGATATTTTGGCCCATCCGGGCTTGTTGACCGAGGAAGAGGCAAAGCTTTCGGTAGTCAACAATGTGTTTATTGAAATAACCGCTCGAGGCGGGCATAATGTGGGAAATGGCCATGTGGTGAAAGTTGGTCGGAAGGTTGGGGTCAAGTTTATTATTAATTCCGATACCCATCAGCCGGATAATTTGCTAACCGAAAGTTGGGCGAAGAACGTCGCCCGAGGCGCCGGATTAGATGAGTCGGAAGTGGAAGAAGCGACGCTCCAAAATCCATTACTAATATTGGAGATGGTTCGGAAACGAAGGAGTTAAACAGATCTAAAATTAACCCTAGACAGACAAGTGGTTGAGATGGTATACTTTGTATAAATTATTATTCTGAAAAACGATGAACAAGGAAAGTATGTTAGCTTGAATCTCTCAGAGAATAGGGACCATCGGCTGCGAGTCCCTTGAGGTGAAAATAACGGAAGTTCCCTTGGGAGTTGGCTACTGAAGGCGGGAGCGATTAACTAGTCGCCGTTCAGATCGATCATTGTAAATGATTGATGGTATCCGCAGATAGGTTAGCCCGGCAGCCCACCGTTAACAGGGATAGGATATCGAGTTCAGGTTTGAATAATGTGATCTCTGTTTAAACTCCGTATCCGAAAAGCGAGTCTTTTATAAAGACTAATTTGGGTGGTACCGCGGAATCGGCCCACGTTTCGTCCCAAAATATTGGGAGAACGTGGGCTATATTTATTTTAAGGAGGTACTATCAATGATTATTGTTACAAACCGGGAGATCACTAATGAACAATGGGAGAATTTATGTTGTAAGTTGGAAGAATGTGGTTTCAAGACTCATGTCATTCAAGGTGTTGAAAAAAAGGTAATCGGAGCAGTAGGGGACAAACGTCGGATTGACTTTCGTTTTTTAGAAAACATCCCCGGTGTTGAAAAAGTAATCCCAATACTGAGCCCTTATAAACTAGTAGCGAGGGACGCCAAGCCTGAAGGGACTACCGTTGATGTTGGCGGCGTAAAAATGGGGGGCGGTTTTTTTGGAGTGTTTGCCGGCCCTTGCGCTGTAGAAAACCGGGAACAGCTGCTGGAAGTGGCCTATGGTTTAAAAAAGGCCGGTTCAGGAGGGTTGCGAGGCGGTGCTTTTAAGCCAAGAACATCCCCTTATAGTTTTCAAGGCTTGGAAGAAGAAGGACTTAAGCTATTGGCTGAGGCCAGGGCGAAAACTGGGCTGCCGATTATTACCGAATTAATGAACTTGACTGAGTTGGATCTGGTAAATGAATATACCGATATCATTCAAATCGGTGCCCGCAACATGCAGAATTTCGGCTTGCTCCGAGCGGTGGGGCGGCAGTCCAAACCGGTGCTCTTAAAACGTGGATTAGCAGCGACGGTTGAAGAATGGCTAATGGCAGCGGAATATATTATGTCTGAAGGAAACTCCCAGGTGATTCTTTGTGAACGTGGTATTCGTACTTTTGAGACGGCAACTCGTAATACTTTGGATCTGAGCGCGGTAGCGCTGGCAAAAAGTTTTTCCCACTTGCCGGTGGTGGTTGATCCTAGCCATGGGACCGGTAAACGCAGATTGGTCCTGCCGATGGCCAAAGCGGCAGTAGTAGCAGGAGCTGACGGCCTTTTAATCGAGGTGCATCCCGATCCGGCCAATGCTTTAAGTGACGGAGAACAATCTCTTGATTTACCTGAATTTGAAAAGTTGATGGTCCAAATAAATGAATTGGTTAAACTTGAGGGGAAAAAGATAAATTAAGCTTGTTATTGGCTGTTGGCTATTGGCTACTGGCTACTGGCATTTCATTTTGGTATAAATTTTGGCCTAAGAACAAAACCCCAAAAGCTAGTAGCTAAAAGCTAAAAAAGCAGGGAAAAAAGCAAGCTAACTGGAAGTACTGGGGAGGAGGGATCGTTATGGAAAAAGAAAAACTGGAAGAGCTATTAAAAGGAAAGACGATCAACCGGGCGGACCTGAGCCGTGGCACCGTTAAGCTGTTTTTCAACGACGGGACCTGTTTTGAACGGGAGAAGACTTGTGAAGGAGTAATCAAAGCCGGTCTTTTCGACGCAGACGGGAAAGTGATTTTAAGTAGTCGGATCTAGCTCCGTTGATGATGCTGAAGAACAGAGATAATAGCGCCATAACCAATCGGGCCTTTCAAAATGTTAAAAAAACCACTCGTAGAGGGTGGTTTTTTGTAATATTGTGAAACTTGCTTTTGGATCAAAAGCATTTTTGCAATTTTATTCATAATGCAGGTTACCGGATTTTATCAAAAACGATAAAATGCAATATGGGATTAACAATAATAAGGAGGGATGAAGGGTGAACGCAAATTGTTACGCTACTAATACCACCCGGGATGTGAGTGTCGGTACAGAAAAAATCAAAGTTTTAAAAGTTGTTGGGCAGGCAGTTGGCCAGTTGGTGTTGGCAAATTCAACTTGCATCAATGCAGTAAAAATTGATCGGATTAAAGCTAAATTACTCGATACCACCAACCATCTTTTCAAAAATAAGGTTGTTGTCCAAGGTACGATCCGTAAGGAAATCTTTTATGTGGATCCCGAAGGGACCGTTCGTTATAAACAAGAGGATCTTCCGTTTATGTTATCCGTTGATATCCCCGGATTAAGGCCAAGTGGGTTTAGTGAAATTCAAAATCATTTACTTGATATTGATGTTGATTACCGGTTGACTCCTTCCCGGCATTGCATTCCCGGTTGCCTAGAGCAAAAGATTGTAGCTCATATTTTAGTGGTTGCCGCCGAATGGACCCAAATGGATGTAGTTACCAGAGTGAATTATTACAAATCGAAAGTCCCGTCGTCAAGGGTATTATACACTAATATTTACTGGTAGAAATTGAAAGAGGGCTGTTGCAAAAGGAACTTTTTGCAACAGCCCCTTTTAAATGATTGAAAGTCTAAATGCAATTGGTTGATCCGCAACTCTCCAAATAGCGTTGATAATATGTTTCATTATTACGCATAAAGTGTCTTCCGCAGTAGCTCAATTTATGATCCAATTCCGTATTATAGATATCATCCGAAAGGGAGGTGAATATTCTTGGGTAAAGATAAACCCGCCATTCCCAACCTTGATGCTCTATTGAAACAATTACGCGAAAAGATCGCAGAAGCAAATTTACCACATGATTTAAAGAATGTTTTACTTGAGGATATTGAATTAGCGCGCGAGTGTTTAAAAGAAGACAACATTTTATGTGTAATCAACGTTTTAGGTGTGATCTTTGATAAATTAGTGGCCCAATTGTTAAGTTGTCCAAATTTGTGCAACGAGATCGTTCCCATTTTAGCCTTTATTAATGCGATTCAACAGTTTTTGCTGCGAATCCCCATTGGTGTAGTCGGGGCTACCGGACCAACCGGAGCCACCGGACCATCGGGACCACAGGGAGCAACTGGAGCCACCGGACCGGCAGGACCACAGGGAGCAACTGGAGCAACTGGAGCAACTGGAGCAACTGGAGCCACCGGACCGGCAGGACCACAGGGAGCAACTGGAGCAACTGGAGCCACCGGACCGGCAGGACCACAGGGAGCAACAGGACCTAGAGGAGCCACCGGACCATCGGGACCACAGGGAGTAACTGGAGCCACCGGAGCCACCGGACCGGCAGGACCACAGGGAGCAACTGGAGCAACCGGAGCAACCGGACCAGTAGGACCACAAGGAGCAACTGGAGCAACTGGAGCCACCGGACCTGTGGGGCCGATCGGGCCTGGATTCCCGGCAACGTTTGGCTATATCTATAATAACGTTGCAGTTCCAGATCTACCGATAGGCGCAGCAGTACCATTTAGCAATAATGGTCTGATTGTGGGCGGTATAACCCATACACCGGGAAGTACGGATATCTTCCTTAATGAAAATGGCGTTTATGAAATAACATTCATGGTACAAGGAAACCGTGTTAACCAATTCGCTTTGTTTATTAACGGTAATCCGGTTCCGGAAAGCATCTATAGCGTTGGAGCAGCTAATATTCAAAACACAGGCAGAGTGATTCTCTTAATAACCGCACCGGTAACTGTCACTGTCCGTAACCATACGTCTTTTAATTCAGTTGGATTGGAACAGTTAATCGGTGGAACCCAAAATCAAGTAAATGCTTCGGTCCGGATCATTAGATTAAGCTAACTCCAACAAGGTTACTCACGTCAAATTTATGCAATCTGACTTCTATTGGAAGAATTGCGTCCGGCTTAGTTGGCGCAATTCTTCCAAAATATCACTGGTTTTTAATGAAAATTGAAACTTATCAAACTTGGAATTTATAGAGTGCCAATAAGCTTAGCTTGAAAATTTAAAACATAAGGTAGGATGATTATGAATCGACTCCGTTTTCATTTACTCGGGATAGCTCATTTAGCCACGAATCGTAATAACTCGGCTTGCGCTTATACCCAAAAAGTGATCAAGTTGGCCAAAATGTTGAAGCGTTTTGGACATAGCATTCATTTTTACGGAGTGGAAGGGTCCGAGGTAGAGTGTGATGAGTTTATTCAAGTTTCAACCCGGGAAACATTAGCAAAAGCATATGGTAAATATGATACTGCTAAAGAATTTTTTAAGCATCATCCCCAGGATCTTGCTTACCAAACCTTTAATCGAAACGCAATCAAAGCTATCCTGGAGCGGAAAGCAGATCAGGATATTTTATTATGTCCGATGGGCAATTATCAACAACCGATCTCGGCGGCGGTCAATCTGTTAACGGTTGAGCCGGGCATCGGTTACAGCGGCGTTTTCTCTGCTTATCGCGTGTTTGAATCCTATGCCTGGATGCATTATCTTTACGGACTTCTAAAACAAGATGACGGTTGCTGGTATGACGCTGTTATTCCCAACTATTACGATCTAAAAGATTTTGAATTTAAGCCTCAAAAACAAGATTACTTGCTATATTTTGGGCGAATCATTTGGCGTAAAGGGGTCCAGGTAGCTTCGGATGTGGCGAAAGCTACCGGAAACCAATTATATATTGTCGGTCAGGGTTCTCTGGATAACCCTGAAGAACGCCTTTTTTTAGGTTCAGAAAAACATATTAAGTACTTCCCGGCGGTGGGCCCGGAAGAGCGATCCCAGTTGTTGGGTAACGCCAAAGCGGTGCTAATGCCCACCTTTTATCTGGAACCTTTTGGCGGGGTCAATGTGGAAGCCCAACTCTGCGGGACTCCGGTGATTACCAGCGATTGGGGAGTCTTTCCGGAAACGGTTTTGCACGGAGTCACCGGTTACCGTTGCCGGGTCTTGGAAGAGTTTTGCTGGGCAGTGAAGAACATTGACCGGATTGAACCAGCTCTTTGCCGGAAATGGGCCGCCGATAATTACTCGTTGGAACGGGTGGGTCGGATGTATGAGGAGTATTTCCAACGGGTCGCCCGTCTTTTTGGCGAAGGTTGGTATGAAAAAAACGATGAGCGTCGGGAATTGGAATGGTTAACTAAGTATTTTCCCAAATAAAAATTAGCCTTAAGCAGGGGGTGAAGGAAAAAGCTCCGAAATATTAGGTAATCCCTTGGTGGTTTGCCTCAGATAAGGTATAATTAATATATAGCGACATTCATTTCCAGATGCTAAATTCAGCTTAAAGAGGTGAAACCGGTGCAAAGAGTCCTAGTAGTTGATGATGCGGTTTTTATGCGAAAAACAATCTCCGGTGCTTTGCTAGAAGCTGGTTTTGAAGTAGCGGGAGAAGCAAGAACCGGTGTTGAAGCAGTCAAAAAATACCGGGAACTAAATCCTGATGTAGTGACCATGGATATTACTATGCCCGATATGGACGGGATTGAAGCTGTTAAGAAAATAAAAGAGTATGATCCTGATTGTAAGATTATTATCATCTCCGCCATGGGGCAAGATTCCATGGTTAAGGAAGCTTTAATGGCCGGGGCGGTTAATTTTTTGGTTAAGCCGTTGAAGATGGAGACTATCGTGGATACTATGAAAAGAGCGTTGGGATAAGGGGTCGGGAAGAAGATTCGATTCCTGATAATTCAAGTATTGAAAATATCGTGTATCCGTGTTTGGGTTATTTTTTTGATGATGTGGAGATTGTCTCAAGTATCTTAAAGACACTTCTGGTACATCGGAGATAGTCCCGAGTATCTTGGAGATACTTCTATGGGTGAGGTAAATCATAACCCGTTATCAATAATGCGCTTTGCATAACCGATAAGCACGGAACAGTTCTATTGACTTTATGTACCTACGTAGGATATAATTGGACAAAGGGGAGTAGCTGACGGCTTTTGCCGTTGGGTAGGCCAACAATTACGGTAGCGATTACCTGGCCGACCGCTTTCTATAAGTAGCCAGACCTTTAACATGAAAGTGTTAAGGGTCTTTTGTCTGTTAAAGAGCAGTGGTCAGTAGCCAGGATCTAGTAGACAGTAGTGTAGGTTAGTTAGTTTAGGCCAAAAAGCACGATCACAACCCAAAGTATTTTTTATAGCAGATAACCTCACAATAATCGGAAAGGGGCAATGAATATGATCTGGAAGGAAAAAACATTAACCACGAATTCGCCGGTGCAATTTTTGGATATTACGGCAATGGTCCAGGCGGAGGTATCAAGTAGCAAGGTTAAAGAAGGTATTTGTTATTTGTTTGTGCCTCACACCACCGCCGGGATTACCATCAATGAAAATGCCGACCCGGATGTAATCCGGGATTTGACCGGCATCTTGGAGCGGCTGGTTCCGAAAAACGGTGGCTATCGTCATCGCGAAGGTAATTCCGACGCCCATATGAAAGCGTCTTTGATCGGTTCTTCCTGCGCTATTCCGGTGGTCGATGGTTGTTTAGACCATGGAACCTGGCAGGGGATTTACTTTTGCGAATTTGACGGACCACGTAAACGCAGGATCAAGATAGGAGTTATGGGCGAAAAGGAGTGACCGGTATGGGAACGACCAAGTGGTATCAGATGGAAATCGACCAAGCGGTTCAAATGTTAGAAAGCGACCTGCGTAAAGGGTTGGATGATTCTATCGTCAAAGCCAAAAGAGAAAAGTTTGGTCCTAATGAATTGGAGGAAGAGGCTGGTAAACCCCTCTGGGCGAAGTTTCTGGATCAATTCAAGGAATTCCTAGTGATTCTCTTATTTATCGCCGCTATCGTCTCAGGGATTTTGGGCGAATGGATCGACTCCATCGTGATTATGGCCATAGTCATCTTGAACGCGGTGATTGGCGTATTCCAAGAATACAAAGCCGAACAATCGTTAGCGGCCTTAAAACGTCTTTCGGCGCCACTAGCCAAAACCCTCCGGAATGAGCATGTCAAGTCCATACCCGCCCAGGAACTGGTTCCCGGCGACATAATTATTTTGGAAGCCGGTGATTTTATTCCGGCCGACGCTCGGTTGATTGAGGCGGTCAATCTGAAGATCGAAGAAGCCGCCTTAACCGGCGAATCGGTCCCGGCTGAAAAAACCAACGCTGTTTTTAACGAGGATCTTCCGTTGGGTGACCAGAAAAACTTGGTCTTCATGGGTACGGTGGTTACCTACGGACGGGGTAAAGCGATTGTCGTCAATACTGGAATGAATACTGAAATAGGGCAGATTGCCAAATTAATAAAACAAGCAGTACCCGAACCGACGCCTTTGCAAGAAAAAATGACCGAATTTAGTAAATATTTAGGGATATTAGCAATAGTAGTATGCGCTTTGATTTTTATTCTCGGTTGGCTCAGGGGCGAAAACTTGACCACCATGTTCCTGACTTCGGTCAGTTTGGCAGTGGCTGCAATTCCCGAAGGGCTACCGGCAATCGTCACCATCGTGCTGGCTATTGGGGTCCAACGTTTGGCCAAACAAAGTGCGATCATCCGGAAATTACCGGCGGTCGAAACCCTAGGAGCGGCGACTATTATTTGCTCCGATAAAACCGGGACTTTGACCCAAAATCAAATGACGGTTAGAAAGGTCTTTGTTGCTGGAAAATGGCATGAAGTAACCGGTCAGGGGTATAATCCCAGCGGTGAATACTTTAAGGACGGAAAAAAGGCCCAGGTTGGCGAGGGGCCATTGAAAACCCTCCTCTTGTGCGGCGTCTTATGTAATGACGCTTTACTGGAGGAAGATGGTAAAGAAGATGAACGGATTTGGAAGATTATTGGCGATCCGACCGAGGGCGCTTTGGTGGTAGCTGCGGCTAAAGCGGGTATTGATCGAGAAATATTAACTAAGGAGTATGAGAGGGTTTATGAGATTCCCTTTGACTCCGATCGGAAGTTAATGACTACAATTAACAAAGGCGGCTTGTCCCACCTTCATTTTCAAAAAATTGAAAGGGAAACACCTCAAGGTTTATGGGCGGTTACCAAAGGAGCTCCCGATATCGTGCTTGACCGATGTTCCTCAGTCATGACCGCTGAAGGCGTTAAAGACTTGACGCCAAACTTGAAAGAGCAATTAATGAAATGCAACGGAACTATGGCTCAAGACGCCTTAAGGGTATTAGGGGTTGCGGTCCGGAGGATGCCGGAGGCCAACCGGATCGACTTGAAAACAGTCGAAGCAAAAATGACTTTCGTTGGGTTTTGGGGGATGATCGACCCACCCCGGCCGGAAGTGAAGGATTCGATCACCGAGTGCTTGACCGCTGGGATCAAACCGGTGATGATCACCGGCGATCACCGCGACACTGCCACTGCTATCGCCCGTGAACTCGGCTTGCTGCAGGAAGACGAATTAGTCCTAACCGGACAGGAGTTAGATAGTATCGGTGATGATGAATTGAATCATAAGGCTGAAAAAATTTCGGTCTATGCTAGGGTTTCTCCTCAACATAAAGTGAGGATCGTTAATGTTTTTCGGAATAAAGGCGAGGTGGTGGCCATGACCGGTGACGGGGTCAATGACGCGCCTGCTTTGAAACGGGCCGATATCGGAGCCGCTATGGGAATCACCGGAACAGATGTTGCTAAAAGCGCAGCGGAGATGGTATTGGCGGACGACAACTTTGCGACGATTGTGAGAGCGGTTCGGGAAGGCCGGGTTATTTACGAAAACATTAAAAAATCCGTTTACTTCCTTCTTTCTTGCAACATCGGAGAAATTTTCGGAATCCTGTTGGCAATCTTGTTTCAACTGCCTGTACCACTCCTGGCGATTCAAATTCTCTGGGTCAATTTGGTAACCGACAGTTTACCTGCTTTGGCCTTAGGCATGGAGCCTGCGGAACCGGAGATCATGAAACGGAAACCCCGTAGGAAAGAAGAAGGGATTTTCGTGAAAGGAATGAAACGGACCATAGTGGTGGAGGGCTTTTTAATTGGAGCTTTGACCTTACTTGCTTTTTATATCGGCGTTAATTATAACGGCTCTATCGAACAGGGACGGACAATGGCCTTTGCCACCTTGTGTTTTTCCCAACTGTTTCATGTTTTCAATTTCCGGTCGGTCCGTGATTCGATCTTTAAAAAAGGAATGGCTGTCAATAAGCACTTGTTTGGCGCTTCGGTTTTTTCTGCTTTAACGCAATTGATAGTTATGTTGACTCCCTCGTTTCAGACAGTCTTTAAAGTGACGCCTCTCGATTTAAACCATTGGTTGATTGTGATCGTTTTTGCCATGACAACCATACCATTGGTTGAAATTTGGAAACTAGTTTTTTTAAAGCGTTTAGTTAAGGGAAACTAGACTTTATAATTGGATATAATCTTTAATGAAGCTATAACAGTTTAGGAACTCGTTCAACTTTTGTGCCATAAAAAAATAAAGCGCTGAAGTTGGGTAATTCATTTAACCGTAAAGGAGTGAACCGGGTGGAAACCAATTCCGGAAAGGAACACCGTCAGCATCTACGCGCTTTAGCAAAGTCGATCATCATATCTTTAACAGACAAGGCACAAGACCAACAGATTACCGGTTTTTTAAAAGACATTAGTGAAGGCGGTATGAAGATTCAAAAGATTTCCGCTAAACGTCATTTGGAAAAAGGAGATTATATCAGTGAATTCGTGTTGCCTAATTACGGAAAGATTACCGTGCCGGTGGAAGTTTTAGGTTCTGGATATGAAGATGAGAAATATTGTGAACACTTGATTCGAATGAAGTTTTTAAATCTTGATCCGGATAGCAAAGAAAAAATTAAAAGTTATGTATTAGGCAACCATCTTGGAAATGAAACGACCGAATAAGGTCGTTTCAACTTTTTGCCGATGAGATCCCTTGCTTGAATTACAATTAATTTTATTATGAAAATATTAGCAAATCAGCATTGTTAACAGTTTTTTGCTTCAGTGCCATATTTATTTAAATGTTTTTCAAAATTCGAAAAGGATTTTGCGGGGTGATTGTGGAATCAATAATCCCTAATCGCTGGATAATACTGAATCTTAACTAAAAAAAGCCCAATACTTTTTGATTAATTATGGGAAGAATATGGTGTAACATTGAACGGGGATCTAAATATGGAACCAATAATATTAGCTTCGATGTCGCCGCGACGGTTCGAGCTTATGAGCAAACTTGGCCTTGATTTCCAGGTTATTCCTAGCGATATTACGGAAGTAATTCCTAAGTCTTCTGATTCTCCGGGGGAGTTAGTCACAAAACTGGCCTTGCATAAAGCTTCCGATGTGGCCGGTAAATTGGAAAAAGCTTTGGTTATCGGCGCTGATACGCTGGTAGTGTTGGAAGAGATGATATTTGGAAAACCTTCGGGCCCGGATGAAGCTGTTAATATGCTTAAGGCGTTAAGTGGGAAGACCCATTCGGTTTATACTGGAATTGCAATCATTCAAGTTTCGACCGGTCAAACCGAAACCGGATATTGTGAAACCAAAGTTAAGTTTAAACCGGTTTCCACAGCGGAGATCCAATCCTACGTAGCTACCGGAGAACCTTTGGATAAAGCCGGCGCTTATGGAATCCAAGGTAAAGGCGGAGCATTGGTCGCAGGGATTGAGGGCTGTTATTTTAACATCGTCGGCCTTCCCCTAAGCCAGTTGGCTGATATGCTTCAAAAGTTTCAAGTTTCAATTTGGCGGCAATAATGTTAATGTACAATTTATAACTTACAATTTACAATTAAAAACCGTAAAACCAGATTTTCAATGTTGTAGTTGATCTGTTTAGTTTTGATTTTAATCAAACTAAACGGTTTAATGAAAAAAGAATTTGGAAGTAACTATTAGAGCTGATCATCGTTATAAGGTAATGATTATAACTTATATAGCACTAATAACTTCAAATCGAAACCAATAACCATTGTACGTTATCAAAAATTGTAAATGCCCATTGTAAATTGGGGTGGTGTAGTGGGAGACCGGATTACCATCAAGGAACTTCCATTGGAGGAGAGACCCAGGGAAAGGCTGATTCAATTTGGGCCCGAACATCTTTCTGCTGCCGAGTTGATTGCGATCATTTTAAGAACCGGGACCGTTAATTATTCTGCGGTTGATCTTGGAAAAGAATTATTAGCCGCTTATAATGATTTACGGGGACTTGCTAAGGCTTCCCTAGCGGAAATGGCCGCTCAAACCGGAATTGGCCGGGCCAAGGCGGTCCAATTGAAAGCAGCTTTTGAACTTGGAAGGAGGGTGTTAACCACTAACCCGCTTAAATTACCGAAGATTAGAAAACCGGAAGACGCTTATGATTTATTAAAAGCAAGCTTTCAGGATCTGGACCGCGAACACTTTAAAGTGATCCACTTGAACACTAAAAATCAAGTGTTAAAGGTGGAAACCACTGCGATTGGCATCTTGAGCTCTTCTCCGGTCCATCCCAGAGAAGTGTTTAAAGAAGCGGTCAAAATGAGTAGCGCCGGATTGATTTTAGCTCATAATCACCCTAGCGGAGATCCTACTCCCAGCCAGGATGATTTATTATTGACCAATCGATTGTATGAAGCCGGTGAAATATTAGGGATCCGTATTATCGACCATTTGATATTCGGCGATATTTGTTACCTAAGTCTCAAAGAACGCGGCCAGTTACTCTAACGAAGGTTTTTCCCGTATAAACTGAATATTAAATCATAATTCAACAACTTACTTAATACAATCTGGAAGGAGTTTTTACATGTTTAAGTCAATTTTGGGCCATTTCGCCAAAGACATGGGTATTGATTTAGGTACCGCCAACACCTTAGTTTTTGTTCAAGGCCGGGGAGTAGTATTGCAAGAACCGACGGTGGTTGCCATTGAGAAAGACACCAATAATATTTTTGCGGTCGGTACCGAAGCCCAACAAATGGTGGGCCGCACTCCCGGAAACATCGTAGCCATCCGCCCCATGAAAGATGGTGTAATCGCGAATTTTGACGTAACTGAAAAAATGTTGCGTTATTTTATTAATAAAGTCGGAAAAAACGTGGGTATTTTATCACCCCGAGTAATCATCGGAGTTCCCTCCGGCGTAACCGAAGTGGAAAAACGGGCGGTAATGGACGCTGGATTACAAGCCGGTGCCCGGGAGGTATTTCTGATCGAAGAGCCAATGGCGGCGGCAATTGGGGCTGGACTTAATGTGGAAGAACCCACCGGAAATTTAATCATCGATATTGGCGGTGGTACCACCGAAGTAGCTGTGATTTCCCTAGGGGGTATTGTCTCCAGCCGTTCGCTCCGAATCGCTGGTGATGAAATGAATGAAGCCATCGTTCATTATATTAAACGTAATTACAATCTAATGATTGGAGACCGAACTGCCGAAGACATTAAGAAGGACATTGGTTCGGCTTACCCTAGTGAGAAAGATGAAAAGCTGGAGGTTAGGGGAAGAGATCTTTTAACCGGCCTTCCGAAAACAATCTTGATCACCGGACGCGAAGTTCAGGAAGCTTTGGCTGAACCGATTGCCAGTATTATTGAAGCTGTGAAGTTGACTTTGGAACGGACTCCGCCGGAATTAGCCGCCGATATTTTAGACCGAGGGGTGGTATTGGCTGGAGGAGGTTCGTTATTACGGGGAATCGAAAAACTATTGGCTGAAGAAACTGGAATGCCGGTCCAGATTGCGGATCAACCTTTGACTTGTGTCGCCAGAGGGACGGGAATTGCTCTGGAACGTAATTATCATGATGTAAAAAGAGTGTTAATGTCTAATCGGAAAATGGCATAAAAAGGGTGACCTGATGTTTCATTTATTTACCAACCGACGTTTTTTATTAATTGCATTAGTTATTTTACTCATTACCTGGGTAATGTTTGTTTCGTCACAGGAAAAAACCTGTGAAGGAAAGATTCACTATTTTTTCAATTCGGCTATGATTCCGCTGGAAAGCCTCTTTAACAGCATCGGGAATACTGCTACCGGGAGTTGGGAGACGATCATTACCCTTTCCACGCTCAAAGAGGAGAATGACCGTTTAAAGACTGAAAACGACAAACTAAAAGCCCATCAAACAGGGCTCGATTTATTACGCGCTGAGAACAGGCGTTTGCGATCGTCCCTTCAGTATATGGAAGATCAACCTCATGTGCTGATTCCGGCGGAGATTATTTCCGTTAACCCAAATAATTGGAACTGGACGGTAGTGATTAATAAAGGCAAGAATTTTCAAATAGCTAAAAACATGGCCGTGATTACACCTAGAGGCGTAGTCGGAAGAATTGGCGAGGTAAGGGGAAATAATGCAGATGTGATTTTAATGACTGATCCTCGCGACGGGAACTTTATCGGCGGGGTGGTTAGCCGGACTGGAAATATGGTTATCGTAACCGGAGGTGGCCAATACCGGGGAGAATGTTCCGTTAAACCCGCAGTTGAAAGTTATTTTAGCAATATTACTATTGGCGATCTGGTTGTTACCTCGGAGACTAGTGAAATATATCCAAGAGGAATTCCGATTGGCAGAATATCTCAGATTACTAAAATGACCAATAATCTGGTAAGCAAGGCCTCGCTTAAACCCGCTGTCAACCTCGGACTATTGCAGACTGTTTATGTTATTAAGGAAAAACGGGATCAGTAACCGGTAGTTTCAAAAATTCCGGAGGTTTTTTAATGCGTGTTTTATTTCTAATTATTGGGGCTATTATAGGTATAGCCTTGCAATCCACTTGGCTTGCGAGTTTAAACCTTCCGGGTAATATAGTTCCGGATTTAGTCCTAATTATGGTAATTTCGTATAGTCTGTTAAGAGGACCGGAGGAAGGCCTTTTCTTCGGATTAGCTGCTGGTCTTTTTTTGGATTTGGTCGCCGGTGGTGTGATTGGGATTCAAACTATCACAAAGACGATCGCCGGTTTTACGGCCGGATTATTGGAGAAGACCATCTTTAAAGATAATTTGTTAGTTCCGGTGCTTGCCGTATTTGCCGGAACTTTGGTTTTTGAATCTATAAGTGTGTTGATGTATCTTTCTTTTCATGGAAACTATAATTTTTGGTTGCTTTTGATCACGGCGATTTTTCCTTTGGCTTTATATAACGCCGCTCTTGCCCCAATAATTTACCGTTTGTTTTTAAAAATGGAACGTTTTATCGAGGAACGCTCCGGTAATCAATAAAAAAGGAAGAGTTCCAAGTGAGAGACACCATCGTTAAAATCAATGAACGTAAGTTTCGGTTTTTAGCCGGAATCGTCCTAATCATTTTTTTAGTATTAATGGTTAGGCTTTGGGTACTCCAGATTATTCAGGGGGCAAGTATTTATACGGTTAAATCCAAACAAAACCAAACCCGTACGATCAAGATAAATGCTCCTCGGGGTCTGTTTTATGACCGTAAAGGGGAAATAATGGTTACTAGCCGTATTTCCCATAACGTTTCAGTTGTTCCGGAGGATATGAAAAATAACCCGGAGATTTTATCCCAATTAAGTAAAATATTAAATCTTTCCGAAGCGGAAATCAGGGAAAAACTCAAACCCAATCCTCAAAGACGGGCTAATCCATATGATTATGCGCCAATCTACCAAGATATTGATCCTGAAACTACCATCAAGCTATATGAGTCCAAACTCGATCTCCCCGGAGTGGAAGTTGATGAAGTACCGGTCCGCTCTTATCAAAATGGTGAATTTGCCAGTCATTTATTCGGTTACATTCGGGAAATTAACGTCCAGGAATTGGAGCAGATGACCCAAAAAGGTTACCAATATCGACTAGGCGACTTAATTGGCAAAACCGGTTTAGAACGTACTTATGAAGATATCTTACGTGGCTCGGACGGTGGTAAAGTATATGAAGTGGATATTCGCGGACGGCCCTTGCGTTTGTTGGAGAATCGAGAACCGGTCCCGGGAAACAATCTCCATCTGACAATCGATCATCAATTGCAGCTGGCAGCGGAGAAAGCCCTTGAGGAGCAACTGCTTCATATTCAAAAAAATACTAGATACAAAAATGCCAAATCAGGCGCAGTTGTCGCATTGGATCCGCGTAACGGAAACATTTTGGCAATGGTGAGTAAACCAGCTTTCGATCCTAATCTTTTTGTAGGGGTTATTCCACCGGAAGTTGCTGATAAATTATATAATAACCCGTTGCATCCTTTTATGAACCGTGTAATTCAGGGAGAATTCGCTCCCGGATCGACTTTCAAACCGGTGACTGTATTTAGCGCCTTAATGGAGAACCAGGTTGACGAGAATGAAAAATTTCAATGTCTCGGTCTTGATCCGGTCTGGAAAAGGCGGTTTCCTTGTTGGATTTATGGCGAACAAGGTAAAAATCATGGTTGGCAAAATATTGTTGATGGTCTAAAGAATTCCTGCAATATCGTAATGGCGGAATTGTGCCGGAAAACTGGCCCGGAAGTTTTGGCTAAATACTCCCGCTATTTTGGTTTTGGACGTCCGACCGGGATTAACCTTTACCCAGGAGAGCGTTTGGGTTTGGTTGCTGATCCTGATTGGAAAATGAAAAACACTAAGGAAAAAGAATGGTATCCTTTAGAGACATTGCATTTCGGTATTGGCCAAGGTTATTTGACCGTAACTCCATTGCAATTAGCTCAATTATATGCTGCGATCGCTAACAATGGAAAAGTTTACCGGCCGCAATTGGTTACCAAAATCACTTCGCCATCCGGTGACACCTTGAAGAAGTTTCAACCCAAATTAACTGCAGAGCTAAAGGCATCGCGGGATGTTTATTCCATTTTGCAACAAGGATTATCCGAAGTGGTAAGTGGTGGTACGGCTGCATGGGTTTTTAATGGTTTTCCTCTTGATAAATTTCCGGTTGCCGGAAAAACTGGTACAGTCCAAAAACCTCCTTATGATAACTCCGGCGTTTTTGCCTGTTATGCTCCTACCAATAAACCGGAAATTGTAGTGATTGTCTTGATTGAGCAAGGCGGGTCAGGAAGCGGTGGTGCTGCTCCTGTCGCTCGTAAGATTTTGGAATCCTATTTTAACTTGAATAAGAAACTGGAGCGAACTACGACTACGGAAAAGACCAATAAACCGATTAAAAGAATAGAGGACAAGCGGGAAGCGAAACCTGAAGACAGTCCGGTATCTGAAAATTCGAATCGAGAAGTTAAAACCGAAGAGCCGAAAAAGAAGCTAGAAGAACAACCGGCCCCGGAAACACCCATTCTGGAACAGAGCGAAATCCAGGAGAAAGTAGAGGAGGCTGCGGACAAGTCCGAATCGGAATCGGCTTTTGATCCGGTTCAACCAGAAAATACCGTTTCAGCTGGTGAGTAATTTCAAGACTTACAAACTTCCTCCAGTTTCAGGAGGAATTTTCTTTTTGGTAGCGAAAGTTTCTTGAGTGATTTTGATTTGTTGATATTCAGGTGTTCATTACCCAAGCATGGAGAGGACGAGATGATCGAAACAGCAAACTTGCGGAAGAACCCCAATTCGAATTTGGCTAACGGCATCGTGATTAAGGGGTATAAATCCGGGTTAACCTTAATAATACCGGAAATTGGGCCCTTTGATATATATATGGATGAACTGCGAAACCAATTGGATAAGTCGAAAGGTTTTTTCAAAGGCGCCGAAATTACGTTAAAAATTGGTAACCGTCGTTTGCTTGATGATGAACGCTCTTTTTTGGTTCAACTAATTAATGATGCTGGAATGACGGCACGATGGAAGGCCGATGAATTATTGGAGCCCTTAAAAAAAGATAAAAAGAAGCAACCCATTGATCATAGGAACTTAATCCCTTCAGTTACAATTCGTAAAACAGTCCGTTCCGGACAACGAATTGAGTTTGACGGAAATATTCTAGTTATGGGGGACGTCAATCCGGGGGCGGAAATTATCGCCAGTGGTGATATAATGGTTTTGGGTAAGTTACGCGGTACTGCCCATGCCGGGGCTAAAGGCGACAAAATGGCTGAGATTTTCGCTTTTCAGATCAGACCGGTTCAGATACGAATTGCTGAAGTATATACCCGTGCACCTGAAACTGAAAGTGAAAAAGAAACCCGTTATTTCCGACCTGAGGTGGCTGTAATCAGGGATGAACAAATTGTAGTGGAGAAAGTAAACCAGAATTACTTTAACCAAAAATATAAGTATTAATTAGGGTTGTATAATCAAGGAGGTTTTTTAATGTCGGGAAAAGTAATCGTAGTTACTTCGGGAAAAGGTGGTGTTGGTAAAACTACAACTTCAGCGAATATCGGTACCGGTTTGGCTATTCGGGGTCGCAAAGTGGTTTTAATCGATGCCGATATTGGTTTGCGAAATCTCGATGTAGTGATGGGGCTAGAAAATAGGATTGTATTTGATTTGGTAAATGTAGTTGAAAAAACATGCAAAATCAAACAGGCTTTAATTAAAGACAAACGATTTAATAATTTATTTCTATTGCCTGCAGCCCAAACCAGGGAGAAAGACGCGGTTAAACCGGATCAGATGAAGGAACTCTGCGACGAACTACGTAAAGAATATGACTATATTGTAATCGATTGTCCGGCGGGGATCGAACAAGGTTTCAAAAATGCCATCGCCGGGGCTGATCAAGCTATTATTATTACAACTCCGGATGTTTCCGCAGTCCGTGACGCTGATCGGATTATCGGTTTGTTGCAAGCAAATGAAATACCTGCGCCTCATTTGATTATCAACCGGGTCCGTCCTCAAATGGTCAGAAAAGGCGATATGATGGATATTGACGATGTTAATGATATTCTGGCTATTGAGTTGTTAGGAGTTGTCCCGGATGATGAAACGATTATCGTTTCAACTAATCGTGGCGAACCTTCCGTAATGGAGTCCAGTACTAAAGCGGGGGCGGCTTTCCGGAATATTGTCGCTCGGATTGAAGGCGAGGAAGTTGCTTTTATGTCACTTGATTACGATTTGGGTTTTTTTGAAAAGATTGGGCGACTTATTAATAATAAGAAGTAACCTTTGACTTATGCGGTATGCTGAGGGGGGTTGATTTTGGATTTGATAAACAAATTTTTTAAAGATGAAACATCAAGTAAAAACCGGGCGGTAGAGCGACTTCGACTGGTGTTGGTCCATGACCGGGCTAATGTGGCGCCTGGTTTAATGGAAATGCTCAAGGAAGAATTGATCGAGGTAATTTCAAAGTACATGGATATTGACGAGGATACCATGGAGGTTACGTTAAGTTCCGGTGAATTATCGGCATCCTTAATAGCCAATATCCCAGTTAAGCGAATTAGGCGTTAATGACGGCTCTTAAAAAAGCCGTTTTTCTTTAATAGCTTAAGGATTGATTAGGAATATGAATCGAAGATCGTTCCTATTTCCCGCCCAGATTATCGTAAGCTAACGATTCGTAATTTTAATAGAAATTCCTTACAAATGCACAGTATATAGGAATAATTTCTACTGGACGTGAAGATGGCTTCAGGCTATAATTAAATCAAAAGTATTGGACGATATTGGGGGGCATGGCATTGGACCGTCGCTTACTTAAAAATTTGGACTATACCTTATTATCGGTAGTGGGATTACTAATAATAATTGGATTAGTAATGGTTTATAGCGCCACCCATGCCAAAATCGATCTTACTTTTGGAGATCCTTTTCTATTTGTTAAAAAACAATCGGTAGCGGTCTGTATCGGTGTTGCAGTTTTATTCGCCTTACTATTTTTTGATTACCGTATTTCCGACCGAATGGCCCAATTACTATACGTTTTGAATATTATCATGTTACTTTTGGTGCTTACTCCTTTAGGAAGCGAGCGAAATGGGGCTCAAAGTTGGTTGTTTGGATTTCAGCCTTCGGAAATATCAAAAGTGCTTTTAATTGTCACTTTCGGTAAGTATTTGGCGGAAAAAGAGAGTTTGCAGTCGTTTTATAATTTTATTGTGCCTTTTTTGTATGTCGGTGGCCCATTATTATTGATTTTACTTCAACCGGATTTGGGGACTGCTTTAGTCTTTATTTTTATCATGTTTATCATGATGTATGTTGCCGGCGCTCCAGGGTGGAAATTGTCATTAATAATATTTACTGGAATATTCATTATTGCTTTGGTCTTCCTTTCCCATTATTTTTTCGACACTCCGTTGCCAATTAAAGAGTATCAAGTGGCCCGGTTGACTAGTTTTATCAATCCGGAACGGGACCCCCGTGGTAGCGGGTGGAACGTAAGACAGGCAGTAATCGCCGTTGGTTCGGGACAGTTTTTTGGCAAAGGTTTGTTTCGAGGGACTCAGGGGCGTCTTGGTTATTTACCGGAGAACCATACGGATTTTATTTTCGCGGTTCTTTGTGAGGAATTGGGTTTTGTCGGAGGTTTTGGGGTCTTATTTCTATTTTTCATTTTAATTTGGCGGGGAGTCCGAATTGCTTATCAAGCCCGGGATAAAACCGGGACGATTGTAGCTACCGGAGTGGTGTCGATGTTTCTTTTTCATGTAATGGAAAACGTGGGCATGAATATGGGAATTATGCCTATTACTGGTATCCCACTTCCCTTTATTAGTTCAGGTGGAAGTTCAATGCTATCGAGTTTAGCGGCTGCCGGAATTCTGGTTAATATCTGGGCCAGGAGGCAGAAAATTATGTTTTAAAAGCAGTAGCATATTTAAATGAAAGTGGTAAGTGGTGTGAAATGTCTAATTTACCTGTTGAGCAAAGGGCTGGCGGGGTAGTATTTCGCAAGGAAAATGGGAGAATTGAGTTTTTGCTGGTTACCAGTAATTCCAACCCGAACCGGTGGATTATCCCCGCCGGTCATGTTGAGGATGGCGAGACCTTTATCGATGCCGCATTACGGGAGGTGGCTGAAGAAGCGGGAGTTGAGGCTATTGTAGTTGCTAGTTTGGGAAATTTAAGTTACCGATGGTACCGTAATGATCAAAAGATATTGATCAATACCAGCTTATATTTGATGAAATATTTGCAAACAATCACCATTAACCCTGAGGGCCGACTGGTCAATTTTTTTACCGTTGAAGAAACAATAGATCTTAATTTGTGGGATGAATCACGGGAATTTTTACAAAAAGCGCTAAGGCAAACAAAGAAAATTCTCCTAAATACTTAATTGTAATAATCGATTCCAATAACCCCGCTGTTTACAAAGTTTTAATTGAAGATACTGTATACATTGATTTTATTCGTTGACATCTGGCTTGGATAATAATAAAATAAATTTTAAGCTTTATTTTGTCACCATAAAAGGTGATTTTTTGTTATTACTTCGCCTGTTATACTTTGAAAAAAGTAGTTGTGAAATCACTATGAATTTTGAGATACTTTTATATTTAGTCATGGATGTGAAAAGTTAAAAATATTTAATTTTTGTTTATATTAAACTTTAGCAATAGAAAGGGGAAAACATGAACAAAGCTCTTCAAAAATGGGTTAGTGAAATGGCTGAATTGTGTCAGCCCAAACAGATCTACTGGTGTGATGGTTCTCAGAAAGAGTATGAATACTTATTAAAGGAAATGGTAGATTCAGGTGCTGCAACTCCGCTTAATCCCGAAAAACGACCCGGTTGTTATTTGTTTCGTAGCCACCCTTCGGACGTGGCCCGGGTTGAGGACCGGACTTATATTGCATCTAAAAAGCAAGAAGACGCTGGACCGACTAATAATTGGAGGGACCCTTCC
>JAAYEK010000227.1 GCA_012728785.1 Bacillota bacterium | reverse complement strand
TCCCGAAATATGGTTGGAAAATCCGGATTATTTGCCCATGATTGACCAAGTGGCCACGGATGATGCCGGTGTCGAATTGGAATATTATCTTAAGTCCCTCAATAAATGGTTTTCCATCTTAATTTATGATTAGCCCACAAAAACCAACTAATTTCGAAAGACACAAATGTTAATTTAAGTAAAATATAGTTCAGTAGTCCCTAACATTTCTTTTAAAAGCCCTTTGATAACTAAATAAAAATAAGTAACAAGCTCCTTGGTCATAATTCGGCTTCCTTTTACCAAACTTTTAAAGTTCAACGCTATGATTTTGAATCCAAACCATACTTTTACACGCACTAATCCCCGGATGGGCATCTCGTCAACCCGGTAACGGCGGCGAAGCACCGAGGGTATTCCTTCAACCCCGGCCCTAGCATTGGTTAGCTTGCGGTATTCTTCAGTGTCCATCCTGGCGCGTAATTGGTCGGTCCGGTATCGTTTCTCACTAAAACGAATTACATTCTGTTTCTTTTGTTGTTTCATCGGGCATTTATCTTGTAAAGGGCAAGTAGCGCATTTTTCTTTGGCGATTTTAACCGTATAGCTCTTTCCTTTGACATCGTAATAGGCTTCATCCGGGGAATGGCCTCCAGGGCATTCTTTGACTTGATGGGCATCTTCATCGACTTTGAACTGGTCATATCCAAGTTTTTCGGAATCCGGTTTGACGCCGGTCAGTTGACCGGGTATTAAATTGATACCATGCGTTTGAGCTATTTCTGCCAGTTCATCGCTGTAATATGTCCCATCCACGTTGAGAATTCTCTTTTCGTTAGCGCTATTTTCAGCATTGGTATCTTCTCCATTGTTTTGTGATAAAGCACGGATGGTGTCTTTCGCGAACTTTTGGTCGCTATAGGTATTAGGTTCAAGGTCGTAATGAGTAACGATTTGATTTTGACCATCATAGGCATTAACGATATTGGCGACATAACCGACGTTGGCGCCATATTTTCGGCGGTATGTGGCATCCGGATCGCTCGGGTTTTGCAGGCTTTCCGGGGAAATGTCTTTTCCGGGTTTGGGGATCAACCGGTCGTCTTCTGCAGGTTCGGTTTGCTCCTTGATAAATCTTGATAAGATACCAAATGCTTTACTGTATGTTACTTTTTCCCCGGCGGCTATCGCGGCTCGATAGAGCGCTTCAGTCTGCTTGAAAAGCGTTATCAGCTTGGATTCGGCTTCCGTGTCCCGAGTCCGGTATATTGTTTCGTTTTTATGTCCTTTTTCCAGGTATCCTTTACAGCTTTCCGGGATTGCTTCCGGCGCTAGTTTGGCTAAAGTCTTTATCATACAATGATTGACGCTATATACCAACTCAATGCGGCTCAGTTTTTTACACGATGAACTGATCATTAAGGAATCCATCCGCATCAGTTTCGGGTCAATGTTTAACTGTTTGGCGATCCGTTCCGCCATTGCTTCGGTTTCGAGCTTGATCAGGTCAATGCCGGTAGTTTCAAGATAATTCGTCAACCGATTGCGAAAGTTGGTGAGTGTGTTGATAGATACTGGTTGTACGGGTCGATCCATGGTATGGAGGGCATATTGGAACCGGGTGTCGAAGAGAAGGGAACTGATTAGCTCCTCATCGGTTAGTTGCAATATTTCTTTGATTATCAATAAACCCACCAATACATTAACTGGCGAATTAGGCCTGGACGCTTGGTTTTTGCTGTATAGGACTGCAAAGTTTCTTTCGTTGATATAGGGCAAAATCTTATCGTGAAAATCTTTGGTCCAACCCTTTTCTAAAAGTTCCCGTTGGTATTTGGGCAGTTGGTCAAGGGAACTAATTAGCGGCATTTGTTCATTAGCGCAAAACATTCTAGTCTTCCTTTCGGATGGTTTTCATCTAAAAGGAATATTCGGCAAATATGCCGCAAAACCCTTGTAGTTGCTTGATTTTTCTTTATTCATTATTGATCGAATTGATCGAATTTTTCGTATTGTTACGTCTAATAATTGGTCTTATTGTAATTTTTTTCAGGCTTTTTGTGGGAGAATCATAATCTTGGTTATGCCGAAAAAATTCCCAGTTATGAATACCATGAGTCGGAATTGACTGAAACAGTTCAAAACGACCACCATTCCAGCAATAGATGGCGGAATCAATATTACACGAATCACCTTGCTTAAAGTTGGCCACCGCCAGAAATTTTTTATCCTTAATCTCGAAATAAACCCAATCATGAGCGCCATGAGTAAGAATCTCTTGGTTGTCTACAAATCGGGTCCCATTCCATCGGTATATTTTAGAATTGATACTATCTTGTTCACCATCGGCATGATTAGCAACCACCAGATAGCGATGATTGTCAATAGTGAAAAACTCCCAGTCCAATGCCCCAATTGTTGGAATTTGTTGCATTTCAATAAAACGGTCTCCATTCCACTTATAAATAACCGAATCAACCCGATTACCAAAATTGTTGCAGGAGTTGGCCACTGCTAGAAAATGATCATGATGAATCTGAAACGACCTCCAACAAACAGCGCCGTTAGTTGGTATCTTTTGAAATTGTTCAAAAACAAAACCGTTCCAGCGGTAAATATCCGAATCTATTGAAAAGTTTTTGCCGTCAGAATAGTTGGCCACCGCTAAAAAGCTGCTGTCTCCAATTGTAAAAGCCTCTACGCCACAAGCGCCATAGGTTATTACCCCTTGGATCTCTTCAAATTTTCCTTCCTTCCATTTATATATTCGCGAATATTGACGATTATTTTTTCCATCAGACCAATTGGCGATAGCCAGCAATAGATTCTTTCCGATATTAAAAACTGTAGCTCCATATGGACCAATTGTTGGTAAGGTTTGCACGCTTATTAATGATATCGGCTTAGTTGTTTGGTAGTCTTTTTTTTCAGATCGATCCTCGACCCTATAGTCAGCTACATTACAAATTGGCTTTTCACTGATACTCATTTTATAAACCACTCCATTAATTTCAATTTTCTAGAAAGTTAGGTTATATATACTATAAATATCTTCCAAATCCTTTGTCGAAAAATAAATTGTTTTGATGTTTTTAATCATTTTAATTATTTTTACCAACTAAAACAGACCTGCCAAAATCTATTTTTCATAAACATTCGGTATTATTCGGCTAGAATTTTCGGTTAGTCTCTAAAATCCTAACAATAATTACCGGATTTTAATAATTTTTATACTGGGTATAAATTTTTTTACCGATCAAATACGAGTCAGAAAAAAAATAAAGCCGACTCGAAAGCAGCTTTGATGAAAAAAATATATCAAGTACCCCATTTATTACTCTTTTTTGTTCCTTAGAACCATACCCTCTCAATTGACTTAACAAATCTCCATTTTCACAAAAACAGCAGATATGCATTTCTATGTCATTATTGAGAAATGGATTAATAGGAAATAATACGTTCCCTAATTTCATCTTCTATTTTTTCCATATTATTTACCCCTTCAATTTTTTGAAGTTCGATGCGCGGACTACACCAACCCTTGCTCTTTTAAACTTACAAAATCCCGTTCCCCGGTGATCAGATGATCCAATAATTCGATACACATGATCTTCCCGGCCTTTTTCAGTCTTTGGGTGAGGATAAGATCGTCCCGGCTGGGAGTGGGATCGCCTGATGGATGGCAATGAAAGGCGATGATTGCTTTGGCATTGTTCATTAACGCCGCCATATAGACTTGTCTGGGTTCGATATAGATTTTATCAATGGTGCCGGTCCCGATGATATGAATCCCGACGATCTTATGCTTGGTATTTAGCGCAATGATCCCAAACTTCTCCACCGGTTCGGACTTGAGATCGAGGAGAAACTGGAGGAGATTGTAACAGACTAAGGGGCTGGTGATCCGGTAGTCTTCCAGATCATACCGATGGCATTTGGTTCGGATTTGTTAATAATAAAGAACCGTCAGACTATGGAGCACCCCAAAAGCGCTCCGTTTCATCCTCCGGCCCATCGTTTTATTCTCCGCCATACTTCGTTTAGTATTTGAAACTCAATGAAAGGTAATTTTTATTAATCGTTTAATAATTGGAATTAAACGTTTACTAAACTTTACTTATCATTTAGTAATTTTTACTTAACTTTTAGTGATTGCAACCAATCGTTTAACGGCAATCACCAATCGTTTAATAATTGGAACTTAGCGTTTAATGGTTTTTACTAATCGTTTGGCAACCGGAACCTATCGTTTAGTAAATTTCACTAATCATTTACTAACTTTTACTTAACGTTTAGTAATCGAAACCAAACCGATTATGATCAGAACCTATTGTTTGTTGACATAGATTGTAAATTGCATATTGTTGTGTAGAGGTGGGGCAAAAGGCTAAAAAAATTTCTCCATTCAATTGACTCTATCGCCTATTCTCCCCTTAACTCTGCGCCTCTCCACGGGAGATATCGCTCTTGATTTTAAAAACTTCATGTTCTTCGTGGCCTTCGTGGTAAAGATGTTTTTTGAGTTAGACTCCATGACAGCCTTATCCTACAGTTGCCTGAACAACTCATTGAACAACCCATCTACATTTGACAAAACTTCCCGTTCAGCATCACTAGCTATGGAAGGAATTATTAAAAAAACGTAGAAATTAAATACATTAAGTAAAATAGTAAAACCCCAAGAATAAGTT
>JAAYEK010000226.1 GCA_012728785.1 Bacillota bacterium | reverse complement strand
GATGGAGAGTTTGAGGAACTCCACGGGTTTACCGGGAAAGAGTATGATCCGGATATCGGTTTGTATTACTTCAACGCCAGGTGGTATGATCCGGATTTGGGACGGTTTATCTCGGAAGACCCGGCGGGAGATCCGAATAATCCGAACCTTTACTCGTACTGCGGGAATAACCCCTTAAACAGGATTGACCCGAGCGGTAAGGTTTGGTGGTGGTTGGTTAGCGCAATTATCAGCGGTTTGGACTCCTACTTATGCGGTGGGGATTTCTTTCAAGGGTTTGCAATGGGAGCGGTTACCGGAGCGATAGGAGCAGGTGTTGGCAGTGCTTTAGGTGAAACGGCTTGGGGGGCGGCATTAGCTGAAACCTCAAAAGTCGGATTTGGTGCTACGAGTGGTGCTATCGCCGGTGGCATAACCGGGGAGATGGTCGGGGAAGGCTTTGAGAAAGGTGCGGTCTATGGGGCTATCGGCGGGGCGATTAATGCAGGAATTGATAAGCATGGGGAATATGCCAGTAACAACTGGTTTAATGAAGCATTATTAGACGGGTTAAAAGATGGAGTAGCTTCATATATAAACGGTGGCGAATTTGATGGAGATTTTACTGAAGGATTCTGGCATGGATTTGGTGGATCTGCATCAAAGTCGTTCGCTGGTGGAATGAATGACTTTTTCTTCAAGTATTTAAAAATAAATGATAATTGGTTTAACCATGCATTTATATCCGGATTAAGTAGTGGAATATCATCATCGGTTTTTGGTGGAGGGATCTCCAATTTTACAAACGGTTTTTGGGGAGGGTTTGGTGGTTCGACATCAAATTCAATAAACACTTCAATGAATAAACAGTTTAAGGACTTTTGTATTAAATCTTGGTATAACCAAGCACTTGTAAGCGGAGTAAGTAGTGGAATATCAACATCTATATTCAAAGGCGGAATTTCAAACTTTACTAATGGATTTTGGCAAGGAGCTGGCAAGTCTACATTCCGGTCATTAGAAAAGGGAGCGTATAGAGATTTTGAGGACTTTTGTAATAAACGATGGTATAATCAAGCAACTGTTGACGGATTAATAGGTGGAGTCACGGCAACATTTAATGGTGGGATATCGCAGTTTGAGAATGGGTTTGTACAAGCATTTGGCGATTCGGCTCAAAAAGCTTTGAATGCTTCTCTTGTCAAGATCGGAAATGATGCAAAAAATTGGTTAAATGTGCATTTTGGAACCAATTTTTAATTGTGAGTTTATTTCTTAGGAATAAACCTATTAGGGAGGTCTAATATATGGGCCGCAGAGTAGTGCTAATAATAATTGTTTTTATCCTAGGTATTGTTATTACGGGATGTAAGGATTTAAGCTCATTTGATTTGTCTGGGCAAGTCGAACTAGGGGGAAAAGACAATGGGTCTCCTTACCTTGAAATATATAGTTATGACCAAAGCGGTGTGAATTTTCTAAATCGTTTGTTAGGGTATGTCAGCATGGATACTCTTTTTTCCAAACTAGAATTTAAAAAAGATTTTTATATTAACCAAAACAACTATACGGTCATAGTTAAGTTTAAGGGGGTGTCCATGTATAACTTAAATTACTTAAAAATTTTTGACTCAAATGGAAAAGAGGTCCCCTTTACTATTGTCAAAGAAGAAGATAACAGCCACAGTGGAGGGATAGGTTTTGATTTGAACAAGGATACTGATCCGCAGTTTCTGTCAGGGTACGGATTAATATTATTGATTGATCCTGACTCAAAAATTGAATGTTTACTAAAAACTAGGTATTCAATAAAATGTTGGCCTAAAAATGTAAATGAAGAGGGAAAAGGGACTGCTGCCAGTATTTCATTATCAACGCAAACCAGTATTGGCAATCGTTATTACCTTCACGGAATACGAAATCCAAGTCCAAAAGAAACACTTAAGATAAATGTATTGGATTGGAACATAGATGGAGTTTTTAACGATGAAGATATGGTCCAGATCTATTACGGTAAGAATCACCTTTTCCCCCTCAACAAAAAGTTCAAGTTGGGTTCAGGTGATAAACAAAAAGAATATGTTATGAATCTAAAACAGGATGATGAGGAAGGGAATAAGTATATTTTGAACATTAATAAAACGCAGTAATTAAAGGTATGAGGAATACGTTAAATCAGTGAGCGATGAAGTCAAGAAGATTGCGGAAAAGTATGGCCTAAAATTTAAATTTGCTGAGAAATATTGACCCGTAGATTACCGGGTTTTCTTTTGCGGGTAAAAAAGAAGGGATTTTATGGAACTGACAGAAAAATGATAGAAAGTGCTAGTGCTTTAGGGGCGATTTTCAGCCTTCAAAAAGAAAATACTTAAAATGCATCAAATGGAATGGGTATAAAATGAAACAAGTATTATAATTTCTTAAAAAGGGTATTTAAAATTAGTCAAAGTTGAAGTATTTATAAAGTAAAAATGTATTATAAAAATATTTTCACTTAGCTTTTTAAAATAGAAAGGGCCGGGCGCTTAATCGTCAAATTCAAAAAATGCCCCACGTCAAACCACGGAAATCATGTTTGCTAATTCTTTTATTAAAAAAATTGAAGAGGGATAATATGAATGTAAGGATAAAAATGATAATTTTTCATTTTGCAATTATGGCTATCATTGCTATTATTATTATTCTTATTGTTGCAACATTTTTAAAAGTCAAGAATACTACATTTGTAATTCTTCTGATTTTGAGTATTTATTTTTGGGGAGTTCTACATATCAATTTAAAGTTCAAAATGAGACTAGAAAATTATTTAAAAAGTATTACACAGACGATAAAATTATTGAAAAACATATGCATTTTTATACTCATGTATTTCTTAATGGGCAGTTGATTTTAGGGATTATTTTATTTGTTGG
>JAAYEK010000225.1 GCA_012728785.1 Bacillota bacterium | reverse complement strand
GTTATTTATCATTGGGCAGTGGTAACCGGAGTTTTGCGCCTTTAGCCAAAGGAGGGGCTTACAAACCGGAAGAATCATTGGCTTCAGTTAAAGCAAGCTCTTTTTGGAGATGGACCACGGGAAAGGAAATTAAAAAGTCAAATCTTATAATACCTGAGATCGGTTGGATCCAAAATCGGGCTGCAGCAGAGGAATATTCGATTCAACCGGGGTTATTAGGAGATTTCTTTCGTTATCATGGTTGGAAGACTTTTCTCATTGGTCATCAGGATACTGTCATTGAAACAAGTCGGCCTAGCGGTTTTACTATAATGGATCAGGAAGGATTAATCGATGGCGGTTTGGTTGGCTCTGAAATAAATAGAATTGATCATTCTTTTCCTTATAGGCACCGTTTCGATTCCGAGCAAGTATTATCTGAAATAAGTAGAATATTGAAACCCGGTAATCTAGTTTTAATAGAGTTTGGTGATTTTGCCCGCTTAGACCAATTTCGGGAAGAGATGCTACCTGCAGTATATTTAGAGTTAAAGCAGGAAATATGGAATGAATTAGACCGTTTTTTAGAAAAGTTTACTCAACAAAATGCCGGTGTTAAATACCGACTCTTAATGCTAAGCCCTTCCCTATCAGGGGAGAAAAAAAGTAGTATGTTAGCTCCGATTATAATTAAGGGGCCTGGGTTTTCCAGCGGATTATTGACATCGGGGACTACTAATTGGGATGGTTTAGTAGCTAATACCGATGTATTACCAACATTAATCCAATTGGCTAAATTACCGGTTAATCATATTTTTCATGGTAGAGCTGCGCGATCAGTTCCGACTAACCAGCATCTTGAAAGACTTCTAAGTTTGAACTATAAGCTTAATAAAATTAATAATTCACAACGTTCTTTATTGGATTGGTATTTATGGGTTATTTCCATGGGGTGGATAGCTGCTGCATTGGGGATAGCCTTAAAAAAGAAGCTTCTAAAGGGCTTTATCCTAATTACAGTAGTGGTTGTACCGTTAGCGTTATTAATTTTACCCTTATTACCGGTAGTGTTTTGGGTGGAAGGGGGTATGTTATTAATTACCCTGGCATTGATTTTAATATTAATGAAAATTAATCCTACCGATAAGCGTTTTTTTATTTTATCGTTATGTTTGTGGAGTGGAATAATATTGGACCAGTTAACCGGTTGGAATTTGATTCGGTTTTCCGCTCTTGGATACAGCGCTGTGGGAGGTTCAAGATATTATGGAATTGGTAATGAATATATGGGGATTTTTTTGGCGGTTTCTTTGGTGCTGGCCCATTTAGTTACCAAATTTTTTAAATGTAGATGGCCTGTTTTAGTAGTTTTAACTCTGTCAATGTTGACTTTAGGCTGGCCCCAGTTGGGAATCAATTTTGGGGGGACCTTAGCGGCAATAGTGGGTTTTTCTTTTTATGGAGCAAAACTCTATAACTTAAATTTTAGCAGTCGAAAAATCTGGCTGCTTATTAGTAGTATTATCATCATGGTGGCGTTAATCGGATGGTGGGATAGTCTAAGAGAACCCAATCTGCAAACACACTTAGGGCGGTTTGTCCAATTACTAATCGACTTTAACCTTTCCCAAACATGGTTGATCTTTCATCGAAAAGTAGCTATGAACATGAAGTTATTTATCTTTAGTTCCTGGACTAGGATAATTTTGCTCGCTTTAATAATAAGTTGTTATATAAAGCTTACCCTTAAAATCAAACTAGTCACCGTTGAGAAGCAGTTTGTTTGGTATGGAATTTTAATTGTAGGGATAGCCGCTTTTTTGGTAAACGATTCCGGAGTGGTCGCTTTCGGGACTTGCTTGGCGTATGGTTTTACATATTTATTGAGTAGCATCGAGGAGAAAGTATTTATCAGTGATCAGGAGTCAGTAGCCAGTCGGCAGTAACAGCAAGCTACCGACTCCTGTTATTCAAACTTGTGCCGCTGCTACTTCCGGTAAGGGTTCGTAAGAAGCGTAATTCGGATTGTATATTTGGTAGCTTAAATCCGGGAAAATGTTGTCTTTTCCCTCGATTTGGGCCAAATAGCCATCGTCGATTCGGTTATATTTGATTTGGTCATATAAGTTGTTAAACCGGTTGATATGGGTTTTGGTTCTTTTTACGGCATATTCAACCATGGTTTTGGTTTTCATAATGAAGGCCCAGTCACTACTTTGTAAAAGTAAAACTTCTCGTGCAGCTTGATTCAAAGCCCTTCGGAGAGTCCCTTCCGCTCTAGGGAAATATTGCGCCAGTTCAACCATGCGATCAGCGGTTTTGTGGAGATGACGGTAGATCCAGTCATTACTACCTTCAAGCCAAACTTCGTTAAATCCTTTATATCCCCAACTTGACATTGAAGGCGTGGATACCTGGTTACGGGGGTAGACTTCCAAGTAATCGCCGGGGGTAATTAGTTTAATGGTGTTTTGATCAAAAGTAATTTTGCGAATTAAATAATCGAGCCAAAGGGGTCCTTCAAACCACCAGTGTCCAAAGAGTTCGGCATCGTATGGGGATACTATAATCGGTTTTCGATCCAATACCGAGGCGAGATAATCAATTTGGCGTTCGCGGTTGAACATAAAATTACCGGCATGGAGAGCGGCCTTTTCCTTACCGGCCCAGATGTTGTAAGGCTGTTTGTCCATGGTTTTTCCGGTAATACGGTGATATTTGATTCCGGTAAAATTCCTTATACCATTAGAAGAAAGGTGAGGCCGGATATAATCATATTCCAAATCAAAACCGATATCTCGGTAAAATTCACGATAATCGTAGTCTCCCGGATATCCTTCATTAGCGCTCCATACTTGTTTAGAGGATTCCAAATCTCTTCCGAAAACCGCCACACCAGAAGGACAATAAATAGGTGCATAGACGCCGTATTTTGGTCGGGGTGATCCATGGAGAATGCCATGAGCATCGCTGAAAAAGTATCTTAAACCTTCACTTCTAAGGATTTCGTCAACTCCGGGTTGATAGCCGCATTCCGGTAGCCATATGCCACGGGGAAAACGGTTTAAAGTTTGATAATGATATTGAACGGATAGTTTTATTTGGGCCCGGGTTGCAGTGGGATTAAGCATCAGCGGCAGATAACCGTGGGTAGCCGCGCAGGTTATAATCTCGATATTTCCTGAGTCTTCCAGCTCTTTAAAGGCATTAGTTAAATCGCAGCGACTTTTTTCCGCGAAAAAGTAATGGCAGAACCGGAAATGGTCCAAATACATCTTAGCTAAATCATGAAATTCCGGAATCCATCTGGTTCTTTCGACTTCTTTTTCCGCGAGTTCAATTAGATTCTCGATTTTTTTTAAATAGCGTTGTTGAAGTAAGGAATCTTTAAACATTGAAATTAGCGGCGGTGAAAGATTTATAGTTAGCCGATACTTGACACCTTCATTGTTTAAATTTTGAAAAACCCTTAATAAAGGTATATAAGTTTCAGTAATGGCTTCATAAAACCAATTTTCCTCAAGAAAATCCGGATACTCCGGATGGCGTACGAATGGTAAATGAGCATGTAATACCAAGGCCAAATATCCTTTTTCCATCAGAACAACTCCTTGAATTTACTAGGCAGTCTCCTATAATCTTGCCTGAAGTTTGGATATTAATATTATTTTAAGTAGTTTGTTTGGAGACAACTGGAGTGATGGTAATGGTGTCTACCCCATCAGCCGAGTGAGCACTAACCGGTATGGTCTGAGTTCCATCCGGAAGTGCATAGCGGATCGTAAATGATCCATCCGGACGAAGTTTAATCGGTTCGTTTTGAATGTAAACTTGAGCATCAGGTTCGGTTGCTCCATAAACGATTAGTTCGGTATTTAATACCAGCCAGAATTTTCTTTCTTTGGCTAGATGTTTTACAGGGCTTGCCAGACTACTGACGGCTCCTGAACCAATTTCCCGTTCTAACCTTTTAATTAAGGATTCAACCAATTCTGCGGAACTATTTCCTATTTCACCACCGGCTAACCGGTAAAGCCTCCGAAAATCTTCTTCAATAACCATCCATTCTTCATCTACGACATCAGAGACATTATCACGTGGTGTGGTCACTATATTTGAACGAACTATAGTATAAAAACTACCGTTTGCTTGGATAAAACCTAAATCCACACAAAAATCGCGGTTTGGCCCTCCCACGTGGATATACCAGTTATTAGCAAAATGGTTTAAATAGATATCAAAGTAATAGTTGCTATTGGAACCGTCAAAACTTACAGCGGTAATGTCGTAAACACGTAACATTAGAGGGATATTTTCCCATCTGCCAAAGGTTGAAAGGTGTTCTTTGGTTTCGTGATTTACATTCCAATAAGTGTATAACCAATATGGGTCGCGAACCATCAACACTATTTTAGTGTCTTGATAATCTTGAGGAATTTGAGTCTCTCTTTGTTCAGCTACGGCTATTCCGGTTAAGTGTTCCGGTAGCGGAGGTTGAACATAAAATGGCTCCGTTGCTACTTGGGTATTGTTTAAATGTTGAGATATCTCCTCTTCATGGTTAGGATTAGCAGAGAATGGCGGATCTAAAAGTAAGATATGCTCAACGAGATCATCCCGAGTAAGTTTGGAGACTCCCTTTACTCCCAAAGATTTGGCGATTTCATTTAGTTTTTGTTTTGTTTTTCCCGCCAATTCTTCTCGGGTCATTCCTATCCCCCTTCCTAAAGGCTTGCAATTAGCTTTTAATAATATTGCCAATTTAAAATAGAACTATACTTAAGTTTGTACATAATTTACCTAGTTTCGGAACTATAATTATTAAGCTATATTTCCAAAATCAACTAAAAGCCTAACCCGTTGGAGAAGCTACTCTCCTACAGGAAGTTATTTTTTGTAATAATCATTTTATTATTCAGCTATTAAGATTAATTTAATAACGAGGGTGTGTTAACTTCTTGATTAATTGGATAAAATTATTCCAAAGCTAAGAATCAGGAATCCTTTGAGCCTATGAGTTAATTGATAAAAAAAGTGAGAGATCAGGTATAAATAATTTGAGAAGTTCCTTGCGGGTAATGACATTCAACATTCACAACGGTATTAATTGGAATGGTAAATATGATTTAGATGGGATAATTGAATTTATTCATAAGGTCCAACCCGATTTGGCCGGAATCCAAGAAGTTAGTTGCTATTGGTCTCGAAAAACTAGGTTTCAACATATGGAAGGGATTTTTGCTGAAAAACTGAGGTTGTATACCTATTTTTCGGCAGCGTTCAGCAGAGGTAAGAAAGGACTTTTTGGTAATCTAGTCTTAAGCAAGTACCCGTTTATCAACGGCTGGACTGAAAGATTACCCGGAAACTTAGAACCCCGAAATTTTATAGTTGTTCAACTACAAATAAAAGGGGTTAGGTTCAATTTTTTAACTACTCATTTGGGTTTATCCGGAGTTGAACGTTTGGGACAGGCTGAAAAAATTCTCCGATTTGGTGTTCAATTAGGCAATCCCTTAATAATAGCCGGTGATTTCAATGAGAATGAATACGGTCCGGGAGTTTCTTTATTAAAGGAACATTGGGTAAAACATACCCAAACTCCACGATTAGGGACTGTTAGATCAAGGAAGAATATTATCGGGCCGGAGATCGATATGATCTTGACAACTCCTGACTTAAGTGTGAATAATTTAACAATTTTTGATAATTTTTTATCAGACCATTTACCGGTGGTGGCTGACTTGGAACTAAAAACTTCATGGACTGAGATAGCAGGCGCAAATATTTATCTTTAGACTCTATAATAAAGAATCCGGTAGCTTCTGTTTTAAATCAAGTAAAGGTTTAAATAAGTCACCGGTGGTTTTAATTCGTTCCAAAGTGTTAATTAGATTGAATCTACCGGGGTGGAATCGGGATAATTCTTCCCAAGTTACCGGAATCGAGACCGGCGCCCCTGGAAAGGGGCGTAAGCTGTAAACAGACGCGATGGTCTTTCCTGGTAGATTTTGCAAGTGATCAAGATAGACTTTGCCGTTGCGAAGGGACACTTTTCGTTCATTGGTGGCTAGATTGGGAAAGGCCTTGATAATTATTGTGCCGATCTTTTTAACAAAAGTGCTGGTTTGTTCATAAGAATAGCGACAAATTAGCGGAAGATAAATATGAATCCCGGTAGCTCCCGATATTTTTGGAAAAGCTTCTAACTTAAGTTCATTTAAGATAACTCGGATCGATTGGGCAATGGTAACTGAATCACTAAATGTGGCCGGTTCCATGGGATCAAGGTCAAAAATAAGGTAGGTAGGATGATTAAGATTGCTAATAGTCGATAACCAGGGATGAACTTCAATACAACCAAGGTTGAGCGTCCAAATGAGAGTTTCTAGGTTGTTAATCAGACAATAATTAATGATTTTTTGCTCATTTTGGATCGGGAAGGTGTTAACCCATGGGGGAGGGTCGAGGATGTTTTTTTGATAAAAAAAAGCGCCTTTGACCCCCTCTGGGTATCGTACCAGTGAAACTGGTCTTCCTTCAAGATGGGGAGCTAAATAAGGCCAAATTGAGATATAATAATTGATAATGTCGGCTTTGGTGAAGCCTTCTTCGGGCCAGAAGATTTTATCTAAATTTTTGACCGGTATTTGATATTGATTGATTTCAACTGTTGGAGACATGATCTTGATCTTTATCCTTTCAAGGTGGATAAATACATTCCGCTGGTTTTATGTCTGGCCGGAACCTTTTGAAACTCGGATCTCTAAGGCTGCCGTCATCAGTTAGTTCCAAGTATTCAACTTCACAAACAACTAGGGGTTTGGTCCAAGAGATGTCTTTGAGTTTTGGAGTAATTGACCCGGTGAAAGGAGATGACCGGCTGACTATCTTTTGGAGTTCTTTCAAAGTGATTTCCAATTCTTTTCTAGAAAATCCCGTTCCAACCATGCCAAAATATTTTAATCTTCCATCAAGGTAAGCCCCGAGAACCAAAGAGCTTAATTCCCCCCTTGAAGTTGGATTAATGACAAAACCACAGATAATAAAGGGGTCCCTTTGTCTTCTTTTGAATTTTAACCATGTTTTAGTTCTTTTACCGGGAGAATAAACACTGTTTTTCTTTTTAGCGATGACTCCCTCTAAACCCATTGCGGCAATGGAGTTAAAGTAAGCGATCCCTTTGGATTCAATAGAATCGGTCAGCACTAATTGGGTTGAGGGGTGAAGATTATCAGCTAGAAGAGAACGACGAGTTTCAAGGGGTTCCTGAAAAAGTGGTTGACCATTAAGATAAAGGAGGTCAAAAGCAATATAGGTAACTGGAATGCTTTTCAGAGCGTTAAGAATTTGGCTTTTATTACGGAGTTGCCCCCTTTTTTGGAGTTCCCTAAAATCAGGTTTTCCATTTCGTAGAGCGATTATTTCACCGTCAATGACTGTTCCGGTTTGTTTTATAAAGCTATGAATTTGGGATAACTCCGGAAAAATTCCGGTAATATCTTTTAGGTTCCTACTTTGTAATCTAGTATTAGAATCAAGGAAAGCCAAAGCTCGGTATCCGTCCCACTTAATTTCATAGGTGTATTCTGGGGAGTCAAAAGGTTCCGCCAATGAAGCGAGCATGGGTTTGATAAACTTTGGTAAGAAAATTGGCGACCACCACCTTTGGCTTAACAAAAAAAATTTTTCCAATTAAATCTGATGATCAAGGGAATTAGGATTACGTTTTGATGATTTCCAGACGGAGACTGTTTTATGAGTCTTTAATAATCAAATGTGGGCGAAAACTTTAGAAATATTGAATAAATTAACCTTATTTAGATAAAATAGCGCCAGAACGGGAATAAAGGCTCTTGCTAAACTCATTATTGTTTAATAAAATCATAATAGTTAGCACTCACTTCCGATGAGTGCTAATAAGATTATAAAAACTGTTGAGAGGAGGAGAATTCAGTGAATATTACCCCATTAGGTGAAAGAATTGTTATCAAAGTTCTTGAGAGTGAAGAACGGACCAAGAGTGGCATTTTAATTCCAGACACCGCTAAAGAAAAACCTCAAATGGGAGAGGTTAAAGCGGTAGGTACAGGGAAAATGTTGGAGAATGGCCAGAAAGTCGCTTTAGATGTGAAAGTTGGCGATAAGGTTTTATTTGCCAAGTATGCCGGGACTGAAGTGAAACTAGATGGAGAAGAATTTATGGTTTTAAAAGAAAGCGATGTTTTAGCCATAGTAAATGATTAATTTTAAGGTATAAAGGAAGGTGAATTTAATGGCCGCCAAACAAATGTTATTCGGTGAAGAGGCCCGTCATGCCTTGGAGCGTGGCGTTAATGTTTTAGCCGACGCAGTAAAAGTGAC
>JAAYEK010000224.1 GCA_012728785.1 Bacillota bacterium | reverse complement strand
CCGGTATCCAAGACAATCTCCTCGGTTTTTTCGCCCAAAGTGACCTTAAACCGGTTGGCGCCAGAGGTATCGATAGTTCCAGCCAAAGGAACTCCCGTTAGGTTTCTGGAGGTTTCTACCACTCGCGACACTGATGAGCGCATACTATTTATCGCTTCTTTTAATATTGAATCGCCGCGGAGCAATCCCTTTTTTGCTTGTTCTTCCCACTTCTCGATCTGATCCTCGGTCATTGATTCTTTTTGTTCATCAGTTAAGGGCAGGTAGTAATTGTATTTTCCGCCCGAGGTAGGCCGCGCTTCATTGGTTTTTTCATAGAGCGAAGCAAGGATTTCATTGTACTTATTTACAAAGCTTTCAACTTTTTCACCAATAGAAGAGGTGTCGGCATTCACCGAAACATTGGCCTTACCCTCGCCGGTCAAAGTGAAGGTCACATTATTCATGGTGAAAGTATTGGATTTCTTTTGGGTAGTCACCCCGTTAATTATGACTTTCGCATCTTCCCCGCCAGTTTCGCCTTCTTGACTAATATTTAGTAGACCAGCCAAAAACCCGCTGGTATCAGTGAGCTGAATTTCGGCACCGCTTTCATTGTAATTGCCGGCTTGAGTAGCGGTCATGAACAATCGATCTTTGTATTCATCATAGAATACCGAAACACCGGCGGCCGTATTCCCGTTAATTACGGCGATAATCTCGTCAATCGTGTTATTATAATTAAAGTTAAATGACTGACCATTGATGGTAAAACCGAAATTGTCGGTGGCGTTTTTCCCTTCAAAAAATCCGGTATTGATAAACTTATCTCTCAAGTTCCAAATGGAGGAGCTAGTGGTAATAGTATTTTTCGGATAATCAGAGACAGTCCCGCTGGTAAATCCCATTGTCGTTAATCCGTTATTACCGGTTGATGATTCAAGCCTGATTGGGACTTCAGCAGGAGAAGTAATCCTTAACTGGTTAAATCCGTTAACAGTCACTTCGATATTAGCGTATGATCCGTTTAAAGCACGAATTTTTTCTTGGATTTCCGCTGCAAATTCATTAATGTTATAATCATCGATATCTAAGGTTATTTCCTGAAGCGAACCGTTTCCAACCGCAATCTTGAATTTATTACTCGTTGAAGTGATTGAAATATTTCCCGGATCGGAAATGATGTTCCCCACCAACTCTTTGGAGTTGGCGTTATTGGCAAAACCAAGTTCGGCCAATACATCATTAGCCCCGGCTTGATTTAAAGTTATTGTCTGAACTGTAGCATCATCAGGGTTCTGTCCGGTGTAAAATTGCAATTCATTATTAGAAGTTACCTTAACGTGGAGGGCATTAGCTCCTGTAAAACCGGCAGTCGAAGTTAATTGTTCTTGAATCGCCGCTGCCAAATCATCCAGATTATCTTTATCATAAGTACCGTAACTACCCGCCGCCAATGTTATTGTTTCCTGTTTAGCGCCGAGTTTAATTTGGAATGAATTGTTAGTAGCATCAATTGTAATCGATTCGCCAGTATCATTAAAATCATTACTGGTAACTTTTGAACGGATTGAAACCGGTGCGCTCGAAGCATTTTGAGCCGCTTGCGCCAGACTTATTACATCCAAACTAAAGTTGGTATTCACTGCCGCAGAAGTAGAAGTGGCCGTCACCGCCTGATTATTAGAACTAGTAACCTTCTTAGTGTTATATGAAGATTGCAATTTTAAATCAAAAGCCAGATCCCGCAATTGGCTCAAAGTAGCGTTCAAACTTCGATAGGTATCTTGTTTCCATAGTAAAGTTTGCTGCTGTTGTTTCAGACGATCCAGCGGCTTTCTGGAATATTGCATTATTTTATTGATTGTGGCTTGAGTATCCATTCCGGTTGCTAAACCGGGAATGCCTAAATCATTAGCCATCTTATTTACCTCCCCTACCAAAAAATACTTCAATGTCTATCGAGTAAAGTTTTGATTTAAATTATTTGAGTTGGCTACGTATTAATTGGTTACGTATTGAATAGTAAATCGGGAAAAGGAAGCGAGAGACGCTTAGACTCTTTTATCAACTAAAACTCCAAGCATCTCATACATCTTTTGCAGCATATTAAGGATTTCTTCAGGCGGAAATTGGCGAATCACTTCTTTGGTGTCTTTGTCGATAACTTTCACCACTTCCCGGTTGGTCGTCGCATCAACTGAATATTCAAACTCAACATTCGCTTTTTCGAAGCCTTCCTTGACCTTAGTCAAAGCCTGTTGCAACTGTTCTTCTGTTGGTTTGACTTGAATATTATCCTGACTTTGGTTCTGACTCGACGCCTCCGTATTCTCTGCCAGCTTCCCTGCTGCAGCGGTATTTCCATTTGGATTTACCGAAAAGATCGGATCGATTCTCATATTAGTCACCTCCATGTATTGATACCAAAAACTATTGGTTACTTTTATTTTCGGAAAAAAATAGGTAAAGATTAATAGTCCTTTTTGCCTAGTTTGATGGTTCCGAAGGTAATAAAGGCAAGCTGCAAAGGTTTGTTAAAAGAATGTAAATTTTTAGACAGGAGTCAGGAGACAGAAGCTTTATAGGTAATAAGTCTATGTTTAAAGATGTTAAAGTAGTAAAAACATATAGGCCAAAAACAATACAGTTTTAACCGGACCCTCCAAATTATAAAAGTTTACCTTAACCCTTATTAATGGTTTAGGTTTGAATTCCCGCCAAGGCTCACTTACACCCTGTCTCCTGGCTCCTCAACTTCTGACTCCTATCCAATTATCTCCCAACTAAGGGGTGTCCCCCGCTTCACATCCCGGTTGACTCTCTTTCCCATGACAGTATCATAATATTTTGGAGCCAAACCCAACCCCGGCCGGATTGACCGGACGTTTTCGGAAGTTAAAACTGTACCGGCGGTTAAATCCTGACTGATATAAAGCGAGCGGCGGTGTTTTAAGGAGGCCTTTTCGTCATTAGCCGGTCCATAGGCTATTTCCCCCAAAGACTGCCAAGCCCGTTCGCTTTCCTTTACCAATAACGCCATTTCCTCCGGTTCCATCGAAAAAGCAGCATCCACCCCGCCCTCGGCCCGGGAAAGGGTAAAATGCTTCTCGATCACTGTTGCCCCCAATGGGACAGCAGCCAAAGCGGTCCCGATTCCTAAGGTATGGTCGGAGATGCCCACCTGACAGCCGAAAAGTTCTCTTAAATGGGGTAATGTCCTGAGGTTGGAATTCTCAGGTGACGCCGGATAGGTGCTGGTGCATTTAAGTAAGATAACCTCCGGGCAACCGTTCTCCCGAAGGGTCCGGACTGTCTCATCCAACTCGGCGATTGTTGCCATTCCGGTCGATACCAAAACCGGTTTCCCGGTAGCCGCCACTTTCTTGAGAAGCGGCAGATCGGTGTTTTCAAAGGCGGCGATCTTATAGCAAGGCACCTTTAAGGACTCTAGAAAATCCACCGCTGTAGCGTCGAAGGGTGTGCTGAATCCGATGATCCCCAGCTCCCGGCAACGGTCAAAGATGGGCTGATGCCATTCCCAGGGGGTATATGCTTTCTGATATAGCTTAAAAAGTGAAGTCCCCTGCCAGAGATTGTTAGGATCATCGATGAAAAATTCGCCTTCATCAATATCCAAGGTCATGGTATCAGCGGTGTAAGTTTGGAGTTTGAGAGCATGGACCCCGGCTTGAGCTGCCGCCTCCACGATTGCCAGCGCCCGATCCAAGGAGTGATTATGATTGCCGGACATTTCGGCGATGATGAAGGGAGTATCGTTTGACGAGATAACACTATTGCCGATTTTTATAGGATCCATTTGTTCTCCTCCGGGAAAATACTTTACTTTGCTCTGTTCCATTCATGGTTTAAGGGTGAAACAGTATCAACAATATTTATTTCGATTTAGATATACAAATTCGGTTTCTTACTCATTTTATCCTGTTAATTATTTGTCCCATGAGAACAAAAATAAACATTGTTATCCCACATTAAAAAACAGCGCTTAAATGCGGTTTTTAGGGAGAGCCCGGCTCAAATGAGGTTTCGATGAATCTCTGCTTGCCTTGAGTCAGTCGTCGCTGATGTCTCATCGGTCATCCATTGTATTCCTTCGGTCGTCCATGAGATCCAAAAAGGTTTTGCCTTGCTCAATCTCGGAAACACCCAAATCCTTCACTCGTGGCTATCATGAAAAAACTAATAATAGCCAAAATGGTAATTTCATTTATCACCTGTCAACCTTTTGATAAACTCCTGGGTCAATTCATCCAGTGACCTAATCTGTTGCTCCCCTTCATATTCACTAGATAACATTAAATCCTTATAAGAACCCTGCAGTATCCGAATAGTCCTGAACCCGAGTGGTTTAATTCCAACAAAGTCTTTATGGGGATTATCGGCAATATAGACTACTTTCTCTGGACTAACTTTCTCCCGTTCACAAATTTTTTGAAAACAATATGGGGAAGGTTTGGCGTTTTTAATGCCGTAACGGTGGGTAATGTAACAGTATTTGACCTGCTGGTCCAAGCCAAGGGCCTTAATTTTATTTGCCTGAACCAGCTTGTTCCCGTCGGTGACGATGTATTGGGGGTAATTATGGAGACGGCGAAGGCAAGCGTCGGCTTCGGGGTAAAGCTTAATTTCCGGTTGGTGAAGGCGGTAAATAGAAACACATTTATGGACTAATTCTTTTTGATAGATTCCGTACTCGGTGAGTAAATCGTCAAAGATCCGTCCCCGCCCGAATGAGAGCTTTTCGAGCATGAAATCCAATCCGGTTTGGACGGGAATGGAATAGTATTCGCCTAAATACCGGGCTACAGCCTTAAAACCGCTTTGAACAAAAGTTAGTTCGTTATATAAAGTATCATCGAGATCAAAGACCAATATCATATTGTCATTCATAATCCTAGTAAAATTGAAATTCGATCTTCCACTTCTTCCATAATCAGTTCCGAAACCCTTCCTAATCTTGATAACAATCTTTCTTTCGAGATAGATCGAATATCCTCCGTCTTAATATAACTCTTTAACTGCAAACCGCCTTCCTGGGGATTAATTGCCACATGCATCGGTATCCCTTTGTTTTTCGATGTTATCGGTAAGACAACCAATAGTCCGGCAGGACCATGATTAAAAAGATCCACTGAAATAACTAAAGCTGGTCTAATTCCTGATTGTTCATGCCCTTGACCGGGGTTCAAATCTACTAACCAAATATCGCCTCGTGAAGGTTCAGGCATCATACCCTTCCTTTCGAGCGCCATCATTGTTAGTAGCATCCCAAGTTTTTCGTTCATCAACTTCTTCCGCCCACAACTCAGGATTTTCCCTTAAAGTACTAAAAGCCCTATTCGTTTCCTCTAAAAAACATTTCCTGCGATACTCTTCAATGGCTTTATCGAGTATTTCCTGCATGGGGAGGCCAATATTGGCCGCAAGTTCCTTAAGCTGTTCCCAAGTACGGCGGTTCATCCGGACTGTGGTGGTTTGCATCTACAATCCCCCTCACTTATCTATCTACAATATAGTATACCACGAATATACTCTTTTTGTCAGCCAAATATTAATCCTGTCAAAGTCCTTTTCTCTTTGACAGGATTTACACGGATTTATTGGATTTCTTTGATCAAAAGTAAACCGATTGATCGTACCGGAGCATGGTGAGGTTGGTTTGATATTTGCCGAGTATGGGTTGGAGTGGTTCACCGGTGGACATCTTGTAAAGCAGGTAGGGATAATCTACTCCGGCCCGGATCGAAAGAGGGACCCCACCGCCGAAACGAGGATTTATTTCAATCCAGTATACCATCAATCCGTCGTCGATGCACTGGAGTGTTGCTGGGCCAATTATTTCAAGCGTTTCAATGATCTGTTTTCCTTGTTGGATCAAGTCCGGTCGTTTTACAGTCCGGCTTTTGGCTACTTCTCCGGAACGAACCTGGAGCCGTTCCCGGGGTACTATGGAAATGGCTTCACCGTTCAAGTTGGATAGCGTATCCAAAGTGTATTCGATTCCGGTGATACAATCTTGAACTATTAGGTCCGGATTACGATTGGTAAAAAAATCAAGCTCGTTTTGGGAATTAACCTTACAGGCACCGACAGAACCCATACCGGAACGAGGCTTTACAAATAACGGGAATCTGTCTTTAACCAGTTTCTCGGTAATCGGCCAGGTTTTAGGAGTGTTAATTGCAAATTCGTTAAAAAAACGGTAGGTTTCCAGCTTATCGGCGCATGTTTTAAGCGTATCAGTTGTTGAAAGTAGTAATAATGTTTTTACTTTCTTGAATTGGTCCCGGTGCTGATCCATTAAGGAAAACTCCGGTTCATAAAGGGGGATCAATAGATCTACCCTTTCCTTGCGGCAAATTTGCAATAAGGTTCTAAGATAGCCAGTTTCATTTACTCGTGGTATCTGAATAATCCCATCGACAAAATGCCCTGCCGGAGCTAGCAGTGGATTGGAATCCGCCCCGAGAATCCGGGCGGAGATCATCTGTTTCAGATATGAGTTTTTGAAGGCTTGAACCAGTTCGACCCGGCGGCCGATGGAGGTGAAAAGGACGGTGAACATAGGTGCCTCCGATTATTCTTTTTTTGGCAAGTCTATAGATTATTCGATATATGATATTAATACCGGTCTTAGCTCACGCCAGGTGAATTTAAGATCCTCGAAATTAGGTCTGATCTTGGTACTGATTAAAGTTAAATTATGAGTTGCATCCAAAAAACCAGGAAAAAGGCGTAACGCTTCTTCTAAATTCTGCTTTGCGATCTCAAAGTCACCTTGTAAAGCT
>JAAYEK010000223.1 GCA_012728785.1 Bacillota bacterium | reverse complement strand
TAGAACTCTATAATCAACTTTACCTAGATAAGTACTCAATGCACAATCCCCAGTTTAATATAGATTTTATCAAATTAGCTTGGAACCAAAAGCTGTTGCAACTATTTGTTTTAAAAAAAGAAGGCCGTATTGACGGTGTGGTCGGTTTCTTTTGTAGAAACGGCGTTATGACGACTCCATTTTTTGGTTATGATCTATCAGTCCCTCAAAAAATAGGAATTTACCGGATGCTTTCAGCTAAACTTATCCTGGAAGCGGAGCAACGAGGTCTCCTTTTACACCAAAGCTCCGGCGCGGCAGAATTCAAGCGTTGTCGGGGAGCTGTTCCCTGTTTGGAGTATAATGCTGTATATACAAAACATATGCCGTTTCGAAATAAACTAGGGTGGAGATTAGTTGAGTACTTGGCGAATAAAATCGGAGCCTATCTAGTAAAAAAGATGAAATTATAATACAACTGAGTCTGAAACCCTACTAATCCGTCGGATAAAGCCGGAGCCGATAGTACTCTTTAGCGGTCAATTCCCCAGTCACCGGAAGCTCTAAGTCAGCCTGGCACTCTTTTAAAGCCTTCTCGGTCCAATAATCAAAAACGCCATTGGGTTTTTTTGAATAGTAACCAAGTTGCTTGAGACGGATTTGAAGGTAGTAGACATCCGAACCAATCATGCCTTTTTTAAGTTCCCGCCGGTCCCGAAAAGGATTGCCTTCGATATAAACCGGGGCGCCGGGATTGACCCATTGATAAATAGTTTCGATATGGTGGTTGAACATTCGGATACAGCCATTACTAGCCCTGCTTCCAATCGACCAGGGCTTGTTGGTTCCGTGGATACCATAAACCCCGAAGGGGACGGATAAACCCAGCCATTTGGTGTCTCCCTTAGCCCAAAAACCTTTGCTCACAACCTTCCAGCAACCAGCCGGAGATGGGGTCTCCAACTTGCCGATGGCCACTGGAAAACTTCGAAAGGGTTTCCGATCAACTAAAACCGTTAAGGTTAAAGAGTTTAACTCGACTAAAATTTCTAATCGGCCGGAGGGGAGTTTTTCGGCAGTAGGCCTGTTTGCAACGGAACCCAAAGCCTGCCAGGTTTCCCGGCCGATTATTCCCGTTGGTTTTAGATGGCGCGACTTTTGAAAAGCGATTACCGTTGTTTCCATTACTCGGTCAAAACGGCCATTAGGGGTTGGCTTATAAAGGGAGAGCCCTTTCAAATATTCTTGTAATTCAAAGAGCAATTCCCGATCCTGAACCGATCCGTTCCGGGATAAAATCGGTTCCGACCGGCAATGGCAATAATCGGGATCAGGTTCCGAGTGTGCCGATATAAGGGCAGCCCAATTAAGACCAATAATTATTACCAATATAATTGGAAAAATAGACTTCCTCATCATTCACTTCCGTAAGTTGTTTTTAAAAACTTTACTAGAATAATAGTCACGGGTTCTCTTCTTAATAACCCTACTTCCAAAGGAAAAATCAAGCGCCAATTAAATATATGCGCTCATTATTAGGTTAAAACCAAAACCGGTGAAGCTAAGCTTGCAAATCTTTGTTTTATGAAGGAGTTTGGAAGATGTTGACGAAATCATTTTAAAGTTTGTGTTGACTCCTTACGAACGGCATTGCTCCGCTTCTTTAAACAGGAAGGGATTAAAACCATGGAAAAAGATGAACTGCTCAGGTTAATTGCCCCCTGCGGACTAATGTGCCATACTTGTGACGCCATGGAGGATGGTGTAGTCAATAAGGCGGCCAAGGAACTATTATTCGTATTAGGTTCTTACGATTCTTTTCTCAAGAGTTGCCCCGGTTCCAGGCCGATTTCCGGGAAATATCCCGACTTCAAAGAGGTATTGGAGTATCTGGCCAATGTTAAGTGTAAGGGTTGCCGGGAAGATCATTGTCTGGGTTCCGATTGCATCGTTCCGGAATGTGTCAAGGGGAAAGGAATCGATTTTTGTTACCAATGTGAGGATTTTCCATGTGATCAAACGGGATTTTCGGATGATCTGAGAGCTAAATGGATTCGTAAAAACAATAAGTTAAAGGAAATTGGAATGGCAGTGTATTTTGAGGAAGAGAAACAGATTCCTCATTATGGGAGTTGAGAGAAGAGAAGAGAAGAGAAGAGAAGAGTACCTTATTTGTTATGAAAAAAATTATATGGTATGATAGTTTTGCTTAAATAGCCAGTTAAGGCGGTGGTTTCAGGTGTTTGGCAATTCAGGAAAAATGGTTTTAATCGAAAATAAAGCAACCAGTCCCCGCTACTCATTGTCTTACCGGAGGACTGATTGGGGAAAGGGAGCAAAGAAGCTAAGTTATGATATTATTAGCCGTTTGGTGAAGGATAGTGATCTTCTGCTGGAGGTTAATAGCTCGGTTTTTCCTGAGCTAGCCCCTAGCGACAAAGAAAAAATCTTTCAAGATCTATTGGTCAAGTTGGACGGTTGGAATATCGAATATAAATACGGCAAACGTTTATATCCCAAGCAAACCAAGGTCTTTGGCTTCTCGATTTCCCAGTCGAAAATGGATACCGAACATCAGTTGTTGGTTTATGTCCCGAATCAGATCTGGCTAAAAGATGAGTTTTGGAAATTCCCCCCCGACTATGGTGTTACTTATCATGTATTAAGCCGGAATACCAATGGTCTAAAATTTTTGGAAGATATTCAATCCGGCCAACTAATGGATGAAGAAATTGAGGAACTTTATGAAGCTACAATCTTTGATTATTTCAGTTTTGGACAAATGGGAATTGACACTAGCCTTTCCAAAAAAGAATTGGAGGCATGTTTAAAAGACCTTCATAAAAAAGAGAAGTAAGAATTAATAGTTGATTCTCAATTATTATGGGGAGTAAATCAATCAAGCGGCCCAATTCATATGGACCGCTTTCTGATTATCAATAATACATAAGACAGCTTACTGATTATTTAAAATTAACCGATGCCAAAGTGCTATCAACCAGACTGCGATTGACCATTTTCGAAGCGATATGGGCGCCGGTTGGTTGATAGGTTCCTTGGTTGATATTTTCCTTGAGTTTAGCCACTTTTTCGTTACGGATCTCAGGTGCGTTAAAAAGAGACATTTTAACCAGCTTGACCTCTGGAGCGTGAGGGGAAAGCTTCGGAAGTTCGGCCTTGTTTCTAGGTATTTTGGAGGCCCGGACGTTTTCAATTTTTAATTGGCCTTGCATCTTTAAAACATTCCGAACCTGCTCTTCGGAAACGATCATTACCAACACCTTCTCATAACTATATTGACTATTATTGAAGTAAAGGATTCGGCGGCGCCAAGATTCCGAATTCCATTTAAAACTGAATATGCTCACTAATTATATTCAAATATTTGGAATTTGTAAATGATGCTTCAGCCCTATTTTCCAATTGGCCCTGGTAAACTCCGGTTGAACTATTTTCACTGCTGATAGCATTATTGACAATGGAATACTTTTTAATACATGCTAAATTTTATTTAGATCAAGTTATGTAAATAACTTAAGAGCTCCCTCAAACTGGGGCGCTTATTTGTATTTAGCGACAATATTATCGAGGTATTTCCAGATGATGGGGCAAGGGATAGTTCCGTCCGAATCGGTGATTGACAGGTTTAGGGTTTGGGTGTTTTGATTCCAGTTGGCTGCTAGTTTGACCCCAAAGTAACGGGTATCGACAGTCCAAGGATTTTTACCGGTTATAGTTGAGTTGGATTTTGTTAAAGCCTTAAGTGTTAGATCGATCTTTTCCCGGCTGATGTTCTGGTAAGAATGGGTACCGCATCCGCCCATCTGTTTCAACTCCTTTATCAGGGCAATTATTGCTTACATCGTAATAGTATATTTGCCCCGGAGGTTAAATGTCATTAGGCGAAAGAAATTATTTAGCCATAAAGTTACCATTGAAGCGCCGTGGCGAATCGAAAAATAGTTTCCACGGTTTTTTCCAAATCATTCCGGCTACGGCTTCTGGCAAGTTCAAAGGGGACCGCTACCCGGTTAATACTGAAAATTGCCTTGATGCCACATTCGTAAACAGGATTAATGTCATCTCCGATATCGCCAACAACGGCAATTACAGGGATTTGATGTTCTTTGGCCCTATTACCGATACCGATGGGGACTTTTCCCCGCAAACTCTGACCGTCGATTTTACCCTCCCCGGTAATAACTAGCGTCGCATCGGAAATGATTTGGTCAAAGCCGACACAATCCAAGACAATGTCAATTCCCGGTCTTAACTGAGCTCCTAAAAAGGCAATCAATCCGGCCCCTAAGCCTCCGGCTGCGCCCGAACCCGGTATCTCATGGACCATAACCCCCAAATCTTTTCGAATAATTTCAGCATAATGGGCTAAGTTGCGATCTAAATATTTGACCATGGCTTCATCAGCGCCTTTTTGGGGGGCAAAGATATAAGCAGCGCCGTTTGGACCGTATAAAGGATTATCAACATCGCAAGCCACGGATATTTCAAGTTGATCGAGACGAGGATCTTTATGGGAAAGGTCGATTTTGACGAGGCCTTCCAAACCCTGGCCGGTTAAGGGAATGGACTCATTTTGGTCGTTTAAAAACCTGATCCCAAGAGCGGCAGCCATGCCGATACCACCGTCGTTGGTGGCGCTGCCGCCGATACCGATGACCAATCTCCGGCAGCCCCGGTCCAATGCGTTCAAAATTAATTGGCCGGTCCCGTAGGTGCTGGTCAGGCAAGGGTTTTTTTCGTTTTCAACCAAAGGTAGGCCGGAGGATGCCGCCATTTCAATTATCGCGGTTTCCTGGTCCGGCAGGATGCCGTAAAAAGAATTAATTTCTCTGAATAAAGGGTCTTTGACTTTGACATTGATCCTTTTTCCTCCGGTAGCAGTTAAAAAGGAATCTACGGTTCCTTCTCCGCCGTCGGCTATCGGTACCTTAACCAGGGTCAGATCTTGACGGACCTTTCTTATTCCTGCTTCGATACTATCACAGACCTGGCTCGAACTCATCGTCCCTTTGAATGAATCGGGGGCAATTACAACTTTTTTCATTTACCGTCACCCTTGATATTATTCTTGTTATCAATTATAGCGGTATAATGAATTTATTCCTAGCTCGGAATTCTAGCCGTCCGATGGAAATCATGGTTTAAAATTATTCGTAAAATGATATAATTCATATTATTGACTTTACAGATCCCGGTTCATTGATTATTATTTTAAAATTTTCTAATTCAAAAAAGGAGCTGAACTCTAATGTTGGCTGATCTAATATTAGCAGGTTTTGGTATTGCCGAAGATTATAATTGCGCGGAAACGATTTTAGCAGGGGCCAATCAAGTCTATCATCTGGGTTTGGATAAGGACGCGCTGAAGTTGGCTGCCGGTTTTGGCGGTGGAATGGCGATCGAAGGCGATTGTGGAGCGTTGACCGGCGCAATTATGGTTTTAGGTAAATTATATGTTAAGGATCGGGCCCATGAGAGCGATACAATTAAGGAACTAACCAAAGAACTTTTTGAAAAATACCGCCAGGCAATGGGGGAGACGGATTGTGCTCCCTTAAAGACTAAATATCGAAATGATGAAGTTAAATGTCGGTTGGTGATTTTAAAAGCCGCGGAAATTTTGGATGAGATCGTAACCCGGGAAGATTTAAAAGCAGTAGGTATTAACGGAGCATAACATGAAAAAACGTCACCGCCGATTTGTTCTGAAAAGGCCATTCCGATTAATGCTAATTCTTTTGTTAATAACTTTCCTTAGTTTGGCCCCAACCCTTGTTTCGTTATTAGCGGTAGAAGAGACGGATTATTCGGTTCTGGATGTCTCCATCATCACCGAGATGCAACAACACCGGGTACCCGGTTTATCATTGGTGATCTTCAAGGACCAAAAAATATTCTACTCTAAATCATATGGGGTCAAAAATAGTCAGACTGGAGAACCGGTGGACTCAGCTACCATTTTTCAAGGCGCGTCCTTTAGTAAGACTTTAACTGCTTATGCTGCCTTGATTTTGGTTGAAAGAGGGGTGCTCTCCTTAGATGAGCCTCTTCAAAAGTATTTAAAAAAACCATATTTGCCAAAGCAAAGATATGATGATCGGATTACTCTCAGGATGATCCTCAATCACACCTCAGGTCTTTCCAATGATTCCGACGGAAAAGACAGGCAAATTTATTTCCGGCCCGGCGCTCTTTTTTCCTATTCCGGAGCCGGGTTCCGTTATTTGCAACAGGTGATTGAAGACCTAACGGAAATCTCCTTCACTGAATTTATGGATCAAGCAATAATAAAGCCTTTGGGAATGGGATCAAGCTCTTTTGTTTTCATGGATGAATTGGCCCATTTGATGGCAAACGGTCATGAGGCGGGCAAGGTATTCCCGATCACTAAAAAGAAAGCCAATGCCGCTTATAGTCTGCTAACCACTGCCGCGGATATGACCAAATTTAATCAGGAGCTTTGTCGTCCGACTCTTGTCAAACCGGAAACTGTCGCTCAAATGTTGACTCCTGAATCTAAATGGAAAGAAGATATCTTCTGGGGATTGGGTATGGGGATCTTAAAAACCCCAGGTGAAGATTTCTTTTGGCATTGGGGAAATAACTACTATTATTGCAGTTTAATGCTGACCGGCAAAGATTCCAAGTTTGGAACGGTAATCATGACTAATGGTAATACCGGCATGTGGCTGGCAGGGCGCTTAGCCGTAAAAATTATGAACGAGTTCTGCCTTGAGCCTGGAAATGAGCTGAACCAGGATAAGTTTGATTTTGTAATTTAAAACAGGTTAAAAGGCGGGACCCTATATCTGATTATTACCGATGCCGCCCGCCTCATGACACAAAAGGAGCCTACTATGGTAGTCAAAGATGCCACCTATGAACTGACAGCTTTTAAACCGGAACAATACCCCAAACATAATCTACCGGAGATTGCCTTGGTAGGCCGTTCCAATGTGGGGAAGTCATCTCTGATCAACGTCCTGGTTAACCGGAAAAATTTGGCCCGAGAATCGGCGACCCCGGGGAAGACCAGAGGGCTTAACTTTTATAATATCGATCATCAATTATACTTTGTTGATCTGCCGGGATATGGTTATGCCAAGGTCTCCAAAGCCGAACGGGAGTTTTGGGGGCGGATGATCGAGACATATTTGAATACCAGGAACCAACTGAACCTGATCATTATGTTGGTTGATATCCGGCATACTCCATCCTCTGACGACCAGATGATGTATCAATGGATTATCGGCCAAGATAAACCCAACTTAGTTGTGGCCACCAAGTTGGATAAGATACCACGGGGCCAGATCCAGAAAAAGTTACGGGATATCCGGGTAACCCTCGGATTAGGTGAGGGCGATTCGCTCCTCCCTTTTTCAGCCGAGACCAAACAAGGCCGGGATGAGATCTGGAACCAAATCCGCGAGAATTCACCGAAACCGCGAATGAACACTAATAAACGCGAATAAAACCATAATTTTGAAAAGAATTTCAACCAAGAACATTATTAACCACGAAGAAGACGAAGAAAGAGTTTAACAAACATTATAGATTGAATATTAAAACACTTCCCTTCCAACCGTCTTCGTGCCCTTCGTGGTGATAAATGTTATTATATTATTATTATTAATGCGCTAGATTGGAGAATCTTTGATGGGCAAAAGTTTAGTATTGGCTGAGAAGCCGTCGGTCGGCAGGGAGATTGCCAAGGCGCTCTCATGCAATCAAAAGGGTAATGGGTGCTTCATTGGGGCAAAATATGTTGTTACCTGGGCTTTAGGTCATTTAGTGACTTTGGCCGATCCTGAAAATTATGATGCCAAATATAAAACTTGGAGACTGGAAGATCTACCGATGCTCCCATCCAAGATGGAATTGGTGGTTATCCGGGAAACTTCAAAACAGTATAAAGTTGTTAAAGATTTAATGAAACTTCCGGAGATTGAGGAATTGATTATCGCTACCGACGCCGGACGGGAGGGCGAGTTAGTGGCGCGCTGGATCATTAAGAAAGCCGGTTGGCGCAAACCCATCAAAAGGCTTTGGATCTCTTCCCAAACCGACCGGGCCATTAGGGAAGGTTTCGCTAACTTAAAACCGGGCAAAGAATACGAACGCTTATATGCCGCTGCCCAATGCCGGGCTGAAGCCGATTGGTTGGTGGGGCTAAATGTCACCCGGGCCCTTACTTGTAAATATAACGCCCAACTCTCCGCCGGGAGGGTTCAGACTCCTACTTTAGCCTTGGTGGTGGCGAGAGAAGCAGAGATTAAAAAGTTTGTTCCCAAAGATTATTGGACGGTCAATCTGACGGTTAATGGATTTACCATGCAATGGCAAGATCCGGCCAACGGTCAAACCCGAATCTTCAATAAAGAACGGGCTGAAGAGATCATCGCTAAAGTTCAGGGAGGAACCGGTAAAATTAGCGAAGTCAAAAAAGAAGCCAAAAAAGAACTGCCGCCATTAGCCTATGACCTAACCGAATTACAACGGGATGCTAACCGTAGATACGGTTTTTCCGCCAAAATGACATCCTCAATCATGCAACAGCTTTATGAGAACCATAAACTGGTTACCTATCCCCGGACTGACTCCCGTTATCTTAGCGAAGATATAGTCCCGACTTTACCGGAACGGCTAAAAAGTATTGCGGTGGGACCATATTCCGAAATAGCGCGGGGGATTTTACGATCCAAAATCAATCCCGGCAAGCGGCTGGTGGATAACGCCAAAGTCACCGACCATCATGCTATTATTCCCACCGAGGAACCCGTCTATCTCTCGAAATTGAGTAGCGACGAACTAAAAGTATATGACTTAATCGTCAAACGGTTTCTGGCGGTATTGTCGGCGCCCTTTGAATATGAACAAACCGTGGTTAAAATGGATGTCAAAGGCGAGACCTTCTCCGCTAAAGGGAAAATCATTAAAAGCAAAGGCTGGCGGGGAGTCTATGATGGCCTAGGCAATATTGAAGAAGAAGGGGAGGATCACGATCAGGACCAATCCCTTCCCGAAGTAAAACCGGGTGATCCTTTTCAGGTTCTTGCCGTAAAACTCGCCGCCTCCAAAACAAAGCCCCCGGCAAGATATACCGAGGCTACCCTTCTTTCGGCGATGGAGCATCCGGGAAAAACCGTCGCTAGTGAAGAATTACGCGAAGTACTCGAAAATACCAGTGGGCTTGGAACACCGGCCACCCGGGCGGAGATCATTGAGAAATTATTTAATTCATTCTATCTTGAACGGAACGGCAAGGAGATCTTTCCGACTTCCAAAGGGATTCAGCTGATCGGATTAGTGCCGCCGGAATTAAAATCCGCCGAGTTGACCGGCAAATGGGAACAACAACTGGCCGAAATCGGTAAGGGTCGAACCAACAGCGGTGATTTTTTGGTTAATATTCGAAACTATGCCTCCGATTTGGTTAAAAAAGTTGTCGGCAGCAGTCAAACCTTCCGCCATGACAACCTGACCCGGACCAAATGTCCGAATTGCGGCAAATTTTTACTACAGGTCAAAGGCAAACGGGGCGAACTCTATGTCTGTCAGGACCGGGAATGCGGCTATCGCCAAGGCATCTCTCAAACATCCAACGCCCGCTGTCCCCAATGTCATAAGCGGATGGAGATCCGGGGTGAGGGCGAAGGGAAGCTGTTTTTTTGTGTTTGTGGCTATCGGGAGAAGTTGTCGGCTTTCACTAAGCGCAGAGAAGGGGAGAAAGATAAAGCTAACAAACGGGAAGTGCAACAATTCATCCGGGAGCAAAAAGGGAATGAACCGTTAAATACGGCACTCGCAGATGCGTTGGCGAAGTTGAAAAAAAGCTAGGCAAAGGGTAAGACTATGCAAGTTGATGTTGAGGGAAGTTAACTGGCTGGTTTTGGATGAACCCACCAACCATTTGGATGTAGACGCTAAGCTGGAGTTGAAAAAGGCCTTGCGGGAATTTAAAGGCTCAGTCATAATTGTCAGCCATGAACCGGAATTTTACGAAGATTGGGTTACTGATGTTTGGAATGTGGAGGAATGGACTACTAAGGTAGTTTAAGAAACGAGGTAATAGCCAAAAGTTAGCCCAAAAACGATTATACTAATTGTTTTCGGATATAATCGATTAAATCCGCTGGTGTTATTGGTCATTAAAAAGGAGAAAATTGATGCATCCTCAGAATGTCATACTCATCGGTATGCCGGGCGCCGGTAAAAGTACAATTGGGGTATTATTAGCCAAGACTTTAGGCAAAACCTTTGTCGATACCGATCTTTTAATTCAAGCCCAAGAAGGAAAGTTATTACAAGAATTAATTGATGAATACGGAATAGATCATTTTTTGGAAATCGAAGCAGCGGTTATAGCGGGATTAAAAATCGATAACGCGGTAATCGCTACCGGAGGAAGCGCGATCTATAGCGATCAAGCCGTTAATCATTTAAAACAAAATGGGATTGCCGTCTATCTCCAGCTTACTTATGAAGAGATCGGGCAGAGAATAAAGAACATGGCCAGTCGGGGAGTTGTTATTGGCGCGGGGCAATCATTACTTGATCTATACCGTGAACGGGTTCCGAAATATGAAAGTCACGCCGATTTGGTGATAGATTGTTCCGGGAAGTCCATTGAAGAAGCGGTTCAAATCATTGCCGAAAAAATAAGACGTTTCAATTTATAAAACCATCCCTATACAGCGGAGGAGACATAATGAATATTCAACAGGTTTTTGTCAATGAAAACAATAACAGGGAGGAACCGGATTTTTTCAAGTTTTGCCCCCATTGCGCCCACCCCATGGCGGAGAAAATGGATAATGAAATTGCCCGAAAGTATTGTCCGGCCTGCGGTTATATTCAATACCGCAACCCCTTGCCGGGAGTTTCGATTCTGATAATCCAAGCAGGAAAAGTGCTCCTCGGTAAGCGAGGCCCGGCTAGCTTTCGTCCTGGTACCTGGTGTTTACCGGGTGGGTTTATCGAATTTAACGAGGATTTTATTACAGCGGCCCGGCGGGAGGTTTTGGAGGAAACCGGCTTGGAGATCGAAGTTGAATCGATTATTAATGTGTGTTCCAATTTTTTGAGCAACCGGCTTCATAGTCTCGTTATTCTCTTTCGGGCTTCGGTTAAGGGTGGAACACTCCATGCCGGGGATGATCTGGAGGCTTTAGACTGGTTTCTCCCGGAAGGGAACTTGCCGGAAATGGCTTTTGAATCCGATACTTATCTGATTCGGCGTTATTCCGCTGAACCGATTTCCGGAATTCCGGCGGAAGGGATTTCCGGTTGTTGATGAATTGATTTTAGGAGTCGGCGTTCCGTAGGAACTGTTGACGACTATGTAGGAATCGTTGATTACCATGTAGGGTTCGTTGCCGACCGTGTAGGAACCGGCGACTACCACGTAGGGATTGTTGCCGACTGTATAGGAAGCGGTGACTACCACGTAGGAATAGGTAACCACCACGTAGGAACCATTGACGACCATGTAGGGATCGGCAACTACCATGTAGGAATCGTTGACTGCTCAGGAATTCATACATAGAAGGAGTACTTACAAATGAAGTTTAGACCCTGTATCGATTTACACCAGGGAAAAGTTAAGCAGATTGTGGGCGGGACTTTAACCGATAATTCCGCTAATTTGGTGGAGAACTTCGTCTCGGAACACGATGCCGGCTATTATGCCGAACTCTTTCAAAAGGACGGACTCACCGGTGGACACGTGATCATGCTCGGTCCCGGCAATCAGGAGGAAGCTTTAAAGGCCTTAGCCGCTTATCCCAACGGTTTACAAGTTGGTGGGGGAATAAGCACCGCTAATGCGGGATTTTATCTTGACCAAGGCGCCAGCCATGTGATAGTCACTTCCTATGTTTTTCGCGATGGCTTAATTGACTATGGAAATTTAAGAAAATTGGTGCAAGCTATCGGTAAGGAACGCCTGGTTTTGGATTTGAGTTGCCGGGCCAAAGACGGGACTTATTATGTAGTCACCGACCGTTGGCAGAAGTTTACCGAGTTCGAGGTGAATGAAGCCAACTTGGAGGATTTGTCCGGGTATTGCGCGGAATTTTTGATACATGCCGCCGATGTGGAAGGAAAGCGGCAAGGAATTGAGGAAGAACTGGTGGCCAAGTTAGGGCGGTGGGCTCCCATCCCCACTACTTACGCCGGAGGAATTAAAGACTTATCGGACTTGGACTTAATCGAAGAGCTGGGCCAAGGGAAATTGGATTTTACCGTAGGGAGCGCTTTGGATATTTTTGGCGGTAAGTTGGCTTATGATGAAGTAATTCGGCGAAGTTTTAAGGAGAACAATAATGTTAGGGATTGATTAAGAGCGGCTATTTGATAACTCTCGAAAGGCAAAATCAAGCCAAATGAATACCTCAGCGTTATTATATTTTTAATTGGTACCTATTAATTAATATTTTGAAATCACTATCTTTATCTCTAAATCCGAGAGGATAAAATAGAAAAAGCCAGATTTAAGGAGGAGGTTTGACAATGATTAAAGAACGAAGTAGCCGAATTGTAATTATCGGGGCGGGGTTGGTCGGCTCCACCTTTGCTTACAGCTTGATGATTAATGGTTTAGTCTCGGAGATAGTGATGATCGACGTTAACCAGGAACGGCTTGAAGGGGAAGTAATGGATCTAAACCATGGGATATCCTTTGTCCGTCCGGTTTTGGTACGGATGGGTACTTATGCCGACTGTAAGGATGCAGATCTAATCGTCATTGCCGCAGGCTCCAACCAAAAACCGGGTGAAACCAGGATTGATCTTTTAAATCGGAATACGGAAATTTTTCGGAAGATCATCGACCAAATTAAAGCTTCCGGTAGCAACTCAATTTTATTGATTGCCAGCAACCCGGTGGATATTATGACTTATATTACTTATAAGATAAGCGGTTTTCCAAGTGAACGGGTGATCGGCTCCGGGACAGTGCTGGATTCGGCCCGGTTCCGTTTTTTACTTAGCCATCATTGCCATGTGGATACCTCCAATGTTCATGCTTATATTATAGGCGAGCACGGCGACACCGAAGTCCCGGTATGGAGTTTGGCCAACATTGCCGGTCTCAAATTTACCGATTATTGTCCGGTCTGTGGTCGAGAATGCGGTTCTTTACCGAAAGATGAGATCTTTAATGATGTAAAAAATGCAGCCTACAAAATAATCAAAGGCAAAGGAGCAACATATTACGCCATCGGTTTGGCTTTGGTGACCATTGCCGAGAGCATCTTGAGGGACGAATACTCGGTGTTAACGGTTTCCAGTTTACTCAAGGGTGAATATGGCTTGGAAGATGTCTGCGTTAGCCTTCCCAGTATTGTTTGCCGTCAAGGGATTCAAAAGAAAATCATCCTGTCCCTTTCGCCGGAGGAAGAAGCGGGATTACGCCATTCGGCCAATACTTTGAAAGCCATTCAAGCCCAACTTAAATTATGAAAAGAGGGGTTTAGATGGATACCAACCTGATTAACTGGGTTACTATTTCCGAATTTTATGACCCTGAAGAAGCTTACTTGGTTATCGGTTTACTAGAAGCTTCCGAAATACCGGTTAAAGTGGAACGAGAGACTGCAGGCCGTTTATTTGGTTTGACCGTTGGTCCCTTAGCAAAAATTACTATTCTAGTACCGCGGGAAAAAAGAGCGGAAGTTGAAAAGATACTTGAAGATGTTTTGAATGAACCGGAATCACCTGAGAATGATTAACTCTCATTTCTAGGATTTATTATTTTATAGCAGCCTAGTTTAAATACAACATTATTCTGCCGTTAGGGGTGTTATTATTGGAATACCGTTCTTTTGTCATTGGGGAGATCAGGACCAATTGTTATCTGGTTTGGTCCGGTAAAGAAGCCGGAGTAATCGATCCGGGCGGCCCCGTTGCCGAAGTGATTGATTTTATTAAACAACAGCAACTTGAGTTAAAGTGGATCGTTAATACTCATGGACATGCCGATCATATTGTCGGAAACGCGGCCCTCAAAAATGAGTTTGGCGCGTTAATTACAATCCATGAACGGGATCGGAAGATGCTTTTGTCGCCCACAGCAAATTTCTCCGCTTATATGGGGACCGGAATCACCAGTCCCGATGGGGATAAGTACTTAACAGAGGGCGATTTATTGAAATTGGGTCCGGAAGAGTTGCGAGTGATCGAAACTCCTGGCCATTCGCCGGGGGGAATTTCCCTATACGCTCCGGGACTGCTCTTTTCCGGCGACACTTTATTTTTGGAAAGTATCGGCCGAACGGATTTACCCGGTGGAGATCATCAACAGCTGTTGAAGTCGATTCGGGAGAAACTGATGGTTTTACCACCGAAAACGGTTGTCCTTCCCGGTCATGGAGGTTCATCTACCATTGAATATGAGTTAAAGTATAATCCTTATCTATGAAAACATTGATGGTTGAGGGGTAATTTATGATCAAATGCAATATTTAATCAATATTGAAGATCAAGGGCAGCTTCCCAATATTGAAGCTGCTTTGAAAATTATTGATCCCAACGCCGGTATCGTTACCATGGGAGAACAACAGTCATCCACGGTTGATCTGGAACTGACGGTGGTTTATACTCCTGATTTTCATATCAGAGTGTTGGTAAAGGGTTTTTCCGGTGGCGATGGTGAATGGGAGTATTTAGACAAAGAAATCCAGGACCCGCGTTATAATGAATCCGACCGTAAGCAGCGTTTGAAAGAATTAATCCGGTTGGGTATTATTACCCTGGTAGGCAAGGTTATTGGGAAAGAACCGCCTTGGGGAATTTTAAGCGGAGTCCGTCCTTCAAAAATATATCATTATTTAAGAGGGAAAGGATTTACTCCGGCTGAAGTCCGGGAAAAGTTATTAAAAATCTATAGTTTAACCCCTCAAAAAGCGGATTTACTTTTAGAAGTAGGTATACTACAAGAAAAATATTTAACCAACGGCCCCCAAATCGGGATTTATATCGGAATCCCATTTTGTCCAACCCGTTGCCATTATTGTTCTTTTGCCGCTGTCTCCTTGGAAACTCACAGTCATTTGGTAAATGGTTTTTTAGAAGCCTTGGAGCGGGAAATTAAGGTTATAAGAGAGCTTTGCGCTGAATTTGGATTTCAAGTGGAAACTATTTATCTTGGTGGAGGGACTCCCACTAGCTTGGGAGAAGAACAATTTAGCCGGTTACTTGATTTATTGGCCGCTAACTTTTTAACCGCTTCCACAATTGAGTTTAATGTGGAAGCGGGCCGCCCGGAGACGCTTTCCCAAGGGAAACTCTTAGCGATGGTCCGGGCCGGGGTGAACCGAATCAGTGTTAATCCACAAACCATGAAGGAATCAACCTTAAAGGAAATAGGGCGGCAGCATCGTATTTGTGATCTATATCGGGCCATAGAAATGGTGCAAAAATTTCCGGATCTGGCGTTAAATATGGATTTAATCTTAGGGCTTCCCGGAGAGACCGGCACTGACTTTTTGGAGTCCCTCCAAAAAGTGACTGCTTTTAAACCGGAGAACATAACCGTTCATACTTTAACGCCTAAAAGAGCGGCTGCCTGGCGGAAAGATTTCTCCGATCTTGCTTTGACTCAATCCCAAGACTTAGTACAAACCATGGAAACGGCCATTACTATCTTGAAAAGCGAAGTATATCAACCTTATTACCTTTACCGGCAGCGTTTGATATTAGCTGATCTGGAAAACATCGGTTTTACAAAACCAAATCGAGAAAGCATCTATAATATTCAAATGATGGAGGAACGTCAAACTATTCTTGGATTGGGAGGAGGAGCGGTTACCAAATGGGTTGTTGGTTCGGATCATCGTGTCTATCGCCACCAAAATTCAAAATGTCCGGCAACCTATAGTAGCAGATTGGAAACGGAAATAGTAAAAAAAGTCCAACAAACCCGTTTACTTCTTGGTTGACATTTGAATTTACATTCGGTAAAATAGTAGAAGCAACTTGGCTTTATCGGTTTTAGCAGTAATTATAAGGCTTTTGAGGTAATTCATTTTTTTTTTGCAAAGCGTTTTCATAATTATTTCGGAAAGGGTTTTCCAAATATTAATTTGGCAAAAATTATGAAACTCGCTCCTAAAGTTTAAGGGAGGTATATTAATGGGAATTATTTCGATTCGTCGGATGGCGCAGAAGCTATTGGCGCCGGTGGTCCTGCTTTTAGTTTTATGTTTGTTAGTCGGTGTTATTTATATCGGAGTCCCTAGTTGGGGAAGGGAAACTTATGGTTACAAAGGACCTTCATTGAAGGTTTACGGACAGAAGGTCAAAGATTCGGATTTTGATAGCTATCTAATGCGCGCCGCTCAGCAAGCCGAACAATATGCACAATTCAAAGCATATAGTGAAGCTGAGATTAGAGATGCCGCCGTTAATACCGCCATCCAAATGATTGCTTTTGAACGTGAACTTAAAAACGCCGGTTCTAAAATTAAAATTAACAATGCCGAACTTGATAAAGCTTTGAAAAATTATTTCCCGACTGAGGAAGAACTTAATACTTTCATGGCACAGCAAGGTTTTACCAAAAGTGAGCTGCGGAAGACTTTGAAAAAGGAAATAGAATATCAAAAGTTTGTTCAAAACAAAGCCCGTGAGTTAGAAATCACTATTCCTGAGGAAGAGCTCCTTGGATATCTGGATCAAATTACAGTCCGGCATATTTTAGTTAGCACTAACTCCGGTGCAGCTGATAAAGGCCGTTCTGATTCCGAAGCATTGGCCCGCGCCAATGAAGTCCATCAAAAATTGACTAATGGCGGCGACTTTGTTAAATTGGCAAAGGAATATTCCGATGATCCCGGTTCGAAAAATAGTGGCGGATTAATTGGCCCCCAACCACTTGAACAATTTAAGAATAGTATGGTTAAAGAGTTTGTAGATGGTTCTTTGGAATTAAAGCCGGGAGAAATCAGTAAACCTGTTAAAAGCCAATATGGCTATCATGTAATTAAATTGGAATCAAAAGGCGTTCCTACCGGTGATGAATATGAAGAAAAACGCAGCGAGCTTGAGAACCAATTGCTCTTCCAAAAAGCCAACTATGATCCTAAATATACCAAATGGCTTGAGGATACCTTTAAAAAAGCCGAAGAAAACATGGAAATTCTCGACCCGGGCCTCCGTGCTTACCGCTTAATGAAGGAAGAAAAGTGGCAGGAAGCGTCCGATGCCTATCAAAAAGCGCTTAAAAGAAAGTATTACAAAAACAAACCCGATATGTATGTCGATGCCTCAACCGTTTACTTGAAACTCGATCAGGCCTCCCAAGCGGTGGAGCTGTTAAATAACGCTCCAGCTGATGTTAAAATGGATCTGGAATTCCAAGTTGCTTTGGCAAAAGCATATCATGAAAATAAACAGCCGGATCAGGCCAAAGAATTGTTGCTTGAATACGGTGAAGGTAATTTGGACAACTCCTTAGTGCATCAGAGGTTGAAAGCGGTCTTCAGCGACTGGGAGATGCAGGATGCTGTTGAGAAAGAAGAGAAAATTCTTGCTGATATTCAAAAGATGGAAGCGGAAGCACTTCAAAAATATCAACAGGAACTGGAAGAACGCAGTCAAGGTCAATAATAATCAAAAAAATTACCGTTAAGGATACGCGGAGGGTTTAGCGCCTTCCGCGTATTGATCTATCATTTAATACCGAATGACGTAAAAAGTAAGAAATATTTGTCATTCTGGAGGGAGATAAATTGAATTATATGCTTAGAACTGTTACCTGCGGTTCATTACACCGTCAGGATATTGGCAAGGAAGTCGTATTAAACGGATGGGTCCAACGCCGGCGCGACCTTGGCGGGCTAATCTTTGTTGATTTACGGGATCGTTCCGGTATTGTTCAGGTTGTTTTTAATCCGGAACCGGAAATAACAACCTTTAAACTAGCGGAAAACTTACGCGGCGAATATGTAATCGCCATCAAAGGCATAGTATCGGCCCGTCCGGAAGAGTCCGTCAACTCCGGTATGTCCACCGGTGAAATAGAAGTAATAGCATCGGCATTAGAAATTTTAAATGAAGCAAAAACGCCTCCGATTTATATTATAGACGATCTTGATGCAGATGAGACCGTCCGCCTAAAATACCGCTATCTAGACTTACGCCGTCCGGAAATGCAAAAGAATATTAGCTTGCGTCATCGGGTTATCAAAATAGCGCGAGATTTCTTAGATGAAAAAGGTTTTCTAGAGATTGAAACCCCGATCCTTACTAAAAGCTCACCAGAGGGGGCCCGGGATTTTTTAGTTCCCAGCCGCGTTAATCCGGGCCGTTTTTATGCTTTGCCTCAATCACCGCAACTTTTCAAACAATTATTAATGGTTAGCGGTTTTGAAAAATATTTTCAGATTGCCCGTTGCTTTAGGGACGAGGATCTTCGCGCCGATCGGCAGCCGGAATTTACCCAAATCGATATTGAAATGTCATTTCTTAATCAAGAACTGCTATTGGATTTGATGGAAGAAATGATCTCTACAATCTTCCGGGAAACAATTGGAGAGGAGTTGGCTCAACCCTTCCCAAAACTTGAATATCAAGAAGCAATGGTTCGATTTGGTTCCGATAAGCCGGATACCCGTTTCGGTCTTGAATTGGTTGATGTCTCGGATTTGATGGCTGATTCGGGGTTTAAGGTTTTTGCAAGCACTGTGGCGAGTAAAGGCAAGGTGGTTGGAATCAATGTCCCCGGTTGCGCTACTTATACCCGGAGCCAACTTGATGATCTTTCTCCATTGGCGGTGACTCATGGCGCTAAAGGAATGGCCTATTTAGCCCTAACGACAGAGGGAATCAAGTCCCCGATTGCTAAATTCTTTTCTCAAGAGGAACTTGACAAAATAGTCCAACGTTTTAATGGCAAACCCGGTGATTTAATCTTACTAATTGCAGATAGGGCTCAAATTGCGTTGACAGCCATGGGCCAAGTCCGTTTGGAATTTGGTAAACGGTTAAAGCTGATTCCGGAGAACTCATTTCATTTCTTATGGGTACTTAATTTTCCCTTACTTGAGTATGACGAGGAAGAAAAACGTTATGTGGCGGTGCATCATCCCTTTACTGCTCCTGTTCCGGAGGATGAAACCAAGTTATTAACCGACCCCGGCTCCGTTAGGTCCAATTCGTATGATCTGGTATTAAACGGTGTCGAACTGGGTGGTGGTAGCCTTCGTATTTTCCGGCGTGAACTCCAGGAAAAAATGTTTAAGGCAATCGGACTTTCCATGGAAGAAGCGATGGATAAATTCGGATATCTACTAGAAGCTTTCGAATATGGAACTCCTCCCCATGGTGGAATTGCCTTTGGGTTGGATCGTTTGGTAATGCTGCTTTCCGGATGCAGTTCAATCCGGGATGTGATCGCCTTCCCAAAAACAACCAGCGCGGCATGTTTGATGACCGAAGCCCCTTCAGAGATCGACCCTGGGCAGCTTAAGGAACTTTCCATTAAAGTTGATCGCTGAATTATTTTAAGGCTTAATGAGCTATTATCCATCATATTAGTGGAATTTACCGCACTTTGGAACTTGAAGACCAACTTAAGCTATGATATGATTAACATAGAAAATATCTAATTAATCGATTTGTTTTTGAAATCTTTTAAGGTTAAAAATCCCTGCTTTGTACGTGATCAAGCTGAATTTGTTATGAACCAACATAAATACCTTGGGAGTTTGGCTCTATTGATGGCTTGTAAGCCTCCTTGAGAGGACACATAAATATTAGTAGGAGAACACCCACCTTGCTTGAGCAGGGTTCAGGTAACGTTCAGCATAGCGGCATAGCGGGGTTTTATTTAATTTATAATTTAAAATTTGCAATGTAAAGTTATTCTGAAAGGACGATTTGAAAGATCGTCCTTTAGTTTGTAAAAGACTGTTATGCGTAACCTTTATCCTTTATGGTTTCAGGAAACCGAGGCAATCAAGGAGTACCTAAATGCAGCGTTTTTCACGGACGGAGTTGTTAATCGGCAGCGATGGTTTGGCCAAGTTGACCCGGAAAAAAGTCGCCATTTTTGGGATAGGCGGAGTGGGTTCATTTACGGCCGAGGCCTTGGCCCGGAGCGGAATCGGCGCTTTAGCTATGATAGATCACGATGATGTTTGCATAACTAATCTCAACCGCCAAATACATGCTTTGGAAAGTACTGTCGGTCATCCTAAAGTTGAAGTCATGGCTGAACGTTTGAGACAGATAAATCCCGCGATCCGTTTATCACTCCACCGGGAGTTTTATTCTACCGCCAACGGTGAAAAATTGGTAACACCAGACTTGGATTTTGTGGTTGATGCCATTGATACGGTTACTTCCAAAGTTGATTTGATCCTACGTTGTGTTGCAATGGGGATTCCGATCATTTCTTCGATGGGTACCGGCAATAAGCTTGATCCCCTTTGTTTCCAATTGGCCGATATTAGTAAAACCCATACGGACCCTCTGGCCAAAGCCGTCCGAAGGTTACTACGGGAGCGGGGGGTTACCGCTGGGGTACAAGTCCTATTTTCAACCGAAATTCCACTAAAAATTCAACGCAGACCACCGGGGAGTATTGCTTTTGTTCCTTCTGTGGCTGGATTGGTGATAGCCGGGGCTGTAATTAGAAATTTACTGGCTGGAGGAGATGATATTTCGAAATGAGTCTTGTTTTATTAAAAAAAGGACTCCGGCAAAAAATGAAGACTAAGTTGGACTCATTAAGTAGTGGAGACTATCAAACTTTTAACAGCAATATAGAACGGAATTTCAGCAAATTAGAAATGCTAAAAAGAGTAAAAAATATTATGCTTTATTATTCCATTCGTCAAGAAGTGCAAACGGAAGCAATCATCAATTTTTTACTAAAAGCTGACAAAAGAGTAGCTCTTCCGGTTTGTTTACCGGAAAGACAATTACAAGCGTCTATAATAGAGGATTTAAACCAACTCCAGCCGGCTGCATTTGGATTAGTGGAACCCCGCCCAGAGGCAGCCATCTTGGATCCTCAACAAATTGATTTGGTAGTCGTACCTGGAGTCGTCTTTGATGAAAGAGGATACCGTTTAGGACATGGCGCCGGTTATTACGACCGGTTTCTTTTAAAAACTACTCATAGTTTTAAGTTAGGTCTAGCCTATGATTTTCAAGTTATCCCGGAACTACCCCTGGAAAGCCACGATATCAGAATGAACGGCATTTTAACCCCATCACGATATTTAGAGTTCAATTCATAAGGATAGACCGGCCTTCTGTATTCCGTCGGCGTTGGAGATGGTTTTATTGATTAAGTCTTGTTCCTCGGGACCGGTTTGAATGAATTGGACCCCTACCACATAGGAATAATCGGAATTTTGAAGGGGACGAACATGCCGGACCTGTCCGATCATGGAGATGCTCTTACCAGCCAAGGGGAATTCGATTAGTAAAGTTATGCCTACCGGAAGTTGTAGGTTGGTTAAAATTGTAATTCCACCCTTACTCACATCTTTGCTTTCCCCAGTGCCGATTTTTGAGGCGAGGTGTTTTAAGTCCTGATTACCTAAGCGCAGCATACGATAGTTGATTTGGGTGAAAAGAGGTTTGCGCTTGCTGACCCTCCGTTCCCTTTTAATTATCACTCGCGGGCTTTCGATGACTATTTGAAAACTGTCTTGGATGGACCGTCTAAGGATTTTACTGCGAAAGAAGATTAATTCGTTGGAATTAGATGATTGAAGGGCAATCATTTTCTGGGGAAGAAAGAGATCAAACCAATCTAATAAAGCCGGAGACAGAGAAAGAGTGATTGTTCTCGAGTCTATAATTAAGATTGTCGCTTTGCCGGAAATCTCCTCAAATCGGCCGTTTTCCGAGGCTTTATTGATGATTATCTCCAATGGTTGATTTGGTTGAAAGACTCTACATAAATCATTTGAGTCCAGTTTCAAATACATCTCGCTCATTAGATCACCTCGATAAAAATATCTTAGCTTATTTCGATATTAAACAAAAAGATTCCTGCATCACCTAGATTAGGAATCATTTGTTTTTATATAAATCAAGTGGTATAATATTACGGTGATTAAAGGTGGCACTTTTTTGGGTTCAATTCGTTGTTAATTATAGGTTTCAGATATTGATTTAAGTTAACTGTTTTTTGTTTTTTTTAAAAAATAGAGGTGGAATAATGCTTAAAAAGTTGGCTGAATTATGGGATACAAATCTTCGGGAAGTTAAACGTTTACGTAAGGAAATCGAGACGATAAACCAACTTGAACCGGAAATCGAGAAGTTAAACGACTCCGAACTTCGGGCAAAGACGGATCTCTTTAAACAGAGGCTAACTGATGGAGAGACTTTGGACGATATTAGGTCCGAAGCATTTGCCGTAGTTCGCGAAGCCGCCAAAAGGACCCTTGGACAAAGACATTTTGACGTTCAATTAATGGGTGGTATTGTGCTTCATGAAGGTAAAATAGCGGAGATGAAAACTGGGGAAGGAAAAACGCTCGTAGCTACTTTACCGGTTTATTTAAACGCTCTAACCGGGAAGGGAGTACATGTAATAACGGTCAATGATTATTTGGCTAAGTTTCATAGCGAATGGATGGGCCGGATTTATCGCTTTTTAGGGCTAAGCGTCGGCGTAATCCTGCATAACCTTTCCTCGGAAGAACGGCGGCAAGCATATGGCTGCGATATTACTTATGGTACCAACAACGAATTTGGTTTTGATTATCTCCGTGACAATATGGCTTTTTCTGTGGAAGATATGGTGCAACGGGAATTAAATTACGCCATCGTCGACGAGGTTGACAGTATTTTAATCGACGAAGCCAGGACTCCGTTAATTATTTCGGGCCAAGCCGATGAATCGACTGAATTATATTATCGGTTCGCTCGAATCGCGCCAAGATTAAAAAACGAAAGCGACTATACCGTAGATGAAAAGGCCCGAACCGTAGTGGTGACTGAAGAGGGAGTCGCTAAAGTCGAAAAAATACTTAATGTCGAAAATATGTATGATGACGAAAATACGGAATTAGTCCACCAATTGAATCAAGCGCTTCGTGCCAAGGAACTGATGAAACGGGATCGGGATTATGTGGTTAAAGACGGCGAAGTGATTATTGTTGACGAATTTACCGGGCGGTTGATGTTCGGCCGTAGGTATAGCGATGGGCTTCATCAAGCCATTGAGGCCAAGGAAGGGGTCAAGATCGAACGGGAAAGCCAAACTTTGGCTACAATTACCTTCCAAAATTATTTTCGAATGTATCATAAATTGGCCGGCATGACCGGTACCGCTGAAACTGAAGCGATGGAATTTAGAAAGATCTATGGACTTGAGGTAGTGGTTATTCCTACTAACTTACCGATGGTCAGAGTTGATCACCCGGATGTGGTTTATAAGACTGAATCCGGTAAGTTCCGGGCTGTAGTGGATGATATCGCGGCGGTGTATCAGACCAAACAACCAATTTTGGTTGGTACGATCTCCATTGAAAAGTCGGAAGAACTAAGTAATATGTTAAAGAAAAAAGGTATTCCCCATCAAGTGTTAAATGCTAAACATCATGAACGGGAAGCTGAAATTATTGCTCAAGCAGGCCGAAAGGGTTCAGTAACTATTGCCACCAATATGGCGGGTCGTGGTACGGATATTATCTTAGGTGGAAATGCCGAATTTTTGGCAAAGGACTATTTGAAATCTCGTGGGATTGACCCAACCGAAGCTACCTCTGAAGAATATCAGTTGACCCTCGAAGAAGCCAAGGCAATTACTTCTAAAGAGCATGAAGCCGTTATAAATTCTGGCGGTTTATATATAATTGGTACGGAACGTCATGAAAGCCGACGGATTGATAATCAGTTACGCGGTAGGGCCGGGCGTCAAGGAGATCCTGGCGCGTCCCGTTTCTATGTTTCGATGGAAGATGATTTGATGCGTCTCTTTGGCGGTGAAATGATTTCGGGAATGATGGAACGCCTTGGTTGGACTGAAGACATGCCCATCGAACATTCGATGATCGCTAAGCGCATCGAAACCGCTCAACGTAAGGTTGAAAACCGCAACTTTGATATTCGAAAAAATGTTTTGGAATATGATGATGTCTTGAATAAACAAAGAGAAATCATCTATGAGCTTCGTAAGAAATTATTGTTCGGTTCCGATGAACATCAAAGAGTATTGCAACTTTTTGATGAAGTCACTGATAATTTACTTGAAATTTATGCCAATAAGAAAGTAATCCCTGAGGAGTGGGACTTAGATGGTTTATTGCAAGCTGCTTATACTACT
>JAAYEK010000222.1 GCA_012728785.1 Bacillota bacterium | reverse complement strand
TGTAGAATACTTTGCTGGTAATATTCAGCCGGAGTCAAATATCCCAGAGCTGAATGGATACGGTTGTTGTTATAGAAATCTATGTAAGCCTCTATAGAGGTAATTGCTTCACTATAAGTCTCGTACAGATTGTAGTAAATTTCTTCTTCTTTGAGAGTACGAAAAAATCGCTCAATATGGGCATTATGTTCCGGTGTGGCATAGGCCGAATACAAAAAAGCTACGTCACAAATGGACAATTCCTTAACAAATTTATGACTGGTTGGCTGGCAGCCATTATCTACTTGAAGTATTAGGCCTTGTTCCCTGGTCCCTTCAGGGAAACGGTTCTTGGCAGCTTTGTCAAAGGGCGGCTAACACGAAGATCCAAAAATAGCACTGTGAAAACTAACAATGCCGATACGGAGGAGCTAGTTAACCATTTGTCTGATTACCGCTACTTTCACTTTTCCCTCTCGCCTAAATCAGATATAGAGTGTTATTGTTGAAAACCACTTGGATTATTCTTATGCCAATTCCAGGCTGAATAAATAATGTCTTCCAGCTTTATATATTCTGGGTTCCATCCCAATTCATTCGCGATTTTTTTAGATGAAGCAACAAGCACAGCTGGATCTCCAGGTCTTCTTGGTGCTACTTCAATCTTGGGTTTCTTGCCCGTAATTTTAATAGTAGAAGCAATTACGTCATTAACAGAGTAACCAGTTCCATTTCCTAAATTGTAAATTTTACTTTGATCGCTAGCTATAATGTATTTCAGTGCCAAAATATGAGCTCGTGCTAGATCAGAAACGTGTATATAATCACGTACGCATGTCCCATCTTTAGTTGGATAATCATTCCCATATATGATAATCTTTTCACTTAATCCCATACATGCTTTCACTACTAGAGGAATAAGGTGTGTCTCGGGTTTATGATCCTCACCTATTTGGCCAGATTGGTCAGCCCCTGCTGCATTAAAATATCTTAAGCTAACATATTTCAGGCCATAAATTCTATCATACCAATCAAGCATCTCTTCAAAAATCAACTTAGTGGCACCATATACATTAGTCGGGACAGTTGGATGTTCTTCTGTTATAGGATAGAAAGCCGGTTCTCCATACACAGCCGCTGACGAAGAGAAAACCATGTAGCGAACACCACATTCAACCATTGATTCAAGAAATTCAATTGCGAAACTAATGTTATTCCTCAAGTATTTTCCAGGATTTGACATTGACTCTCCTACTAAACTGTGAGCGGCAAAGTAAAATACTGCATCAATATTATTAGTCCTTAAAATGTTAGTAACTAATGCTTTATTTCCTGAACTACCGATTACCAATTCTATATTGCCTATAGAATCCCGGTGACCAGTCGATAAATCATCCAACACAACTAATTTGTCGGCCACATTTTGTAACTCTTTCACCAGATGACTACCAATATATCCAGCTCCACCAGCAACAAGAATATTCAATTCAACAACTCCTCATTGATTGTTAAGATAACAATAGCCATTGCTTCCTATTAGATTAACGATTTCGTCTTTTCCCAACAGGTATGTAATGCACATCGCAGCCTCTAGATAGTTGCTATAATACAAACCACAAGATGCCGAAATACATAGTTTTCTTAATTCTCCGTTTTGTTCGGGCACAAGTAATGGAATTTTATTTTTTAATGCGTAAATAACTGGTAATAGCCAATTACTATCATCTGCGATGCAAAAGAGATCTGCCCTTTTTAGCTGATCATCGCTGAACCATTCATTTTTTATAAACCAATACTTACACTTATCTTCCGATAATTTTTGAATTGCAAGGGATATGTTTTTATTTACTCTATCACCTACTATTCCTATAACAGGGTTAACATTTATCTGGTTTGTTGTTCCCGCATTATAAATATCGAGCAATTTATTTACTTGGTTGAAAAAAGTCACATTTTGAATTTTCTTATAACCATTTTCTCCAAATGTCTGTATTGTATCAGGGTTTTGAATAATTTTATCCATTTTTTCTGCAAGGTCATTTTCATTTCTTGGTTCAAATAAATAACCTGTAACACCATCCTCTACCAATTCGACCGATCCCCCTATATTACTAACAATAACAGGTATCCCGCACGCCATAGCCTCTGTAATACTTACCGGTTGATTTTCCGGCCATATCGAGGGAAGCACTAGTACATCTGTATCTCTATACACTTTTTCAATATTGCGATTATCTACTTTTCCCCAAAACTTAACCATATTTATGCAATGGTTATTATTTAATTGTTCGATATAACTCCCCTTGGCTTCCCCTTCCCCGACAAGATTTATCCTTACCCTTTGATTTGAATCAATCAATGGCAAAGCGCTTATGAGAACGTCTACACCTTTATGATTACCAAAATACCCCACATAGGTAAAACGTATTTCGTTACTGTTGTTACGACATACTTTGGAAAACCTCTCCACATCAACCCCGTTCCATAAAACTTTAATCTTTTCTTTAGGAAAACCAGCCCTTATATAAGCATCGGCTAAGTATTGGCTAGGTGATATATAAGTATCAATATCATCAAATTGCATCTTTAAATAATCCTGACGTAAACGGATGGGTATATTCTTCGATTCACCATCTTGAATAAAAGCCATACATTCACTACATTTACTATAGTCATTACAGACATTTCCATCATTGTCTATGGTAGTGTTTTTATAACAAAATCCCCAGTTATCATGCAATGTTTGAATCGTTTTTGCTCCGCTTTTTTTAGCAAGATGAATCATTCCGACCGAAAGACCGATAATATTGTGAAAGTGTACTATATCAGGACAAAATTCTTCCAATAAGTGCTGAAAATGGCTTTCTACCTCCGGATGGAAAAAATTTACACAATCATTTTGATAGTCTTTCGCTATAAGATGAACCCGATATACTGGTAATCCATCATAATCCTCACGTCGAAAAGAATACCTATCCCCATATGGAGTTGAATCTCCGGCAAAAACAATAACTTTGTTTCCCATCTCATTTAAGATCTTAGCCTGAAAATGAGCGATAAGTTCAGCCCCTCCAATAAAATTGGGCGGATATGCATTACAGCAAATAATTATTCGCTTACCATTTACTTCCGTCATAAAGCCTCCATATTATTTGATTCTAATATTCTATCAAACATTTGTTTAGCTGATTGTTGAATAGTTAATACATGAGTACGTGGCATTGGCTTTAAGTAAGCTAAAGCCAACCCTCCCCATTGCTCTCCTTGTCCTCCTCCACCATGCTCTGTAAGCCGGCCTGGTATAAAATCTAGATCTATCCAATCAATATAACTGGAATTTTCCCACTGCCCTTCCAGCATACCCTGTCGGCATTCGGGATTAAAACTATCATGTAACATCACAAACATTGGTCTTTTAGGTATATATGGGATGATCCACTGAATATCTTTTTTTATACCTTCTGCTGAGTGGTCTCCATCGATTAGAATAAAGTCAACTGGTATATTAGCAGCATCAAGTTCCTTTAACAATTCAGGAAGAATTAACTCGGAAGGACCGGTTAAGAAATGTACATTTTCAAAATGTTTAAATTTATTCGGTATACTCGGATCAATATCTATCGAGAAAACAACTTCTGAATATTGAGATATCAGAGAAAGACTACCTCCCATGTATGTACCTATTTCTATGCTGCATTTCGGTTTATGTCTGGATAGTAAAGCAGTTAATGCTAATCTTTCCGAATGATTCATCTGCCAATTATCACATATGCAGTTTGGGTAAAGAATGGTTTCCCATTTTAATTCTTTAAATAAACTGTCTTTTTTTATTAGTATTGGTTCATTGTTTTGAGATTTTATTATTAAGAAAATGGACAGTATGTCTTTGGCATATTGGTTCCAGGTCTTAATACTCCTATTAACTGCTTCATGGCATAATTTTGAATACAGTTTTTCATCTACAAGTAGTGAATATATGGCTTCAGACAGCAACTCTTCGCTTAGTACATCAGTGGTAAGACATCCTCCTTCAGATGCAATTTCCGCCATTACTCCCTGGTTATAACAGATACAAGGTCGGCCATGCCATAGGCTTTCCATAATGGGCATTCCAAATCCCTCAATAATTGATGGATATACTGTGAAAACAGCTTCTTCATATAACTTATGAAGAGTTTCATCATCAACAACTCCAACCCATTCAATATAAGGATTTTCCATTGATACTTTTTCAACATATTCAGGGATTTCAGAATTTCCTGCATATTTGTTTCCAACAAGAACTAATCTCCAATTGATGTCGGGATGTTTTTGTTTAAGGAGTAAACATGCATTTATTAAAGTCCTGTGATTCTTCCTTGGTTCCAATGTTGAAACACATAGAATAGTTTTTTCCTTTTGGTTAACTATTTCTATTTGTGTTTTACGTGGAACCCCTCCAAACTCTCCCGGCAACAAATTGGTATGTACCTGGCATACAGGATCAGAATGTTTTTGCCAAATATCTTGTAAACAGCTGGCAGAGAAGTTAGATATCGGAATAACAACATCGCATTTAGCTAATCCATGAATATAATTAAGGTGATTATTGTTTACTTCACTATTACATAGATCGGGGCGAATAACAGCAATTGCATCGTAGAATATGGCAGCAATACTAAATGCATTTCTTCTTGCATATCTACGAATATTCTTGGTAATTCCTTCGTTCATAGTTTCAGTAAACAACAACCAGTTCTTTTTAACTTCTTTATTTTTGAGATAATTAACAAGTGTTACCCGTTGATTAGATGATGACATCATCTCTTTTTGCGAAATCTTCGGCCCATTATATTGCCCTAATAGTTTGATTTCATCGATATTAGGTAATACATAAGTATTTGCCTGTTGATCCCATATTACAAATATTGGTTCAAGGTGACTCTGAAGTTCTTTTCCTAAACGTCTGGTTACTCTAATAACTCCTGAATTAGCAGGATCCCTGCTGGCGTTGGTTACATCAATTATTAAACGTATAGAACTATACTGCAATTCCTCTATAACTTCACGAAATTGTTTAATAGCCCTTTCCCATTTAAAATATTGGCTAAACTGCTTAAATGCCTCTTTATAATGCTCAGAATCAATGCCTTGTCCAACCATAATAAGATAAGCCTTATCTACCATCTCATCGAGATCAGCGCACAAAAACCAATTATGCACAATGACTTCCGGATGGGCAGCTACATTAAAAGTCAAAACAGGTTTTCCCAACCATTGCATCTCCGCTAGCGGTAAATTAAATCCCTCCCATAAGGAATAAGATATACCTAAATCAGCGGTTTTCATAATATTTTGTAATTCGTTATCGTCAGGAAATCCAATTGGTATAATTAATTCTTTTAGATCTTCATCAACATCCAAATCATCCTGCTCGGCAAGTACTAACAACACTATATTGGAGTGCTTTTTGTGAAGCTTTCTTATAAATTCAAGCGCAGCTTGCGAGTTTTTATAACAATCAGGTTCCCATCTGCCAAGGCATAAGATTATCTTTTTCCCTTGTTCCTTTAGTTTGTTAATATGTTGAAAGGAATCTTCTGTTGATTTACTTGTAGTTTTTAAGCCTAACCACAATTCCATATCCATATGATCAGCTGCAAGATGTATTGTCTTTACAGGTATTTCATTTGCACCATCCATTATACTTTGAGAGGTACAAATAAAATTACTAATCGCTGTAACAAGTGATCCCTGTTGTATATAAGTCTTTCTTAATTTTCTTAGTTTCTTTTGTATTATTAGGGCTCCACCTTCAAACCCATCCGTCGGTACTGCCCCACAATCAAAAAATACTACCTTTACTCCTCTGCTTTCAAAAAATGGGATTGAGTTAAAAAATGGCCAACCTCCTATAATGGCTATATCAGGTTTGGTTTTAGCATTGAATTGTTTATCCCAATTTACTTGTAACCAATCCAAAGTATATTCATTTAGATTTAAATAATCGCAATCAGTAGGAACTGTAATTATTTGATCAGCTAAGCTTTCGACTACCTCATAATCCATTGTATTAGCCATTATCGTTATTGAATGACCTGCATCTTTTAAACCTTTACTTAAAATTAATAATGCACGGTCAACTCCAAAACGAAAAAGAAACCGTTCATTACATACAAGTATTTTCACAGATTAACCTCCTCAATAATGGCCTAATGGGCCAAAGAAAAAATTGTTATTTAATGCCGATTATTGCATAATCCTGTTCTCCGTAGAGTATTTGATTTAACCGGTCAACTGCTGAATTAAATTCTCTAATATTACTACTCAAATCTTCACTAATTATGAGGTTTGGTATCTGCATATCTTTAGCTGGAATCATAAACTCAAAACGATTATTTTTAAACCCAACCTGCTGAAAAATGAACTCAAGTGTATGTGGATGAACGGGTTTTTCGTGGGTTAAATCAAGATAAAATTGATTGGCAAAAGTATAAAGCACCTGAGGATTTATTGTTTCAATTACTAATGCTCCCTGTGGTTTTAGTTTTTTATGTGCCAACGTAATTAAATATATAATCTGGTCTGATTTAAGATGCTCGACGACCTGAGCAATAAATATGCCACCTAACGAGTTGTTTTCAATCGAATCCAAATATGCAATTCCCTCGGCCATTAAAACGGGAAGATTTCTATCTCGACAATAGCTGACCATATCATCATTAATATCTATACCGGTTGCCTCAATACCATTTTCGATCATCATTTCAATAAATTCACCACGGCCACATCCAATATCCAGAATAGGGGTTTTATCTTTAAATATTTTGAGATATACATTTTGTCGTTCTTTGATCTTTTCACGATCACCTCTAAACCGATGCTCAAATAAAAGGTAGTCTAATTCCGGGGCACTTGAAGTTTCTTTAGTTAACTGTGTTTCAGACAATTTGTATTTACCTAAATCAACATTTTGTATTTGCCTAATATTTCTTTCAATTCTTCTTAAACGATCGTTAAGAAATGTTAATTCTGAAAAATAATCAATAGCTTCAATTTGATTCCGTATAGTCTCTAACTTCATATCAGACTTATCGCATTTAGTATTTAAAGAAACCAATTCAGCACTATGCTTTTCTATTAACGCTTTGTTTTCATCAAGCCTTAAAGACAAAATAGAGTTCTTATTAAATGTATCCTGTAATATTTCACTTAGTATATTTATAGATCTAGTCACACTGGCATTAAAATCCCTTTGCTGATCCCAAGAGGGATTTATATACCAACGCAACAGTTTTCTAATTACTTTTTTCCCAAATACAATAAACCTTCCTATTCCCTTTCTGTGTGAAGTAATTATCCATTCACTAGGAATATCCCACTTCTGATTATTATTTCTTATCTCTTGCTTTAACTCTATAACTTCATGACCATCATTATTTATTTGGTTAAAGTAATTCTGAGACTCATTAATTTCTAATTTCTCTTTTGATGCCTTAACTGCTGTTTTAATATTTGACATTATTTCTTCGATATTTAGATTTGAATAACTCATAATACCCTCCAAAATATTTTAAATTATAACGTTCCACCTATGATCCAGCCTGCATACACCTGCTTCCTGCTTATCTGAATATACGCTGATTTTGACCTGTCGAGTCTGATAATCATAAGGTGTCCCGTAATGATCATGGGCGGCAACATCCAAAAAGTACTCTCCTGGAATCAGGTTAATTCTATCGATAATAAATCTTACCGTTATTTCTTGTCCAGCACAGACACTGTTCACCTGGTAATTATCTATATATGTATTGGTTCCGTAACAGCAAAGATTGTCCTGCCGAAATATACCGATGCCAAATACTAAATCATCCACGGGCTGCTGAACTCTAACTCTCATTTCGATGATGCAGGGTTCGCCACACTGAAATGTAAATCTCTCTTCTCCATGTTGATTAAGGAAACAGGCCTTTTCTATAATAATACTGCGGTTACCCCACCGGTCACTTTGGGGTAAATCACTTTCTATTGAAATGTTATCAGATGCAGCAGCTATCTCCTCTTCCTGATGCTGTTTTTTGATTTCGTTGGAAATGCGCAGGTTAT
>JAAYEK010000221.1 GCA_012728785.1 Bacillota bacterium | reverse complement strand
CTTCATGATTTATCAATGTGATCATCTTCTCCTTATTTATTGAGATAAGATGATTATACAAGATAATGAGTTCCCTTAAAAGTTACTTTATGGAAATGCGCTTACCCACTTGAAATAGCGAAGCGCCATAAAAAAGATATTTTTGATCAACTTTTGCTTTCTGCGCACTGATCCAAACCTCCCGACGCCATAATTGAAACCGCCCTTTTTCCTTAATAAACCTTATCAAGGATAACATGAAGTTATTTCGAAGGTAACTTATTTTTGTGATCCTTACCGTAAATATCATTCTTTTCACTCTTTTTCCAACCAATTTCTTTTTTCACAGCTTAAAATCCGGCCAAATTGTTACTACTCGTATATATCGGCAATTCTAATTTTTTTTTTAATGCATTATTGAAAACAACACCCGAAAAATTTCCAAAGAGTCCCAGCATAAAAAGACGGCGGATACCCACTCCCCCGTCGTCTTAACAGCTATAATAGATGTTTGATAAAATCCCACCAAACCAAAGGATTCCAACCACTTATGAAATTCAACTTTCACCTTTTGACTTTAGACTTTTCGACTTTTAAACTTTCGACTTTATTCAAAAATTAACCCCCAACCCAGCCTCCAGGCTTACACCATCCAAATGATAATCATATAAAGCCCCGGCGGATAAGAACATGTTTTCCGTAATCCTGATTTGCCCTTGAGCTTCAAAAAACAAGGTGAAATAAGCCCACTTCTCCGGGTCCTGATCTTCGTCAAAGCAGACCATGGACAATCCGGCGCCAAAATAAGCTTGAAATAGTTCGTTGACCGGATAATTTTGATACGCCCCAAAATGCGAAATAGTCCCGTCCTTGCCATACCTAGAGCAATTAAATCTGAGTAAATATTTATCCTGATATAAAGTAGTCGCCTGCAACTCATAATAGAGATTATCATAATCTTTGGATGAATATTCCAAACCAAAACTACTCTTGGATGTAAACGGCACTAAGATCCCTATCCCTGACCCGGCAAAAGATTTTATGGTATCACCTTTAATATCGCCACCGTTAAAATCGTTATAAATCCCATAAAACATAATCTTATCAAACTCGTTGGAAACCGGTGAAGCTGGCGCTACTATTGAAATTGAAAGTAATAACACCATTGCCGTAATTAAAACCGAAGCTATCCTCATTGGTAAACCTCCGCTTAAATATTGATCGAAATTATTCGGTAAGTACTGTTAAGCGGAATCATTATGTGTCATTTCCAAGATTAAGCTTTTCATAAATCTTACTAACTTACTTCTTAACAATTTTTATTTCATAGTCATCTTCAACATAAATAAATTAAATCTTTTAGTTAATTGTTTCATTAATTAGTAAATCCTTTAAATTATTCTTATGTTAACTTTGGTTAATCTCGGCATCTTAATCTCTATATAAAAAAGCGGGAACAGATATCCCCGCTTTTTAAAAACTCTATTTTAATTGCTTACTTCTTCTTATCCTCAACCGCAGCCTGGGCCGCAGCCAGCCGGGCAATAGGCACCCGGAACGGTGAACAAGAAACATAGTTCATTCCTACCCGGTGACAGAATTTCACTGATTCGGGATCACCGCCGTGCTCGCCGCAGATACCGACTTTTAAGTCTTTCCGAGTAGTCCGGCCCCGATCAATTCCAAACTTGATCAACTCGCCTACGCCTTCTTGGTCGATAGTTTGGAAGGGATCATCCTGTAACACTTTCCGATCGAGATAATCCGGTAAGAAACCACCAATATCATCCCGGGAGAAACCGAAGCTCATCTGGGTTAAGTCATTAGTACCAAAGGAGAAGAATTGGGCTGTTTCCGCCATCTTTCCGGCAGTCAAAGCAGCACGGGGGATCTCGATCATAGTCCCGAACATAAACGGAATCTCTTTCAGTCCTAGCTTCTGGCAGACTTCACCATATACTCGATCAACCAAATTCTTCTGATCAGTTAATTCGTTGACAGTACAAGTAACCGGGATCATAATCTCCGGATAGGCCTTTTTGCCTTCTTTGACTAACTCACCGGCAGCTTCCAGAATCGCCCGGATTTGCATCTCGGAGACTTCCGGATAAGTGATTCCCAAACGAACGCCACGGTGTCCAAGCATCGGGTTGTTCTCGCGTAAACCTTCGCCGCGTTTTTTAACTTCGTCCACATTAATCCCGAGTTCTTTTGCCAAAGCAGCCAATTTATCCTCGGAATGAGGCACGAATTCATGGAGCGGCGGATCCAACAACCGGATGGTGATTGGTAAACCGTTCAAAACTTCCATCGTCGCCTTCATATCTTTCTTGACGAATGGGAAGAGTTCATCCAAGGCAGCCCGGCGTTCTTCGGAGTTTTTACTCATAATCATCTTGCGTAGCAAGAATAATGGTTTATCGCTTCCTTCACCGTAAAACATATGCTCGGTCCGGAAAAGGCCAATACCCTCAGCTCCGAATTGGACCGCTTTAGCAGCATCGCTTGGAGCGTCGGCGTTAGTGCGGATCTTAAGAGTCCTCATTTGGTCGCAAAGTTTCATTAGATCCAAATAAGTTGGGTTATGTTCCAGGTCAGCGTCGACCAGCGGAAGTTCACCTAGATATACTACCCCTTTGGTACCGTTGATGGTGATCCAATCGCCCTCTTTAATAACCTCGCCACTCTTGGTGGTGAAAGACTTTTGGGTAACTTCAATGTCCGAGCAACCGACGACGCAGCACTTACCCCAACCACGGGCTACCAATGCCGCGTGAGAAGTCATACCGCCCTTACTGGTAAGGATCGCTTGAGCTTTATGCATACCATCCACATCTTCGGGAGAGGTCTCTTCCCGGACTAAGATAACTTGCTCGCCTTTAGCGGCCCAAGCTGCCGCATCTTCGCTCGAAAATACAACTCGTCCCTTAGCGCCGCCAGGTCCTGCCGGCAGTCCTTTAGCAATCGCTTTCGCGTTCTTTTCCGCAGCCGGATCAAGCATCGGAAGTAATAATTCCACCAATTGGGTGGGAGCAACCCGCATAATCGCTGTAGCAGCGTCGATTAATTTTTCCTTGTACATCTCGGTCGCCATCCGCACGGCGGCTACACCGTTTCGTTTACCAACCCGGCATTGTAGCATAAATAACTTACCCTTTTCAATGGTAAACTCAATATCCTGCATGTCATGGTAATGTTTTTCCAAGCGGTTTTGAATGTCAAACAGTTCCTTATAAATCTTCGGCATAACCTGTTCCAAAGTGGGAAGGTCTTCGCTCTGGGTATTCTTGGAATAATCGTTAATTGGGCCCGGAGTACGGATACCGGCAACTACGTCTTCCCCTTGAGCATCAATTAAATACTCACCGTAAAATTGGTTCTCGCCATTTCCGGGATTTCGAGTGAAAGCAACACCGGTCGCGGAATCTTCACCCATATTTCCAAAGACCATTGTCTGGACGTTTACAGCAGTACCCCAATTATCGGGGATTTTTTCAATTCTACGGTATTCGATAGCCCGTTTACCGTTCCAACTCATGAAAACAGCGCCAATACCGCCCCAAAGCTGGTCTTGGGGATTTTCCGGGAAAGGTTTACCAAGGACATCCTTGACAATCTGTTTAAACTCGGTTACCAATTGCTTTAAGTCATCAGCAGTTAATTCGGTATCATTCTGATAACCCTTTTGTTTCTTGGTTTCTTCCAAACGTTCGTCGAGAATTTTACGAACTCCTTTGCCATCTTTGGGTTCGATTCCGGCAGCTTTTTCCATAACCACATCAGCGTACATCATAATCAAACGCCGATAGGCATCATATGCGAAACGCGGATTACCGGTTTTTTCTATTAAGCCTTGAACGGTTTCATCATTTAAACCAACATTTAAAACCGTATCCATCATTCCGGGCATTGATTTACGGGCCCCGGAACGGACGGAAACCAATAACGGGTTCTTATTGTCCCCAAACTTTTTACCCATTAACTTTTCTACTTTTTCAAGGGCTTCTTTTACTTGACCTTGAAGTTCCTTGGGGTAAGAAAGGTTGTTGTCGTAGTAGTATGTACAAACTTCGGTAGTAATGGTAAATCCGGGAGGGACCGGCAAGCGCAAGCCGGGATGACCCGCCATTTCCGCCAAGTTAGCACCTTTTCCTCCCAATAGGTTCTTCATCGACTCATTTCCGTCGGCTTTTCCGCCACCAAAAGAGTACACGTATTTTGCCATCTAAATACCTCCTAAGTATTTTGTTAAAATGTAAATATCTGAAAGCAAATTGCGCTTTCTACAAAAAGGACGTAGACCCGAAAGGTATGATTCGCGATTTTGATTTAAGTTCCTCCCTCGAATCATAAACTTTTAGTTAATAGTTCGGATCAAACCGGATTAAAAAACGTCCTAGTTCTTGCCTTAATATCATTATGTAAAATTATTAAAAAAAATAATTGAATTGCCATCGCCATCCAAAAAAGGGTTGGTCTGAGAAAAACCGAATCAAACTTATTTTGATTCACTTTCCATTAGCTCTTTTAAAAGACCTTGGGCCGTCTCAACATCCCTAGCTATTTGCGCCCGTAAAGCCTCAGGTCCGGCAAAACGGTTTTCCGGCCTGATAAATCTGAGAAATTCCACTCGAAGGATTTTATGATACAGATCAAGCTCAACTTCGAACAGATAAATCTCCACTAAGGGACGGTACTTGCCGAAGGTAGGTTTAATCCCTACATTGGCAATGCCAAAATAATATTGATCATTGACGAAAAGCCTAACTAAATAAACCCCATAACAAGGCAATAAATACTCCGATGGCAGACGGAGATTAGCTGTAGGGTAGCCTAATTTCCGGCCTAGCTGTTCCCCCTCAATAACTTCACCTTCAATTAAAAAATTATACCCCAACATTTGATTGGCTAGTTCAAGCCGGCCCTCGGCCAAAAGCTGCCGAATTTTAGAACTACTAATAATTTGACCGGCTGCAACAATCGGATCGATTTTTTCTAAAATGATCCCTTTTTCGGTCGCCATTTGAGCCAACAACTCGTAGTCGCCACGTCCCGTGGAACCAAAACGAAAATCATGACCAATCACTATTGCTTTGCAATTCAACCCTTCAATCAGCCATGTTCTAAAGAAAATATCCGGTTCCAAACCGGCAAAGTTTTCTGAAAACTCCACTTCTAAAAGGGCGTCCAGCCCCTGTCCGGCCAAGAGTTCTCTCCTGATTAACGGCTGGTTTAATAGTAACGGCGCTTCTCCCAACAGGCTTTCCGTATGATTGGAAAAAGTTAAGGCAATCGCTAAACCACCTAATCGGCGGGCATTGGCGATTGTTCGCTGCAAAATGATTTGATGACCACGGTGGACCCCATCAAAATTACCGATAGTCACCACTGAACTTTTTGGGGATTTGCTAATTTCTTGCCGTGCTTTTAAAATAGAATTCCAGATTTTCATGATTACCTCATCCTAGAGAACCCCTGTCTCCTAACTACCTTAGTCGGAAAATATTATCTAAAATTAACTTATTTTCCGGTTAACCGTACCGAAACACTTTTACCGGTTGCCAATACCGGTTAGACTCATTATCCATAAGTTTAAGAATAGCGACAGTTTTATCGGTTCCAGTTTCCAATGCTTTTACCAAAGCCTCAGTTGACACAGATTTATTATATTTGTAAAAGGATATTTTACCTCCATTGATAACTTTGGTAAGATCCGCCGGCTCAAGATAAATTGAAGACAAATGATTCAACGCTTCAGTTATTGATATTATCCGTCTATTAAGACTGCCCGCTTCAGCCATTTCACTGACTTGCTCCAAAGTAACTCCTTGGTCCAGCCGAAAAATCCCGGATTCCAAACGGAGTAGCCTTCCCATATGCCCTCCGCAACCTAGTTTTTCACCGAGATCATCGATGAGAGTTCTGATATAAGTACCCTTGGAACAAGTAATTACCGAGACAAAACTTTCTCTGAAACCATAATTAGGTTTTGGTTCTTCAATGGTCCAATTATAAACCGTAACCGGGCGGGCCTTCCTTTCCACCTGCTCACCCCGGCGAGCCAGTTCGTATAGTTTTTGCCCATTGATCTTCACCGCCGAATACATAGGAGGGATTTGCCGGATATCCCCGGTTAGTTCCATAACCGCCCGGTCAATAGTCTCAATAGCTAAGTTAGTCTCATGGTGCTCTGCGATGACCTTACCGGAAGCGTCCTGGGTATCGGTGCGTTGCCCCAAAATTATTTCAGCCCGGTATACTTTAATGGCTTCATCCAAAAAAGAGAAAGAACGGGTGGCTTGACCCAACCCTACCACTAAAACGCCTTCCGCCTCAGGATCCAAGGTTCCGGTATGTCCAATCTCAGTTTGTTTTAAAATCCGGCGCAATTTGGCGATTACTTGGTGGGAAGTTAAACCCCGCTCTTTATTAATGATTAAAATCCCGTGCCACATGGTCAACGGGCCCTATAATACTCGGTTACAAATTGCAAAACATCATTCACCACCTGATCAACAGGACCGTTTATGGTACAACCTGCGGCTCGGGCATGGCCTCCGCCGCCAAAATTAGCTGCTAATTTACTAACATCTACACTTATTGATGATCGCCAGCTCAATTTGATTTCATTGGTGCGCAGCTCTTTGAATAAAATTCCGATCTCCACTCCCTCAATAGAGCGGGCATAATTAACATAACCTTCGGTTTCTTCATTTTCTACTTGATATTTGCTGATCATCGGCTGATCCAAAACCATCCAAGCGACTTTACCGCCAATCCCCACTTGAAGGGTGCATAACACTTCACCAAGAAGCCGGATGGCTTGATAACTTTTTTGTTCATGTACCTGTTCTGCGATCTTGGATGGTTCAATACCATACTTTTTAACTAACACCGAAACCAATTCTAAGGTAAATGCCGAAGTGTTCGAATATCGAAAAAAACCGGTATCGGTAGCTACCGCCGTATAGAGAGCGGTAGCTACCGAACTGTCAAAGTCAAACCCGGCTTTGCTAAATAAATGATAGATAACCTCTCCGGTAGCGGCCGCCTGCGGATTGATCAGGTTTAAACTACCAAAACCGGTATTAGTTACATGATGATCAATATTAACAATAATCAAACCCGATACGTCCCATATTTCCGATGCCAAAGCGCAGCGGTCCTTTTCAGCGCAATCTACTGAAATCAAGACCTGGGGCGTTATTAAAGGATCCCTTTCTTTTTTGACTAACTCACTTCCCTCGAGATAGGAGTAGACTGTAGGAACTCCTTCGGAACAGATTAATTGAAAATTTTTGCGCCACTTTTTTAACAGAAAACCAATTGCCAACAACGACCCGATTGCATCACCATCGGGATGAACATGGCAGGTGACTATAAAGTGGTCGTTCGATTCCAGCAATTTAAAAAGCTCTTGCCAATCCAATCTCAATTGGGACTCTCCTCTTTACCTTCTTTTACTTTTTCAAGTAGTTCAAAAATACGCGATCCTCTTTCAATGGAATTGTCGGCAACAATATGAACCTCAGGGGTATGACGCAATCTGATCCGCTGACCCAATTCAGAACGGATAAACCCTTTGGCACTTTCCAGTCCTTCCATGGTCAACCTTTTGGCTTCCTCATCCCCAAAAATACTGACATAAATTTTTACATGGCTGTAATCATTGGATACTTCCACATCGGTTACACTTACAAATCCAATCCGTGGGTCTTTTAAATCTCTTTGTAAGATTGAACCGAATTCCGCCTTGATTAACTGGCGAAGTCTTTCAATACGGTGTTCCGCCATTATTAATTCCCCCTTTATATAGGATAAAATAGCTTTTAACTAAGATTCGTATTTATTTCATCCTATTACAACTGATGATTCTACTGCAACTACTCGTTTCTATGTTTTTGAGCTTAGCCGTGTGGTTTTAACCCGCGGCGGACAGGATTTTCAGTATAAACTATTGGCTTCCATGATCTAACTTGTTGCAGTAGAATCAACTGATATAAGAGGTATAAACTAAGAAGTTGGTGCTTCATAACCAACACTTGTCATTCCTATTTTGCGGAAGTTCTTTTGATTTCTTCCATGGCATAGGCTTCGATTATATCGCCCTCCTTGATATCGTTAAACTTTTCCAAACCTATACCACATTCAAACCCTTCCAAAACTTCACGGGCATCATCTTTAAATCGCTTCAAAGAATCGATTTTGCAGTCATGCACCACAATATTGTCGCGAATCAAACGGATACTGCCGTTTCGATTGATCTTTCCTTCCAGAACATAACAGCCGGCTATGTTCCCCACCTTAGGAACCTTATAAACCGCCCTGATCTCAGCCCGACCGGCGATTACTTCTTTATATTCCGGGGCTAACATTCCTTCCATCGCTTTTTGGACATCATCAATAATTTCATAAATGATCCGGTAAAGACGGATATCAACGTTCTCTTTCTCAGCAATCCGCTTAGCCATTGGATCAGGCCGCACGTTAAAGCCGAAGATAATCGCATTTGACGCTGATGCCAGCATAATATCGCCTTCTCCGATGCCGCCAACTCCGCCATGGATTACCCTCACTCTTACTTCTTCATTGGAAAGGCGCTCCAAGGATTGGCGAATGGCTTCCACCGAACCTTGAACATCAGCCTTAAGGACAATATTTAAATCTTTAATCTCGCCTTCTTTAATCTTGCTGAATAAGTCATCCAAAGTGACTTTTTGACTCTGTTTGAGCTCGTTTTCCCGTTTCAACTGCATGCGACGATCAGCCAAACCGCGGGCCATCCCGTCAGTAACGGCATATAAGATGTCTCCGGCTTCCGGAAGTTCGTCAAAGCCAATCACTTCAACTGGAGTCGAAGGACCTGCCTTTTTAAGCTTTTTGCCCTTTTCATTATTTAATACCCTTACTTTTCCAGCGGCAGATCCGGCAATAATCCCATCTCCTGCTTGGAGAGTACCGGTTTGAATTAATACAGTAGCTACCGGTCCCCGACCCTTATCCAGTTTGGCTTCGATGATTATCCCTTTAGCGGTTCGATCAGGATTGGCTTTTAGGTCTTTCATATCGGCCATCAGTAAGATCATTTCCAATAATTGCTCAATACCTTCGCGTTTCTTAGCGGATACTGAAACGAAGATCGTGTCTCCGCCCCATTCTTCAGTTACCAAACCGTATTCGGTCAAATCCTGTTTGATCCGGTCCGGGTTTGCTCCTGGCTTATCAATTTTGTTGACCGCCACTATAATGGGTACATTAGCCGCTTTTGCGTGATTAAGCGCTTCCACGGTCTGAGGCATAACTCCGTCATCGGCGGCTACTACTAAAATAGCAATATCGGTGGCTTGAGCGCCACGGGCCCTCATTGCCGTAAAGGCCTCATGCCCCGGCGTATCTAAAAAAGTAATCTTGCGATCTTTTATCTCTATCTGATAGGCGCCGATGTGTTGGGTAATACCACCGGCTTCCTGAGCGATAACGTTTGTTTCCCGGATCGCGTCCAAAAGTGATGTCTTTCCATGATCAACATGGCCCATAATGGTAACTACCGGAGGCCTTTGGATCAGAGATTTCGGATCATCTTCAATCTCTTCCACTTGTACCTTTTCTTCTTCGGTAAGGGCCGCCGAAGCGCTGATCTTGTATTCATCAGCCAATAAAATCATCGTATCCATGTCGATCTCTTGGTTAATGTTAGCAATCACTCCTAAACCCATTAACTTTTTAATAACATCTCCAGCCGCAACTTCGATTAATTGTGAGAAATCTTTCACCGTCATTGCTGGCGGCAATTGGATCGATTTAACGTTAGTAAGCGGACCTTTAGGTTTTTCCGTTTTAAACGGCTGGCGTCGGCGCTGAGATGATCGGGCTCCTGTCGGGCGGGCTACCGGTCCTCGCGCAGGTATTCCCGATCCGGGTCTACGTTGTTGATTAAAGGGTTTTTGATTTTGTTGATTTGAATTTTTTGATTGCTGGTTGGGTCCACGTTTTGATTGAAACCCTTGATTAGTGTTAGACCTATCCGGTCTAGCCTTTGCATTATCCCCAGTTTGCCTGGGTTTTCCTGCTCCAGGCTGATTTTCCGGTTTCGATCCGATTTTTGCTACCGGCTTAACTTGCTTAGCCGGAACTGTTTGGTCCGGTTTGGACCTTACCTTGGACCGTTCGGAAGTGGAAGACGCCTGAACAGGTTCTCTTCTGGGCTGTTTTTGAACCGTCTGTGAAACACCCGCTCCGGTGCCTCCGGTTTTTTGAGCCCCGGATGTTTGTTGCGGACGACGTTCAGGCGGCGCCGTTTGTTTGGGCGCTTCCTGATTTGATACTGGTTTACTAGTTTCTGTTGCTTTGGTTTGCGGAAATCTGGTTTGTTTTTGGCTTGGAAAATTAAGCCGCGCCTGT
>JAAYEK010000220.1 GCA_012728785.1 Bacillota bacterium | reverse complement strand
TCGGCCGGTGCAACTCAGATTTTGGGTTTAAAAATTTACACAAGTGGCTTACATTGAGACTCCAAGGATGGAGTCGAGCGACGGTTCTTAACAGGATGTTAAAAAGCGGTCGCCAACGGAAGGCTTAGCTTGGTTGCCAGGCAGAAGGCCAGGGATGGCGAAGACATTCAAGAACCGGGATGAATTGCAGGAGGTTCGGAACCACGCCGGTTCCGACGCCTTTTTGGTCACTTTTCGGGCGAGCAAAAAGTGACCCGCCGCCGGAACCGTGGGCGCTCGAAGCCCAACAAAAAAATAACGGTAACAATAAACCGTCAAATTGAAACGGAGGTATCCACTCATGCTTCGTCACCACTCCCACACCGTAAGCTCAATCGAATACAAAGGCCAAAAACTCCCCCTGATCCGTCTCTCCGGCAAATGGCTGGAACGAAAAGGCTTCAAACCAGGCTGCAAATTTGAAGTTTTCGAAATGATGGACAGTTTGGTGCTTTCGCTGCCTTGGAAGAGGGAGAAAAAAACAGCGGAGAATAACCCTCAACTGTGAACCAGCAACCAAATAAAAGAGGGATTCGGAAGGGTTTTGCAGAAATATCTACCAATTTACTTTTTAATTCCAAAATATTCTTAACTGGAAAAGGAGGAGGAGATGGAAGTAAAAGTATTCAAATTTTCCGATTGTTTAATGACTTATTTCTACTTACGGCGGGATCTTTTACCTTAATATATCGGCCGATTTCCAAAAGCTCCGGACTTCGTCATAGAAAGAAAGAGACCATTTTTGGGATATTATTTTTAATTTTTGGATTAAGCTCATTTATCGGTAAATTGTTTAGGTAAGCGTTTCGGGCTGACCACGAGTTGGAAACCTATAGTAATACTTTTGCCAAGGATAACGGCTATGTTATCCTCGGTTTTATTGGAAACAAAATAAAACAAAATATCTTTCTAGAATAATCGTAATATCATGTCAAAATGTGGGTCAACTTAAACTATTTCAAGTATCCGATATCTGTAATAGTTCTTGCTTTAATGCCTTGGAATTTGATCAGTATAACTATTATGAAGAACGGTACTTCATTTGGCTGATAAACTATATCGCCAAATTAGTTACCCTTTCCGGAGCGGATCTTACCTTAAAAAAGGTCTTAATAATAATTTTAACCAATCTAATACTATTTCCAATTGGAGGATATTTTTTTGGCCTGTTAACCTGGCGATCTTATGAAAAGAAATTTAATAAAAACAAGCAGAATAGTTCTCAATAATTAAAGGAACGGCATAAAGGTGAAAAAACATCGATAGTTGGGGATGAAACATTAATCAATAAATTAGCCAAGGACGGCTTCCAACTTGTAGCCAGGTCATTCATGGCCCGGATTGGGAACGAAGGAAATGCAAATCAATGATGTTGTCAACGTCGCCGACCGGAGGATGAATCCACCGGCTATAAGGTGAAAGGGCTTTGCCCTGAGGTGAGGCGACAATTAGAGTCGTAGAAGGAAGGTAAAACATCAATTAGTAACGGATTTACTCGAAGGGGGTAATTGCAACGAAATTAAATTTTTTGACGAAAGCTTTTTTAGCCATTTTCTTTGTGGTAGGTCTATTATGTATTGGCTTTTATGGTTTAATCATGGCTG
>JAAYEK010000219.1 GCA_012728785.1 Bacillota bacterium | reverse complement strand
AGTAACTTCCGTTATAATCTATTCCTTTATGATTTCTTTATTAAAGACCAAACCCTGACAATGACCGCTACTTTTAATAATTTAAACTACCAAGATCTATTAATCAACGCTGAAGCAGGCCAAGTTTGGGCCAGCAACTCTTTTGGCGCCTATCGCCAAATTAAACTTCCATGAGGTGTTTAGATGCGCTTAAGTATTTTGAACCGAAGTCTCGATCATCTGTTTCTCTTAACCCGGAATGAACTTAAAAGATATTTCATCTCCTGGCTGGCTCCGTTACCAATCTTAATCGGGGCTGTTTGGTATAGTGCCAGTTTAGGTTGGGAACCGCTTAAATTGAATCTGACCGGGACCTGGCTTTATTTGATCACCGCTCTTATTTTGATTATGGTTTATGGCTTACAATCCTTCAGTAATGAAGCTGATCGCAAAACTTTAGACTTTATCCTGACCAAACCCATTTCACCCTACTCAATTATTTTCACCAAATATTTTACCGGTCTGATTATCTTTTGGGGTTGGTGGTGGGCTTTCGGTCTCTTCTTGGCGCCCGATATCTCCCTGTTAAATCTACCCCATGGGGTCGGAATCCAATGGATAGTGCTTATTTTATTTACCGTCCATGGGGTTAGCCTTTTATCCGGACTTTTGGCCAAAGGCTTGGAACGTTTCTTTGTAATCTCCCTTATGACTTTAACTATGGGTTCCGGGGCTTATTTTATCTGGTATCGAATCTTTTCCTTAGTTAGCCTTAATTATCTTTGGTTTGATGTTCCGCCCCAACTCTTATCCCTTCTCGAAAAAAAACTGCCCTACTATTTGACCTTCTTATGCTTACTAGCACCCTTAGTTGGCGTTGTCTGGAGCTTAAAAAGAAAACTCCAGTTCTGGCGTTTCAAACCAGCTCTAGGGCTCATCGGAATTTGGCTGCTAACTTTTTCGATGGTGGCAATTGCTTATAATATATTTACTCCCCCAGTTTGGCCCGATCCTAACGCCCAATCCGGCGACTGGTCCCTCGAAAACCAATTCGCCATAGTTGGTACAGCAACCCATTCCGAAGCTACTACAGACCGGTCATACCTAAGCTTAGCCCGGCTTGGCCAAAAACCTCGTCTGATCTATACCGGGACTAAACTCCAAAACCCCCGCTTTGCACCAAACGGCAAGTCGATGGTTTTTTCGGAAAACGGACGCTTAAAAATTTATGATCTAGTTCGAAAGACCTTTACCGATATAGGCGAAGGCCCGGTAGCCACCTGGGATGAAACCGGTACAAGATTAATCGCAGCCCAAACCATAGACTCTGAAGGTCTCAGCCACCTTAATCTGATTGATCTAACCAATAATCAAACTCAACAACTTACCTCCGCAGCGATCAAGGTTGCCGATCTGATCTGGGATTCCCAAAAAGATCATTTATATATCTGGGGTTTTAGTGGTGAACTCAACCGGATGGACTTAAAAGCTAAAACCACCCAACTGCTGCCATTTCCAGAAAAGGATCAACCTCAGTTCTTCGGAATCGTTAAACCAAATATCCGTTTTCAAAGAGAAAACCGGCTAATCTTCATCAGTCAAGTCTTTGACCGTACGGTTAAAATTTGGATTCTGAACATGGATGATGAAGTGATTAGGCTTACCGAAACCAAAAGCGACTTTCGAATCCTTACCAATGGGCCCTTATTCTTCAACCAAGACGGCACAGCCTATCTTTGGCCTAGAATCGATGGAGGATTTGTATACCAATCCACTTACTATGACCCCAATCACGACCACCCATGATTGTTAATTTTACCTGGTTTGGCCATACTTTCCTAAAGGTTTTGGGATTATACCAACGAAATCTAATCCTACCAGAAAGGTGTGGGACTGGTAAGTTGGGGGATTATTGGTTTCGAATTCAAAAATAGAGAAGAAGTTGAAAGGAGCGATCCGATTGAAAAGAACATCTAAATTAACGTTGACCCTTGTCCTGATAGTCAGTATGCTGGCAATTGGAATCATTCCCGCTTTAGGTTATACCAGGTATTATTCCACCAAGTACACCACCAAGAAATATTATAACACCGGTTCTTACAGCACCAAGTATTATTACTATTATCGAAATATTCCCACTACCCGTCCGGTTCCCCAACCGAGTCAACCCAGTAAACCAACTCAGCCAACTACTCCAACCCAACCGGCTCCGGCGCCGACCACACCGTCAAATCCTGCGCCTTCATCCGGTTTAACCGCTGAAGAATCAAAAATGGTAAATCTGGTCAATCAGGCCCGGACCGGCCAAGGCGTAAAACCCTTAAGTGTCAACTCCCAACTGGTAACCTTAGCCCGGCGGAAGAGCCAAGATATGGTGGATAAAAATTATTTCTCACACACTTCTCCCACTTATGGCTCACCTTTTGAGATGATGAAAAGCGCCGGCGTAAAATATTCGACTGCTGGTGAAAACATTGCCGGCGCTGCCACAACCGAAAGCGCCCATCAAAATTTAATGAACAGCCCCGGACATCGGGCCAACATTTTGAATTCCAGCTTCACCCAGATTGGTATTGGTATCGTTTCCGGTAGCCAATACGGCAAAATGTTCACTCAAATGTTCATCGGTTTATAGTTCTCTCACTCCTGGAGGCTTAGGGCCTCCAGGTTTCTTTTTTTTAACCCGATAGCTAAAAGCGGTTTTAGTGAGCACTAGTTTTAGATGTTGGGTCAACTTCCCTATCAGCCGCGGGGCCCAGGTAATTGCTTTCCAAAACCTCAGATAAGCTCTGATCAACTTCGCGCTAAAGATCGAAAAATAAGCAACTAACCCCATCCCTAAAGCCAGCCAAACATAAAACCTCAACTCCAACCAAGTACTCCAAAAAACCATCGGCCCAATTAATAATAGGGAGATGAGCCAAAAAAATAAATCTCCTAAATTATCAATAACCGGATTAACCTTAATTGTGCTTCGCAAAACACGATATAGGTCAAAAAAGCCTCCCCAAAAAATTCCGGTTAAAAAAAGAATTAAAAAAGAGTTGAGTTGAAGGTTTACATATTCCAAAAAATCTCCCTCCAAGATATACTTATGCCCTGGAGAGAGATTCTAATACCAAGTTGCAGCCAATAGGAGCGCAACTTTTTGATCTAACTTATTTTTTAAAGAGTTTTCGGTTTGCCCAGCAAAAGAGAATCAGCCAGCATGAAAAGGTAATTCCAAATAACCACTTTAAACCATGTTGCAACCGAATCGACAATTTCAACTGTTGATCAATGGTTAATTTCCGCAAATCCTGCCAGGATGTGATCGTCCGCTTAACATAAAAGCGGGTTTCCCGATATTTAGGTTCCTTACCCGGCCTTACATTAGAGATCCCCGCGTTATAAGCCTCCAAAGCCAAATCAACCCGGCCTTCATACTTGTTTAACAAGTCCCGAAAATAATTGACTCCGGTACGGATATTGGTCTCCGGATCAAAAATACAATCTCCTTGAGTGCAGACCCGCCGGTCCTGGTGATTCCCCTTACACAAGGATTTGTCGTTGTACTCGCGCCATACCTCAGGCATCAGTTGCATCAAACCTCTAGCACCGGCCCGGGAAATAACCATTGGTTGAAAATTACTCTCCGACTTGACTATCGCATAGACCAAATTAGGATCGACATTATATTGAAGCGCATATTTGTTAATTATCTTAATTATCGGTTGGAGGTCCCCTGACAAAATCTCCCTGCTATCGATCTGGGTTGAGATCATTCTTAAGGTTTTAAATAACGGGATATCATTAATTATAATCCCCATCCCGGTTAAACTCATTACCACCGTAGTAAATAAAAAAAAGGCATAAAGCCAACTGTTATCTAAGGATCCTTTACGCCTAAAACAATCCGCCAACAATACCAACGGGCTAATTATTAATTTGATTAACACCACAATGATCCTTTGCCAAATTGATTGGCGGCGTTTAATCTTTTTTTTAGTGACAGCAGTAGTTGGAGTTCGTGATATCATCATAACACCTCAACTAATATTTCGATGCTCGTATAAGAACTCCTGCCTTTTGCCATCCCCCTATTTGATTAACTTACTCAAAAAACTCCTGCCTTTTTTAACTAATTCCTGATCCGTATATACCAAAGAACAGATCTCACCGTCAATCACCACTCGGCCTTGATCGATATTTAATTGTTGCACATGTAAATGCCCGCCTTTGATCTCCAATACACCGGCAACAGTTTCTAAAATCAACAGTTCCTCTTCATAGCTGCCTAAATTGGTTACTCCGTCTACTGCCAATAAATTACGATTATTTAAGGTTATTTGATGGGCCTGATCGCTAATTTTCTTCTTTTCTTCCACTCCAATCCCTCCTCTTCTTCATCGGTACAAGATATTCAAAAGCAGAGGGGGATAGAAGGGCTAAACAAACCCGTTTTCAACCTCAATATGGTCCGGTATCAACTACCAAATCTTTGATACATGGGCTTTTGGATAATAATGTTTCACAATATCCTGGGGTGATTTGTTATCCTTAGCTAGGGTATAAGCTCCCCACTGGCATAATCCGACCCCATGACCGAAGCCTCTTCCTTTAACCGTTATTTTATCGGGCTGGTTGTTGATCTCGTTTGAAATCCAAATCGAACGTAATTTTTCCGGACCCAAACTTATCCTAAAATCGGCGCCGCTCACTTTAGCGCTGCCTTTAGCGCCGGCGAGCTTCAGCTGCGTAGCTCTCTGACTTTTACTTCGCTTCAAAACCTCTATTTTTTGGATGGCGCCTAATCCCGGTTGGTTCATTTTCTGAAGCGCGGCGTTAATCTCGGAACTGGACAAAGTAGCTTGCCAATATAACTCATCCTTCGGAATCCTCTTCTCCTCCGGGCATTTAACCGATTGAATATAAGGGGGTTCCGGCCCTTTATAAGCCAATCCCTCTCTAGCCTTAGTGGTCCGTCCGCCACAACTTGCCGAGTACCAGCCTTTAATATATCTTTCTTTATAAGTTAAGACCAATCCCTTAGTCATTCTAACCGCATTCCGGATTGTGGGGGTTATGTTAGCGGCATTATAAGCCTGGGCTTCTTTTTCATCAGTGGAAATGTCGGTCTTATGTAGTTTTCTGGTCCCACCCCGGGCTAAAAATTCCATTGTAAAAGTCCGGGCAATAATAGCTTGAGCAGCATAAGCATTAAGAGGCCACCCGGGTTTCATTTCTCCAGCCACTACTCCCAATAAATATTCTTCAATATCCATTTTCTTAACTTTACCGGTTTCTTTGATAAATACGGTGATCTCAGGCGGTTTTCCAAACCGAGTGACCAGGTTTTTGAACAAAGTCTCTTCTTTACCGGGACATCCGGCGCTCAAGAAAACCGAAGCCAACAATAACAATGCTAGCAGGTAACGGTGTTTTTTATTCATCGCTATTTCCTCCCGAGTATATTCTCCCACTAGCATTTCATTTCTAATCCATTTTATACTGGGCTATTCTCGGTCCTTTGCCGCTTCCCAAAGGAGATCCATCTCCTCCAGACCCATCTTGGTTAATTCCTTGCCAGCCGCCGTGGCCTCTTCCTCGATATAGTGAAACCGATTGACAAATTTCCGGTTGGTCCGAAGCAGCGCCAACTCAGGGTTGATTTTCATAAACCTGCCAACATTGACCAAAGCAAAGAGAATATCGCCAAACTCATCTTCCAGTCTGTCCCATTCCGGACTATCTGGGGACGGTGCTTTTTCCGACTGGAGTAACTCTTCGAATTCGCCAAACTCTTCCTTGACTTTCTTTAGGGGACCCTCCAAGTTACCCCAATCAAAGCCAACTTTAGCTGCTTTTGATTGTAACTTCTCAGCTTTCATCAAAGCCGGCAAATCCTTGGGGACCCCGTCTAACACTGATTTCCGTTCTGCCGTGAACTCGCTTTGCTTGATCTTATCCCAGTTTTCAATGACTCCCGAAACGCTTGTAACTTTGGTATCACCAAAAACATGAGGATGTCTCCGGATCAGTTTTTCAGAAATTCCGTTAATAACATCCCCCATCCCAAAATCACCATTTTCACTAGCCAATTGAGCATGAAAAACAATCTGCAATAATAAATCACCCAGTTCTTCACAAAGCTTGTCCGGTCTGCCGGAATCAATCGCTTCCACTACTTCGTAAGTTTCTTCAATAACACATGGTTTAAGGGATTGATGGGTTTGTTCCCGATCCCATGGGCACCCATTATTACCCCGCAGCCGGGCCATGATCGTCACTAATCTTTCCAGAGCCGGCTCAATACTGATTGTCTTTGGATTAGACATGATTAGTTCCCCTTCTTCTCAAGAATTTCCCCATTACTTCGAGATCGCTATTTTTTATTCCTCCCAGCAACCTTAATACGATCAGATAGACCAAAAAACTCAATCCTCCGCCAAGCACCATTTCCCAAATGTAATTTAGCTGCAACACTTTGATTAAATAGCGGCAAACCACCAACATTACAAAACCGGCTAATCCGGGTGAAAGCAGATTTAGCTTTATTGTAACCAAACGCCGTAATGAAAACCAATTTAACCCTGCCGTGATCATTGAGCCACATACAGTCCCTAAGGCTGCGCCGGCCAGATTCAGCCCCGGCCATCCGATTGTCAGCCAACTCACAATTATTTTTACAACTGCACCGGTTCCAAAATTGAATAATGGTTGGACCGGTTTTCCCAATCCCTGCAATATTCCGGCGGTGATTTGTTCCAGTCCTAAAAAAATAATTGCCGGAGCTAGCCAGCTCAATATTTCAATCCCCCGAATACCATATAAAATTCTAAAAATCGATCCGCCAAACCAAAAAAGGCCTACCGCCATAGGCAAAACCCAAATTAGGCCAAGTCTGATCCCGTTTTCAATTTTTTCACTCAAACCTTCTCTTTTACCAATCACCTTAAATGAGGCCACTGCCGGAACTAGATTAGAAGCGATTGCTGCGGTTACAATTGTCGGTAGATATAATACCGCCCAAGAATTTCCCAGGATCCCCAGCATCGCCGTTCCTTGGTTAACTGTATATCCAATACTTTGCAACCGCAATGGAACAATTATTGTATCAAGTGTTTGTATGACAGGCATTAAAACTACCGCTACCGAAATGGGCAACGTAAACCTAACAATTCTTTTTATAGCTAATTTAATACTTTGCCGATCGGTCTTCGTTTTGACTTTTTGGCTACTTCCTAAGTAAATCAAGGCTAAATATACTAATGAGGCCGCACCGCCTACAGTCGCTCCAAAAGCGGCTCCAGCAGCGGCATATTCAATACCTTCTTTAACTAACAGAATCGCTAGGATAATTGCAACGCTAACCCTGACTACCTGTTCAATAATCTGGGAAACGGCGCTAAATTCCATTCGTTGTTTTCCTTGAAAGTAGCCTCTAAAAACCGCCAGCAGACTCATGAAAAAAGTCGCTGGAGTCAAAGCCCAAATCACATATATGGCTCTTTGGTCGGCAACCACTTTTTCCGCTAACCACCCGGCTGAAAATCCCATTGAAACCGAACAAAGGATTCCTAAACTTAACAGCAACCTTAAAGCCGCCTTAAATATTATCTTTACTCCCAAGTAATCTTTTTGAATCTCCTTTTCCGCGATTAACTTGGAAAGTGCAATCGGAATCCCGGCGGTTGAAAGCGAAAGAAATACCAAATAAATTGGGTAGGCCATTTGAAATAGCCCAATTCCCTCTGCCCCAATTAATCGGGCTAAAACGATCCGATAAGCTGCTCCGAAAATTTTAACGATCAATCCGGCAGCCGCCAACAATACTGTTCCTTTAAAAACTGAAACCGGTCGGTTCATCTTATCACCTTTTTACGGCTTTAATGATGGACTACTTTAAAATGTACGATTAACAAACCGGTTTCAGACCCAAAATTTATCAAAATTAAAAGAGACTGTTGCTTAAACAGCCTCTCTTGGCGGTGATTAGCTTAGATTATTACTTAAACAAGGAATTCGACAGAATAAAGGAGGCAAAGACAACCGCAACCATGGATGTCAACTTAATCAAAATATTCAACGCCGGTCCGGAGGTATCTTTAAAAGGATCTCCGACTGTATCACCAACTACTGCGGCTTTATGAGCTTCAGACCCTTTACCGCCGTGATTGCCTTCCTCGATATACTTTTTAGCATTATCCCAGCTACCACCAGCATTAGCCATCATAACCGCCAGCACAAATCCGGTCGCTGTGGAACCGGCCAACAATCCGACAACACCCTTGACCCCAACTAACAAACCGACCCCAATCGGAGCGACGATTGCCGAAAGAGCCGGTAAAACCATTTCTTTTTGAGCGGACTTGGCGCAAATATCGACACAACTTCCATAGTCAGCTTTTGCATTCCCCTCCATCAGACCCACAATCTCCTTAAACTGACGCCGAACTTCAATCACAATACTCTGGGCCGTTCGCCCCACAGCCTGCATGGTCATGGAACAAAACAAAAATGGAAGCATTGCTCCAACCAGCAACCCTACCAGTACCTGCGGATTGGTAACATCCAAAAAATTGTTGAGTTTGCTCGCTTCCTCAAGCCACTCCGGAATTAAACCACCGCTTCCGGTAATCCTCTCAATCAGTCTCATGCTTTCGATCTGGACTTTATCCGTAAATGATGCAATTAATGCTAGCCCAGTAAGAGCAGCGGATCCAATTGCAAAACCCTTACCCGTAGCTGCAGTAGTATTTCCTAGGGAATCCAAAGCATCAGTACGCTGCCGCACTTCTTTTCCCAACCCCGCCATTTCAGCGATACCACCGGCATTATCCGCCACCGGTCCATAGGCATCGGTCGCTAAGGTAATGCCCAAAGTCGAAAGCATCCCCACGGCGGAGATGGCTATTCCGTATAAACCCATTTCAAAATCGCCTTCGCCGGCCAGGTAGTAACTTACGATAATCGCCACCGCCACCACTAAAACCGGTAGGAAAGTTGAAAGCATCCCTACGGAAAGGCCTCCGATGATCACTGTCGCCGGTCCGGTTAAAGCCGTATCAGCCACATTTTTGGTAGGTTGATAATTTACCGAAGTATAGTACTCGGTCAAAGCGCCTATAATTACCCCGGCAATTAATCCGGCTAATACCGCGCCGTAAACCCCGATATTATTCCAACCCAAGATCAATCCAATCAGCGGATAACCCACTACCGCAATTATGATTGAACTAATATAGGTCCCTTTACGCAAGGCTTTGAGCAATACTTTTTGTTCCGCTTGTTCCCCGGAACGCACAAAACCAACGCCGATAATTGAAGCAAAAACACCGACAACCGCCATAATCATCGGTATCATTACACCTCTAAGTTCTAACCCGGCCGCCACCGCCAATGCGGAGGTAGCGACTATCGATCCTACATATGATTCATAAAGGTCAGCGCCCATTCCGGCCACATCACCAACATTATCCCCGACATTATCAGCGATCACCGCAGGATTACGGAGATCGTCTTCCGGAATACCGGCTTCGACTTTACCAACTAAGTCTCCGCCGACATCAGCTGCTTTCGTAAAAATTCCTCCGCCTACCCGGGCAAAAAGAGCCATAGAACTGGCGCCCATACCGAAGTTCAACATTGTGGCGGTAATTTCAGGGATCGGACGATTTAGCAAAAATTTTAAGATGATAAACCAAATACTTAGATCCAGAAGTCCCAAACCGACCACTACTAAACCCATTACAGCACCACTCTTAAAAGCCACTTGCAGCCCGGAGTTAAGGCTTTGACTGGCGGCCCAAGCAGTCCGGCTATTGGCCTTGGTGGCGGTGATCATTCCGAAAAGACCGGCCAGCGCCGAAAACAACCCTCCTGTTAAGAAGGCAAACGGCACCACTTTGGGTAGATAATCCCACCGGGAAATCACCGTTAAAACCAGGAACATTATCATAAAAAAAATGGCAACTCCTTTATATTGCCTCTTCAGATAAGCTTGAGCCCCTTCCCGGATCGCCGCCGAAATCTCCTGCATCTTTCCATTACCGGGATCCAGTTTGCTAACAAATCTAAACAAGTACAAAGCATAAAACAATGCAAAAAGCGAGCCAATTGGTACTAGGTAAAACAAGTATTCCACCAATTGATCGGACATATTGTAAAATTCCCCCTTGAAATAGCGTAATTCTACAATTAAGTTAATCTAATAAAATTAACTTCTGGCTTAATATATCATATCCTCAACCATCTACTTTTAGAAGAATATTCCCAATCAAAGCCAAATTAAGGTCAAAAGGATAATTATCACTAAAGCAGGCAAAATATTAATAATTGTTACCACATTGATTATTGTCCCCAGCAACATCCTCCGCTATCAAATAAAACGAACAAACTGCTTAACATACCAGCTAGATTGTTCGTTTCTACTTCCTGTCTCAAATTTTTATACTACGCTTCAATACTCAGGGAAAGCCTTTAGAAAACCGGCCAACAAATTTATTCGCCGTTCTAAACTGGAAATATTCATATACTCTTCCTCCGAATGATGCCCTCCTCCGATAGGTCCTAATCCATCAACGGTTGGGATTCCTAAAGCTGCGGTGAAGTTGGCATCCGAACCGCCTCCCGATTCTATAGCACCCAATTCGATGCCCATCTTCTTGCCAACCGCCTTTATCATTTCATAAAGCTTTAAATTCAGAGCATTAGATGGCATCGGAGGCCTAGTAATTTTACCTTCTAATCGGGTCTTAGTTCCCGGCGTTTTACAAATCCCTGTAATTTCCTTCAGTTCTTGCAGAATAAGGTCCTCTTGTTCAGGCTTGACAATTCTTAAGTCAACTTCTGCCATGGCATAATCGGGAACTATATTTGGCCTGACGCCTCCGGTAATGGTGCCGACATTCAAGGTTATTCCCTGGTCAACTCGGCTTAACCCTTGAATCTTGATAATCTGATGGGCCAATTCGAGAATAGCGTTACAACCATCCGTATAATTGGAACCGGCATGGGCCGCCTTGCCAAAGACCCGTAAAGTAAAACGTCCAATTCCTTTTCTAGCGACTGTAATATTTTCCATCTCTGCCGGTTCAACCACCAATACCGCACTGGCGTCCTTAGCCACCTTTTCAATTATTCCACGGGAGCCCGGGGAACTAATCTCTTCATCGGAATTGAACAGACAATTGATCTCCAAATCAGGCCACCCCCTATGGCTTAATTCCTCCAAAGCCCCGACAATAGTGGTCACCCCCGATTTACAATCCGATACTCCCGGCCCCAAAGCAAGATCACCCTTGATATTAAATTTTCTAGCAACCGCAGTCCCAGTAGGAAAAACCGTATCTAAATGCGCTAGTAGCAGTACCTTTTTACCCGTACCCCGGCGGGCCAAAAAATGGATTGAACCATCTTCGGCTGTTACCGGTTCATAACTAAATCCAAGGTCCTGCAAGCGTGGCCGGATTAATTCGCTTACTTTAGTGATCCCCTTGGTATCCCCCGTACCGGAATCGATGTTCACCATGCTTTCCAAAAGATTGAGATATTTCATTTTCCTGCTCCCCTTATCGAATTCAACTCCATGGTTCAAAGGACAGTTTTAAGGTTCCTTAGTTTTAGTTAAGAGTTCCTTAACTTCCTCAGGAATTGTTAAGCCCAACTCTTCAGCTCTCGCCAGGTAGGTTGAAGCTAAATTAATGTTTTGTTCATAAAGATAGCAAACGCCAAGATAATAATGGAGATACTGATCGTCTTCAAACTTGGGAGAAGCTCTTAAAAGAAAAGAGAGCGCTTTCTCAAATTCTTCGGTTTTATAGTAACTATAACCCAGAAGATACAATGTATAAAATATATTTTCGTCTCCATTAAGATATAACGATTCGGCAATCCTTAGATAACTGATTGCGACATCGTAATCACCTGAATTAATCCCAATTCGGCCTAAACCCACGAATCCTTCCGGCTTAGTATCATCCTGATCAATAGCTTGATTATATTCATCAATAGCTTTTTGAAGCTGATCGATCTTTTCATAAATCTCCGCCAGATAGATCCGGGGCAGATATTCAGCGGGTTTTTCCTTTAAATAATTACTTAAAATTTCGATGGCCTTTTCATAATCCCTTTGAGCGTTATAAACCATGGTAATTAATAACCAAAGCTCGGAAAAATCCGGATCCAAAGTCAACCCTTTTTGATAATACTCTAAAGCATAGTCAAACTGGCCTGATTCAAAACATTGCCAACCATTTAAATAACATTCCCAAGCCCGATATTGAACGGGGGGAAAGTATAAAACCTCTTCAAAGGTATTGCTATCGACTTGATAGTCCTGACTATTTCTGTTCCAAGCTAGCTCCCAAACATATCCTGAACTTCCGGTTAGTTTAGCGTAAGCTTGAAGCGTTTGGTTAACTTTTGCAGATTCCGGTTCAAACTCCAACCCCCAAAAGTACAAACCCAACAGATAATTGGCGGCATAATACTCCCAGGATAAATATTGCCGCTCCACTTTAGTCAAGATGCGTTCCAATTGAGTCCAAGCTTCGTTAGCCGACAAAAAACCCACCTGATATCCAATCCGGCACAATAGAGCCATTCTGGAGTAGTCCCAAGCTCTCAGAGCCCGTTCACCAACTATCTTTTGTTTTTCATTAACTGTGTAAAGGCGTTTTATTTGATAATCCTTATAACCTAATTCTACTCCAATTTGATTAAGGGACTTGTTTTCGTTTTCCTTAAGAACTTGGGCCAACTCTAAAAAGAGCTCCGAGTCTCCCTTTGACTCTATCCAAGCAATCTTCTCTAAAAGTTGTGCCCGCCTAGTAATCTTCCATTCTGCGGCTAAAACTTTTTTCCATTTTTCGATCCCGGCCTGATTTCGAAGTTCCAGTTCTAACCGTTCATGATTAAAACCTACAATCTCCGCCTCTAAGCCGGTTAAAGCCAAAGCTTTTCGTCTTGATTCACTATACAAAACCGGTTCCCCATTACTAAATTGAGGGTCAACGCTGAAGGTGCCTTCTGCCCAAACAAGTCCACTAACGGTAATTGAACAGAACAAAACAACCGCCATGAATCGGACTAAATTTTTCATATGTAACCAAAAACTCCTTTCATCAACGCTGAATATTTCGCTGCAATTACCTTAATACCTCCTTGACAAAAATTTCCTATATAAAAAGGGCTGTCACAAAATACCATATTTTGCGACAGCCCTTTTATAAATAATTCGATCTCTACTAAGCTTTCCATAAACCATGCAAGTTACAATATTCTCTGGCAGTAACTTGACTGGCTTCGATCTTAAAGCTCGCCTCCGGAGTTGCGCCCGGTTTTAAATATTCCCGATATACTTTACCGTCGGCTATTAATTCAATCCACTCGATATAGTGTTTTTCCTCCATCGGATGAGGCGCGCTCCCTATTTTAACACTATAGCCACCCTCAATTTTCTCAATTACCGGTACATGTTTCTCCTTAGAGGCATCGACAGTGTTTTCCTTAGCCAAGGTCATCGGTTGATCACAGCATACCAGCTCTCCCAGACCTTCATGGGTGACTTCGACTATATTTCCGCAAACATTACATTTATATATTTCCAGCCTTTTTGCCATAGGTGCCCCTCCTTTTATTTTACTCCAAATGTGATCAGAATTTTTGGTTTTTATAAAACCAAAACCTTACCAGTTCTCGCCTAACAGCTCAAAATGAGCTCGGGGATGGGCACAAGCCGGGCAAACATCCGGGGCTTCAGTCCCCTCATGAAGATAACCGCAATTACGGCAACGCCATACTACTTTTTCGCCCCGTTTGAAGACCATCCCGGAATCAAGGTTGGATTTCAAAGCGGCAAAACGTTTCTCATGTTGTTTTTCAGCTACGGCAATCGCTTCAAAAACTTTGGCAATCTCCTCAAACCCTTCTTCCCGGGCTACTTTAGCGTAATCGGGATACATTTCATTCCATTCAAAATTTTCTCCAGAAGCTGCTTCATTCAAATTTTCACTGGTAGTCCCGATAACACCGGCCGGAAAAGCGGCTTTGACCTCGACTTCGCCTCCCTCAAGAAACTTGAAAAGACGTTTAGCATGTTCTTTTTCCTGATTGGCGGTCTCTTCGAAAATGTCGGCAATCTGGACTAATCCCTCTTTCTTGGCTGCGCCGGCATAAAAGGTATATCGGTTACGCGCTTGAGATTCACCGGCAAAAGCGGTTAAGATGTTTTTTTCAGTTCTGGTTCCTTTCAAACTCATTATTACTACTCCTCCTCCACTTTAATTAAATTCAGCTAATCCTAATTTAGAACAAAAAACATTAGAAAATGCTTACTTATAATATGATAGTTAATTACTACATCAAAAAAATTTATACCTTTTCTTTGTCTTTACCGGCTAATTCCCGATAGCGCAGGTTGCCAATACAATCAAATTCATGACTATAACCGCATTTCAAGCAAATTTCATCAACTTGTTCCGGTTTTTCTAAAACGACTCTTAAAAAAGCCACGATACCACATTCCAAGTCTTGTCGACTTTCGGAAGACATTTGCTGAAAAACCGATCCAAAGTATTGATCTTCCATGGAACAGACTCTTTCAAGCATATCTTGTCCCGCTTCGGTAAGTTTGATTTTTAGAACGCGCCGGTCTCGGGAGTCTTCCTCACGGATTAGCAAACCTTTTTTTACTAACCGGTCAATTAATTTAGCGGCAGCGGCATTACTAACCCCTAAACCATCGGCGATCATTCCTACTGAAGGTTCCGGATGTAAACAAGCAAAACGAATACAAGCAAGTTGAACCTGGGTCAGATCGTCATCAGCTAATTTATCAAGAGCCGGTTTAAAAACCTGCGAACTAACAGCCTGGCAAAAAAGCCTCACCGTTCGCTCCAATTGTTTCTCATCCAAAACTATACTCCTTTCAAACCTAGATAAATATTAACATAGTTAATTAATCTTTGTCAACTACTTTTTTAGGTTAGCTGTGAATTGAATTATCCATTATTCCCTATTGCTTAGGAAGATAAGCGACCCTAATATAGTTTTGGAAATACTTAACCGCCGCTTTTTGAATATCCGCGCTGGTTACTTCTTCCAATTTAACCCATAAGTTATGATCATAGACTAATTGAGTCTCCAGATAGTAGCTTAAAGCGTTGACTGTAGCCAATCCTCTGCCCTCTACTTGAGTTATTGAACTCCGGGCTTTCATCGCTTCAATCACCCCTGTGATCTCTTCTTGCCCCAGCCCTTTCTCGGCAAGTTCTTTCAACACCTCGACCGTCCTTGTTTCTACCCGACTTAGTAGTTTGGGTTCAGTCATGGTTAAGAAAGCGATATTGGGAGCGTTTGGCTTTTCTAAATAATTATAATAAGCAAATCCGGCATAGATCAGACCTTCTTTAACCCGTAATTCCTCAAAATAGTGTTGGTATTCTTCTAAATAATAAGCAATAATTTTAAAAGCCGGAAATTCAGGATCTTTCATCCGCGGCGCCGGGTAACCAATAGTTATCGAAGCTACCCGCCCATTTCGATCAACTTCTTCAATTTGGCTAACCTTATCCAAGATCACCGGTTTCACCATCAAACGGTTATCAATGATCCCACTTGGCATATTCCGAAACAATTTTTCCAGAGTTTTTAAACGTTCTTTAAAACCACCTGAAATTGAAAGAATAGCGTTTCCCGGCCGGTAAGTTAACCGATGCCATTTAAAGACGTCATTGCCATTAATGCTCTTGATTGAGTCCGAATCCAAATCATTATTGTAAGGATGTTTTGCGCCATAAAACTCCCGGTTAAAATCATAATAAGCCTTAGTAATTGAGGAGGTCGCTTTTAAATCGGTACTGATTAAATTTTGGAGATCGGAAGCGAAGTCATAATCGTATAATGGATAGGTCAATAAATCATTAAGGGTTATTAATACTGTTTTTAAGCGCTTCGGTGACGACTTGATTTTAATCAATGAATAATCCGGATAAGTTTCAACTGCAGAACTAACCCAGCCCGATTTCCTTTGATAATGATTTAAGATTCCACTGACAAATTGATTAACAATAATGGCTACCCCTTTTTTCGGTTCTATGCCACTTCCCGATTTAAGTAGTAGGGTAACTTCAACCAAACTGGAATCGGTCTTTTGAGCAAAGAACGTCATTCCTTGTACGGTAGTTCGATGGATTTGGGGAAGGCCTGTTTCAGCAAGGGCCGATCCGAACCCAAGTATCAGTATTAAGATACTCAGTATTAAAATTAGTTTTTTATTCAATTGATTTCCCCTCCTCTTCCTGATTATTTACTAATATCCAAGTTTGGGGAGGTTTACTAAAATACTGCTGCATTACTCGTTCCAGATCCTTTACCGAAAGATTTTTCAATACCGGTAAATCATCCACGGTGATACTACCGTCTAATAAACGTTGGAGCTCATATTCAACCGCATCTACCGCTGATTTTACGCTGGAGACCTGTTCTAATTCGATCAATTCAATAAAGTTAGTTACCTGCTCCTTAAAATCACCCTTTTTAAACTGGCGGAAAAAGTTAATCATCCGTTCCTTTTCCGCCATTAAGTTTTCCTCGCTATATTCTTGGTCTCTTTCCAAATAATAAATACCGAAAAAATCTTTATTACCCAAAGTTCTGGTGATTGTATAATAAAACTTATACTGGTTTTTATAATAATCAATTCGGTAATTTAAACCGTAATTATAGGCTAACAATTTTATAACCATCCGGTCCGCTTCCGAAATTCCTTCCATTTCATAGCCCATTAATAGCTGATAATGGTAGGGGTAAATATTTCGTTTTTCAACAATTTCTCCAACGGGTAAATTGAACTCCACCAGGTCCTCTTTGGGGGTTTCAGATTCACCAAAACCGTTAGTCACCTGTTCCAACTGAGCAATTACAATTTGAGGATCAAAATCTCCCGCCAATATATAAGTCGCATTCCCCGGTTGGTAGTAAGTTTGATGAAATTCTCGCAAATCTTGGGCGGAGATGGCATCCACCGTTTCCTTGGTATAGCTGATCTCAGGATAGAAATAACGGTAAACGGGATAATAAGGAAGGTGTCCCTCATAATCCATATCCAACTCATGAACGACAATCTTTCGTTCTAACGCAATCAAGGTTTCGGAAAGATCGGTATTCCAAATTGACCCGTTAAACACTTTAAAAGCTTCTTCAAACTTTTCTTTTGGAGATACATAATTATAAGCGGTAACGTCAAAAGAAGTAAAACCGTTGAAATATCCTCCCTTACGCGAGGTAACAGCGGCAATATCACCAAAACCATAACCGTAGCCGCCCCGAAAAACCAAATGTTCCATCAGATGGGCGATGCCTTTTGTTTTTTCCTTATTCATTCCAATCGGAAAAACCGTATACATTGAAACCAACGGCTCATCCTTAAGTACTTTATATTTAAGGGTAATTCCATTATTCAATTTAACTTCAGTAAACTCCAGTTCTTTCTTGGGCGCCGCTTCTGTTGAGAATGGCATTAAGATAAATAATAACAATAAGCCCCAACCGATAATCCTTTTGTTATTAGTCACCGGTATCTCCCCCAATCCTTAGTTCTCCAGGACATGCCTCCCAATCAAAATTAAGCTTCATTTTTCCACTCTCGATGCTAATACCGGTTTTCCTGAAGATTACTTCATCGTTATTAAAAAAACCGTCGTCATTATAGTCGATAAATAGCGCATCCTCAGGGTCATTATAAATCCCGTTATTATTGCAGTCAATAACTGCGGCTAATCTTTGGGCCCCCTCTTCAACTAGTTCCGCTAAGAACCATGTCCGAACCGTAACCAATAAATATGGTTTTTCATCAATAAGCGCTCCGGGACGGTTTAAAAACCCGGAAATTGAAATATCAATCGGTTGTTCACAAGTTAGCTCCGATTTAAAACCGACTTGAAGGGTAATCGGTTCGGGACCAATCACCCAGTATGCCTCCAAACCATACCATTCATTTAACAATTCGATTGAGGGCTCATTGGCAAAACTTCCATCCCCATCAGTGTCGATATAAAGTCGTTTCTCTTCCGCCCGGACATCAACGATCACGCCAAATTCTCCCGGCCCATCCCCCAGCTTAATCAGACCAGTATAGGGGCGCTTCATTCCTAATTCCGGGAGATCTCGAAACCGTTCCTGGTTTCCCAATTCCAACTCAACCTTTTGCAATGATTCCCGATAATCCTCCGGATCTTCAAAAGCATAAGGTAGATGGTTGGTTATTGGTTTCAAAACATATTTGCCCGGAGATATTTCTCCCAATTTCGTATTTTCAGCCATAGCGATCCCCGCTAAAAACATCACTCCGGTTATCAGCCAAATGTACCTATTCCTTAAGCGCATCAAGGTCACATCCCTTATTTTCTAAAATTAGATTGAACCCTTAGCAAGAGCTACCTTTGAAATTAACTGAAAGGCTACTTTATTATTCCATAAACAATTTAAAAATCCCGTTAATTTTTCCCCTTGCCAAGGGGGAATTTCAGTAGAGAGTTTACCAAAGGCTTTTGGTATAAAAAATGAGCATTCTATATATCCTATCGACTTTCAAATTCGTGTTTTAACAAAAAAATCCTGCCTTCATCTCTTGAATAAACCCTCCCTATCCGGCAAACAATGAGCCTGGGTGATAAGAAATGTTGATCTTGCCGGTTCGGACAGTAATTCTTTACTTATTGGTTGTCTTGGTCATTCGAATTATGGGTAAACATCAAATTGGCCAACTTCAACCCTTCGAACTTGTGATCACAATTATGATCTCCGAATTAGCCGCTGTTCCAATGCAAGATACGGACATTCCATTACTTCATGGTATTATTCCAATTCTTACTTTACTCTTAGTCCAAGTCAGTCTTTCCTTACTTTCCTTAAAAAATGAAGCCGCACGAAAGATAATCTGTGGCAGCCCAAGTATCTTGATTGATAAAGGTAGGATTAATCAAAACGAGTTAACCCGCTTGAGATATAATATCTCCGACCTTTTGGAACAATTACGCTTAAAAGATATACCAAATATTGCCGATGTTGAATATGCCATTCTGGAGACTAGCGGTAAGTTGTCGATCATTCCTAAATCTCAAAAAAGGCCTGTTAATCCCCGAGATTTACAATTGAATCCCCCTTATGAAGGACTGCCAAGTACCTTAATAGTCGATGGAGTCCTTAAAGTAAAAAACCTTTCCCGGTTGAACCTTTCCCAAGATTGGCTTCTTGAGGAATTAAAAAAATTTGGCCTCCAAACTTGGGAACAAGTATTTTTAGCCAGCATTGACTCTTCCGGGAGTTTATACCTGCAACCAAAATCACCTAAAGGGTCTGATTAAATGAAAATTTGGCTCTTCGCCCTCTGCGGGTTCCTCACCTTTATAATCTTCGGCCTTTTAGTCCAGTCTTATCTGGACCAGTCGGCGGATTTTCTTAATCGGGAACTTACCGGAGTTGAACCGGATATCCAGTCTCTAAATTGGGACCAAGCGCTACCTAAATTAGATTCCTTCGCTAAAGCCTGGAAAAAGACGAAACCTTTTTGGGCGGTTTTAACCAACCATAATGAAATGGATTTAATTGAGGAAGCCCTGATTAGAACAAATCAAGCAATTTCCAGCAAAAGTTATCCCGATGCTCTTATTAATCTTAGAGTCCTCCGTAATTTTATTAAACATATTCCGGATAAGGAACGGTTTTCAATTGTAAATATTTTTTAAAATATTTACAATTGAAAATAATTCATCGTACTTTATAGTAAAATTAATTTAGCTGCCTATTTATAAAAATTGGAGAAAACTAATGTTCGGAATAATTACCGCCGTCGATAACGAACGAGATTCAGTTTTAGACAAAATGACCGATATTAAAACCATCGTCCTTTATAATATCGTGTTTTACCAAGGGTTTATTCATCATACCCCCTGTATCACTGCGATGTCCGGAGTTGGCAAGGTAAATGCCGCCCGATGCTCTCAATTGATGATTGACCGGTTTCAACCGGATCGAATCGTTAACCTTGGGTCTGCCGGAGCTATTCATCCCGATATCAACGTGGGAGATGTAGTAATATCCACTGCATGTATTCAACATGACGTGGACTTGACTGTGTTTGGGATTAAAAGAGGTGCTTTTAATGAACGGGACTGCGGTTTCTTCCAAGCTGACCCGGATTTCGCTGGGCTCTGCCAAAAAGCCATCGCCAACAGCATCGGTAATGAATTCAAAATCTTCTCGGGAGTCATCGCCACCGGAGATCAATTCAATGATTCAATCGAGAAAAAAAGCCAATTATTTGATGAGTTTGGGGCTCATTGTAATGAGATGGAAGGAGCGGCAGTGGCCCAAGTTTGCGCCTTGTGCAACATTCCCTTTGTAGTCATCCGTTCAATCTCCGATACGCCCGGTAATGAAAGTAAAATGTTATACAATGATTATAAACAGCTTGCTTCGGAAAGATGCGCCGATTTTTTGGTAAATCTCATCGCTATTATTGAAAATTGCGATTCTAAATTAACTATCTAAACAAGGAGAAGGTGTGAAAACCCATGAATAAAATAGAATCCTTCGAACTCGATCATAATCAAGTAATAGCTCCTTATGTTCGAAAAGCCAAAGTTATGAGTGTTAACCCCGAATTTCCAGAATGTGTAGTCTCTAAATTTGATGTCCGTTTCGCCCAACCTAACCAGGAGTTTATACCCAGTGAAGCTCTCCATACGCTGGAGCATTTATTGGCTACCTTTACTCGAAATTATACCGATGATTTAATTGATATTTCTCCAATGGGATGCCGAACCGGCTTTTATTTTGTTTTCTGTAACAACCAAGAAGTCTCTTGGGTAGCGGAGTTAATTCGTAAGGCTTTACGAGAGGTGTTACAATTTACTGGTTATATTCCCGGTGCTACCCGTAAGGAGTGCGGCAACTATCTTGAGCATGATCTTGCATCTGCAAAATTATGGGCCAAGAAATTTTTAGATGTCCCTAACGATGATATTATCAACATCTATCGCTAAATTCATTCATCGATAACCTTGATGTATTAAATACACAAGTTCCCCCGAATATTATTATTTCTTACCCGCCTGGTATCAACCAGCGGTTTTTTTAATTAAACCATTATTCCGATCTAAATTCCTCTTAATCAAAACTGCCTTCATTCTTAATTATTACCAATTAAGATTTATGATAACAGTGATAATACCGATAGCGTCGCCAACTTAAATACCTCCGGAATTAAGGAGGTTCCTTGTTAAGTATTGTTGAATCAGAAATTTCATTAACTTAAAACCAATGCCTAATATGGAGTGATATTTTAAAAAGTTACGCTTTCCGGATATTTATCCCCTGTTTAATCTTAATTAAGGAGGAAGGTATAGTGATGAAAAAGTTATTAGTAATTTTATTCTCCGCTTTGATGATTCTTTCGTTCTCCATGATTTCTATGGCTGCAGTTTCTATTAAAGGGGATACCACTTTCGTTAGGGATTTTAGCGTTGATGACCCTGATGGGAATGTAGACCAAAACAAACTGGAACTCAATCTTTTTTTCTCAAACAATATCAGTGAAACTGTTGATTGGACACTTCGTTTTTATGCCTCTAACAACACTTATCAGAAAAGTGACGGCAGTGAAACCGGTCTAGTCGGCCCCTGGATCCGTGAGGCTTATTCAAATATTAAAAGTGATTGGGGTAAGTTAAGGTTCGGTTTATTTGAAATCAAAACTTACAACAGCATTGGTATTTTAGCCGATAATTCCGATAGCGTATATGGCCGGATTAAAGAACCCTTCGCCCTCGGTTATACTTCCCCGGAAATAACGCCAGGTTTAACCGCCGGCCTAGTTTATCTTCTTGACGGTGAAAAGTCCATGTGGGACAACAGGGTTAAAGTTAATGACGGAGCTTATGTCGCTACTTTAGCCTACAAAAACGGCATTATCTATACGGATCTTAACTTGATTAATACTGCAGTAGACGGAGATAAAGACGGTTATGTACTTAATGTTAAAGTTACTCCCATAGAAATGCTAACCATTGGTTTAAATATGGGTGAAAACAACCAAGAGAAAGAAGTTCAAATTCTTGAATTACAGTATAAGAAAGATACTTTTTATGCTAAATACGGTATGGATTTAAACGATGACGCGGAAACAAACCTAAAAGGCCAAGAATTTACCCGGATCGCTTACTGTATTGGGTATGTCTTAAAGAACGGTATTACTCTTGAATACCGCTCCAAAGACCTTGATGAAACAAAGGATTCAACCCAAGAACTTCGCGTAATCTATAAATGGTAAGCTTGATAATTATAATCAGCTAAGTATCCTAGGAGGCTTTCCGGAAGAAGGGAATGCCTTCTCTTTTTCATAACAGGAATGCTCCAAAAAATGTGGAATATCCTTATTAAAACAATTAAACTAATATTTACTCTTAACCTTGATATGATTTATATTCTATATGAAAGGATAACAAATGTTGATAACCTTGGAAGAAATAAAAAACGACCCCTTGACCTCTGCTCTCATACAAACAGCAGATCAGCATTTAAAAGCGATGGGTTATACCGAACATGGATTGCGCCATACTAACCTAGTCTCGAATATTGCCCAAAACATTTTAATTCGACTAGACTTCCCGGAGCGTCAAGGTGAGTTGGCCGCTATCGCCGGATATCTCCATGACATTGGCAATATCGCTAATCGTAAGGACCACGGTAGAACCGGGGCTATCATGGCTCTTAATTATTTATTAAAAAAAGGAATGGATCCCTATGAAGCAGCTTCTATTGTAGGCGCTATAGGAAACCACGAGGAAGAATACGGAGAAGCAGTCAATCATATTGCCGCTGCACTTATTCTGGCCGATAAATCCGATGTTCACCGCAGCCGGGCTAGAAATACTAATATAGCAACTCTTAATATTCATGATCGAGTTAATTATGCAGCCATCCATTCTTTTCTCAACGTTGATTCCAAAAAGAAAACCATCACCTTAGAACTGAAAATTGATACTACTATTTGT
>JAAYEK010000218.1 GCA_012728785.1 Bacillota bacterium | reverse complement strand
TCGCCTTTAATCGGCACTAATTTGCCGATAATTTTACCGTTTTTAGTGAAAATTATCGGTTCATTTTGCATAAGATTAAGATATTTTCCGAAGTTATTTTGCAATTCGGTAGTTGTCAAAATCATTAGCCAAACCTCCTCGTATTTATCTCTAATAATATTATATGTTTTTAGCTAATAATATTCAACATTTTATTTATAAGAGTCGACAATTTGGTATAGCCTAAGGGCTAATTTCTTAATAATATGCTAGTATTAAGAGAAAAATCAAAAAGGATTCGGCGGGTATTCCAAGAAATTGTCTTCAGGTGAACGTTAATGGATAAACATGATCTCTCCCGGATTTTCAATGAAATCGGTCTCTTACTCGAGTTAAAGGGCGAAAATCCCTTCAAGACTCGGGCTTACTATAATGCCGCTCGGACTATCGAAAACCTGACCGAAGACCTTGCGGAAATAATCGAAGAGGGGCGGGTGTCGGAGTTGCCCGGCTTCGGCGCTGCTTTGATAAAGAAAGTCGAGGAATGGAGTAGGACCGGGACTATTGAGTACTACGAAAACCTTAAAGACACCACGCCTCCTGGTCTATTGGAACTATTACGAGTGCCGGGTTTAGGCCCTAAAAAAATCAATACTATTTACCAATTACTTGGAGTTACTAGTCTAGAGATGCTGGAAGAGGCTTGTAATCAAAACTGGTTAATGTCTTTGCCGGGATTTGGAGCAAAAACTCAAGCTAAAATTTGCGCCGGAATTCAATTTATCAAAGAACACCGGGGCCAATTTCTATTGGGTGAGGTTTGGCCGGATGCGATCCGGCTCAGAGAAGAGGTCGGCAAATTAACCGGGGTCTTAAGGGTGGAAATCGCGGGCAGCCTGCGCCGGTTTAAAGAGGTAGTCAAGGATATTGATTTGGTAGCCTCAGCCGAAGAGCCGGGAAGAGTCATTCGCGAATTTATAAATTTGCCGCTGGTAACCCAAATAATCGCCAGTGGCGAGACTAAAGCTTCGGTCCTTCTTAAAAACGGGGTTCAAGCGGATTTGAGGGTGGTCAAACCTGAAAAATTCCCCCATGCGCTGCAACATTTTACCGGGAGCAAAGAGCATAACACGGTATTACGCCATTATGCCAAGGGATTAGGATATAAAGTCAATGAGTACGGTTGGTGATTGGTTCGATTCACTCCAATTTCCGAATGAATAAATTAGAGATGACCGCTAGAATTTTAAAAGCTATGGATAATCCATTCTTGACCATGCTGGGACATGCTACCGGGCGGATCTTGTTGGAACGACCGGGGTATGAAGTTGATTTGGACGCCGTAATTGAAAAAGCAGCATCGAATGATGTGATTCTTGAATTTAACGCTAACCCGTACCGGTTGGACCTTGACTGGCGTTGGCTTAGGAAAGCTAAAGAATGTGGGGTAAAGATCGCTATTAATCCCGACGCGCATGGCGCCGGCGAGATTGACTTGGTCAACTCGGGTTTGGCAATAGCGCGAAAAGGTTGGTTGGAAAGTAAGGATGTTTTTAATACTTTAGCAACGGGGGAAGTTATTGAGTTTTTCAAAAAGAAGAAAGCTAAAATGACAAAATGAATTGGTGTTATTTAATTGATGAATTATTAGTGTAATCTAAAACTCGTTTAAAGAGATGTTAAAATTAGGTCCAGTCAAAGGAAATAAAGGGAATATGACGAATATAAACAACTCTATTTAATTTTTTTATGGAGAATTTTAACAAGGAGTGATTTGATTGCAATTAAAATTAGGTTTACCAAAGGGTAGTTTACAAGAATCAACTTTCCGTCTTTTTAAAAAGGCCGGATTTCATATTTCAGCTAATGAACGCTCCTATTACCCGGCCATTGACGATCCGGAGTTGGAGGGATTGTTGATTCGGGCCCAGGAGATGTCTAGATATGTGGAAGAAGGCGTTATCGATGTAGGAATTACCGGAAATGACTGGATCTTGGATAATCATTCCGATGTGCTTGCCGTCGCCGATTTATTATATTCCAAACAAACATTAAATCCTTGTCGCTGGGTGCTGGCAGTTCCCAATGATTCTCCTTTTCAAAAAGCCGAGGATTTAGCCGGGAAAAGGATTGCCACCGAGCTTATTCATGTAACCGAAGATTATTTTAAAGAACACGGGGTTAGCGCGGATATCGAATTTTCCTGGGGAGCGACTGAGGTAAAACCGCCGGTGTTGGCCGACGCGATTGTGGAGATTACCGAAACCGGTAGTTCCTTAAGGGCTAATAAACTAAGAATTATTGATACGGTTTTGACTGTCAAAAATCAATTAATCGTAAATAAAAGTTCATGGGAAGACCCGTGGAAACGGCAAAAAATCGAAAACATCGCCATGTTGTTAAAAGGCGCTTTATTGGCTGAGGGCAAGGTAGGACTGAAAATGAATATTTCCAAACGGGATATGGACCAAGTATTGACCATTCTTGATTCCTTGAAAAACCCGACTATTTCCACTTTGTCCGATCCGGAATGGATTGCTCTGGAAGTAATCATCGATGACAATAAAGTTCGGGATATCATTCCGCAATTAAAACGGGCCGGCGCCCAAGGCATCGTGGAATATCCCTTAACTAAAGTTATTTATTAGTCTTCATCCCAGACTGTCGGGGGCAGATTAAAAAATGAAAATTGATTTTAACTTTGGATCCCTGCGTCTCTGTGGCTAAATCATTATTGGCTACAGAGACGGAGACGCAGAGAGAAATCTTAATTTACTTTAGAGTGGGCTTGGCCCACTTTTGGTTTAAGGAGATGATTGGGATGGCTAGTTTTAAACCGGCGGAATTTCAAGAGCGAATCCATCGTTTGCAAGGAAAAATGCAAGCTAAAGATGTTGAGTTGGTTATCATAAGTCGGAATTCGGATCTTTTTTATTATACCGGTTCGGTTCAACCCCTTTATTTTATTTTGCCGGTAAATGGACGGGGGATTGTCTTAGCCAGAAAAGCGATTGAACGGATCGAAGCCGAGGCCTCCCATCTAAAGTTGGAAGTTTTTAATAACAGTAAGGATTTGATGGCTATCCTTAACCGGTACCGATTCGATGCTGTAAAGCGGGTTGGGTTTACGCTTGATAATATATCCTATGCCTCGGTCCAACGTTGGCAACAGCTTATTCCTGGGGCTGAAATTGTTAATCTTTCCTGGGAGATCCGGAGTTTAAGGTTGGTGAAATCCGAAGCGGAGATCGGGATCCAAGTAAAAGCCGGCGAAATAATGGCCCAGCTTCCGGAGGTTGTTAAGTCGGGATTTAGGCCGGGCATGACTGAACTGGAGTTGAGCGCAGTTATTGAAAAGTATATGCGGGAGAAGGGGCATACCGGTTTGGTCCGCTGTTATCGGGAAGGCATTGAAATGGGGCTGGGCGTATGCTCAGCGGGGGCCAATTCATTAGTAGGCACCAAATTTGACGGAGTCTGCGCCGGAGTGGGGACATCGGCGGCGGTTTCTTACGGCGCCGGATGGGAACCGATCCCGAAGGGAGCGCCGGTGACCCTTGATTATGCTTTTAATCTAGAAGGGTATCATATTGACCAGACCCGGATGTTTTGCTGGGGAGAGCCTTCGAAAGTAATTACGGAAGCTTATCAAAGAATGGCTCAAATTGAAGCTACAATTTTCGATCATTTGAAACCGGGGGTTAATTGGGAGAAAGCCTATGGTTTAGCGGTTCACTTAGCTGAAGAATACGGATATACCAAAGAATTTATGGGGCTTGGCAGTGATAAGGTCCGTTTTGTAGGACATGGGATTGGTCTGGAACTTGATGAACCACCCTTTATCGCCTCCGGGATGGAAGAACCTTTGGCAGAAAACATGGTGGTAGCGATTGAACCAAAAGTAGCTTTAGCCGGTGTGGGAGTAGTCGGGGTTGAAGACACGGTAGTTATTAAACAGTCTGGGATCGAATTAATTACAACTTGTCCAAGGGAAATAATTCTGATCCAGTAGTGAGCAGTCATACTTGTTCCGGTTCTTCCATAGAATTTTGTAAGTAAATTCATGGAAGGAGGAACATCATGAAAAGTTTTGAGATTAGAAAAATCGAGCCAGGCTCCGCTTTTAAGTTTTATTTCGTAGTCGGAGTTACCTTTGGCTTGTTGATAAGTATTATATTGATAACTATCGGCGTGAATTTAAACCGAATCGGGTTGGAGTTAGGTACGATTGAAACCGGCGAGGGTCCATTGGGAGCAGGAGCGGCATTTATTGGAGTAATTCTGGCCAGTCTGGTTTATGGTTTGATGCTTGGGGTTATTGGCGCAGTGGGAGCTCTTGTCTATAATGGATTTGCAGCGGCTGTCGGAGGAATAGTAGTTAAGCTAAATGATAAAGATTAATCAATATTCCCTGTAAATTCAGCAACCTCTAACTATTCAATTGTCAAGACTAAAAAAGAGTAGATGGATTCTACTCTTAAAGTTTGTTTTGGTGCCCAGGACCGGACTTGAACCGGTACGGTTGCCCATACGCCCCTCAAACGTACGCGTCTGCCAGTTCCGCCACCTGGGCATGTAATCGACTATTTAATATTATAATCAGGAATAATAGCGTTGTCAATCATTTTAATTAAGAAACTAAGAGTAATCATGGAATACTATGAAATTTTGGCAAGAAGGAGGATTAATCTTCCAATAACGCGAAACTATAATCGAATTAGAAAGTAATTATTTAGGCATTAAACATAAGAGTTTTAGGATGCATATTTTATGACAGCAAATGGAGGCGTGTACATGAAAGCAATGATTTTAGCAGCCGGAGTAGGATCGAGACTAGAGCCATTAACCTGTAATATTCCCAAGCCAATGGTCCCAGTTGTTAACCGTCCGGCAATGGAACATATCATAAACTTATTAGTAAAAAATGATATTACGCAAGTAGCCGCCAACCTCTGGTACCTACCGGAGAAGGTTCAGGATTATTTCGGGGACGGTAGTAAATTTGGGGTGGAACTTAGATATTCCATTGAAAAAGAATTAATGGGTACTGCCGGTGGGGTCAAAAAGTTGGAATCTTTTTTAAACGATACTTTCGTCATCATTTCAGGGGATGTCGTAACCGATATTAACCTTTGGGAGATGATTGATTTTCATAAAAACCGAGGCGCAATTGCAACTATCGCCTTAAAAGAGGTTACTGATCCCCGTCATTTTGGGGTGGTAATCACTGAGGAAGATGGCAAGATAAAAGCGTTTCAGGAGAAACCCAAGCCGGAGGAGGCTTTGAGTTTGCTTGCCAATACCGGGATTTACATTTTTGAACCGGAAATCTTTCAGCTAATACCTGCGGAGACTGTTTTTGATTTTGGAAAACAACTTTTCCCCCTGTTAGTTGAGAAGGACGCGGCATTTTACGGATACCAGATGAAAGGGTATTGGTGTGACATCGGTACTTTGACTCAATATCGTTTAGCCCATTATGATATTTTAAAAGGTTTAGTGACAATGGATGTGCCTGGAACCTGGCATGCAAACGCCGTTTATGTTGGGGATCGGACTATAATTGCACCTACGGCCAGAATCGGTTCCAAAGTGGTAATAGGCCGTAATTGTCATATCGGCGACGGGGTGGAGATTTTTGGAGAAACCGTTATCGGCGATAATTGCTTGATTGAAAAAGGGACTTCCATTTTTGGCAGTATCATCTGGCGTAATACGAAAATTGGCTCCAATGCCCGCCTGGTTGAATGCGTGGTAGGCAGCGAATGCTATTTGAAAGACGGTTCGGTAATCGGAGCTGGGGTGATTTTGAGCGATGATTGCGTGGTTGAAACAGGCAGTATAGTTGAGGCCAATACAAAGATTTGGCCGGGCAAGGTAGTAACGAAGGAATAGATATTGGAGGCAGAATATTGAAGACAGAAGACAGAATATAGGAGTGACAGTTAATTCGAATGAGTTTTCTATTTTAGTTGATTTTTGTTTCCTATAGGTTACTAACAACCCGTTTCGTTAGTTCATAGACTATGATGGAACTATGGACCAAGAAAGGGGTTTTTCTTTTGGCTAAATTGGATGGGGGAGAGTTGCCGATTTTCGTTATTATGGCTGGAGGACGGGGAGAACGACTATGGCCGCGGAGCCGCCGGAAATATCCTAAACAGTTATTAAAGCTAGTCGGAGAAAAATCCTTGCTCCAACAATCGGTGGAGCGGATTCGAAGTTTGACTGATGTTGAACGTATTTATGTGGTAACAAGCATTGATTATGTTGAACAGGTTAGACAACAGCTGAAAATGTTGCCTGAAGAGAACATTTTGATTGAGCCTGAAGGGAGGAATACCGCCCCTTGTGTGGGTTTGGCCGCCCTTTATCTTCAAAGCCGTTTTCCGGAGGAAGACCCGGTGGTAGCATTTTTACCCAGTGATAACCTGGTTCATAATCCGGCTGAAATGCGCAAGGTATTAATGGCTGGATTGGATTATGCTCAACAGGCGGATACCGGCGTGATTTTCGGGATGGGGCCCACGCGGCCGGAGACCGGTTATGGGTATATCCGGTTAGGGGAGAAGTTTGGTGAAAAGGATGGAACAGTTTTTCATCAGGTGAAAGCCTTTCGAGAGAAGCCGGATTCGGATACTGCCGCCCAATACATGGAGGGTAAAGAATTTTTATGGAACTCCGGGATCTTTGTTTGGAAGGTAAGTAGGCTATGGCAAGAAATTAAATCTCATCTACCGGAATTGGCAGGAGGTTTGGAAAAACTCCGGCCTTACCTGGGAACGACAGCGGAGTTTAGGAAGTTAGCCGAGATTTATCCGGCTTTGCCTTCGATCTCGGTGGACTACGGGATTTTGGAGAAGTCCCGGTATTTAACGGTTGGGTCCACTGATTTCGGGTGGGATGATTTGGGAAGTTGGAGTTCATTGGGGTGTTTTTATCAGCAGGACCGGGATGGGAATATGGTAAAGGGCTATTTTGCCGGGGTTGAGACGAAGAATTGCATTGTTGATAGTCCGCAAAAGATGGTGGCTGCGTTGGGGGTATCGGATTTAATTATCGTGGAAACCGATGATGTGTTGCTGGTTTGTTCGAAGGAAAAGGCCCAGGAGGTAAGGAAGATAGTTGAAAAGTTGAGGGAGGAGAAACGGGAGGATTTGGTGTGAGAGGCTGTAAGAACGGCTGGATGGGGTTGATTTTCAAGGATAGCCGGTTTGAAGAAAGAATCTCGATGGTGGGAAGGCGGGGGTACCGATGCCTATTTAATTACCGGAAATATTAAGCATTTCCCTCAAAAAACGTTTCTCGTATCTCCGCTTGATTTTAAAAAATTTTGGAAGGGAATGATTTAATATTCCGGTCAATCAAAGGGCTAAAGCCCATTGCTGTCATAACCAAGGCGGTTGAAACCGCCTTCGGTTATGTAGGTTAATCATAGCTGCGATTAAACTAACGGCAGGGAAGTTGGTTTGAACGGCGAGAACTGGTTGGTTACGCGTGGATAGAGAGATATTACTTGTTTTATATATTAAGGAGAAAACTTTGAATACACAAGATATGAAATTGTTACCTGTTATTAGGACTAAAATTCGATATTTTTAGATTTTTTTTAAATTTGTAGTCCGCCCAATGAAACCTAAATATAAAAAATTACTCATTTTTGCTTTGTATTTTTAGAAGTTTTGATATCTTTTAAATTTTTTTAAAGGAGTTTTCAAGAATATGTCGAAAAAGTTACCAGTATTTTATGTTTAATTATGTTAATCCAGGCGGTGGGTGGATGTTGATTCGGATCTTGAATAAAAAGAAGCAAAATATTGACCTTGCCTAGGGGTAAGGTTTTTTTATTTGTCCGTTAAAATTCGACAAAATTCGACATGGGTTTTTTAAAATAAATATTATTTGAAATGAGGTCCGATTTGCCATGAGGAATGTTAGGACGATATTTTTAGCTACTTTATTATTAATTGTATTACTCAATTTTATGAATTTTAATGTGTTTGGGGAAACGTTATATACATTGGCGATAGAATCGAGACCTGCTCAAGAAGGTAATCGATATACCACATACACTCGTTACATTACAGATCTACAAACAATAAATTATCCTATCTACATCCATTGGGAATTTGCAAGGATTGCAAAAATAGGAGATCATAGGGAACCGCTTTGGTTTCAAATAAATATACATAAATCTGATGGTCAAGTTTCAGCGAACAATTTATATAGCGGAACGGGTTCTAAATCAGGAGTACTTAATATTCCTGCAAATTCCTGTCTTGAGGTTTTGGCGAATGTAGGCGAAACTAGAAGTTTGCATCATCTAGTAAATTGGCATTATTACGGTTATGGTTACAGTTATAAAATAACTTACATGTTAGATGAACAGCCCCCAAATACCCCGGGAACTCCACAGATTAAAAGCTTGGAACTTGGTACGGTTAAAGGTGATACATTTTATACAAATTCGCCACTTACTATAGAATGGGACAAGGTTGATGATAGACCAAGTTATTTCTATGGATATTCTATTTTAAGTGGAATAAAAGGTTATATCATTGAATGTAGTGATATCAGCAATGCCTCGGGCATAAATGAAATGGCGACAGCAAATAATACATCTAAGTCAATAACATTACCGTATCAAGGATTACATTATCTTAGATTAAGGGCCAGAGATATTGCCAATAATATCAGTTTACCCGGCCCGGAGATAAAAGTGATGTACGATATAACCCCACCAACTACGCCCGGATTACCGAGCATACCGGGAGGGATAGCTTCTTCAGAAGAGATAACTTGGACATGGAGCCCTTCTAACGATGATGCTATCGGATCCGGTTTGAAAGGTTATGAGGTTTATGTAGCAACATCGGATGGGTCTAACATAATTGCCAATTGGATATTTACTTCTACGAACAGTTTTAGTCATTCGGTTGAAGATGGAAAAACATATGTTTGCAAAGTTGTCGCATTTGATAATGCCCTTAATAAAACTGATGAAGCAAGTGCCCCAACCGGGACCGTCATCATAGACAATTCCGCTCCAATTGTTAAGTTAGATGATATTCGTTATCCGGTTCGCCAAAACGGATCTAAAGTTGTTATTTCTTGGCCTGAAGTGACTGAGGATTATAGTGGTATTAAAAAATATCAAGTAGCTTTAACCACTTCTTCCGATGATCCTGATACTTCTACTATAATTTATGATGTTTCGAATAGTATATTTGAAAAAGAGTTAACCATATCCTCAAGTAATAATACATATTATGCCTGGGTAAGAGCTATAGATAATTTGAATAATGAGGGGGAGTGGTCATCCACCGGTCCATTTCCGGTTTATCAAATTATTCAGCCAATGAACTATCTGGTGAGCAAAGAATTAATCCAACAATTTAAAATAGAACAAAGATATCCGATTCAAGGAGATGAACTACGTTTTAAAGTCTGCTATCAAAAGGACGGCGGGAGCTCTGAAGAAAGCGGTGAACTGCAAAAAGGAGCGGTAGCAGTGGAGTTTCCTGGTGAAGGAGTCTACCAATGGTGGTTGGAAATTGCCGAATATACAGGAGGTGTCATTGAACCAGGTTCCAAGCAAATAACCGAGAAGTTCGATCTATCCATTGACACGACGGCCCCCGAGGGGACGTTCGATGTAAAATCTTTGGATGGATCTAAAGACTATACCCTAATCCCGACCAATACTCGTAATGTGATAATTACCGATATAAAATTGAACGACAACTCCGGCCAAGTTCATTCCGGTGTAAAAAGGATTTACATCTGGAACAGCGACGCTAAAGATCCGATTACCAATATTCCTCCTACCGGCGGTTCATGCTATTCCTTAGCCGAGATTGAAGACTTATCCGAAACCGGCCTTTCTTGGTTCCTGCCGGAAGTAGATGGAGAATATCGGATTAATATGGTAATTGAAGACAACGCCGGTAATTATAATAATTTAGAGAATATGCCATATAAAGAAGTAACCATGGATCGGATTGCTCCTGAAAAACCGGTTAATTTTGCCCACACCCAAAACTCCGGGAGCATTAACTTCACCTGGGAGGCCGCACCGGCAAGCGACGATTTGCATCTCTATCGCGGCGTTTACCAACTTCCGGGAGGGATGCCGATTGACTTCGAAATAATACCATCCGAAACAAAAACAGGCGTCCAAACTGTAAATATAACCGGAGTTAATCCGAATCAACCGGTTACCATCAAAGTAAGGGCTGTGGATCAGGCTGGTAATGAATCGGAAGAGACCGTCCATACCGCATATTCTCCGGCTTCGACCGGAGTACTCCAATTTCTGGAGGGCGGTTACAGTACTCAAAATGAAGGCCATTTTATGAAATGGCGGGTAATAGATAGTATTGCAAAAGATACATATCTGGAATACGGTACAATCCTTGCGGAACAATTGGTCGTATTAGGTTCTATATCCGCTAATAACGGTGAATTTATTCATGACGCATTACCCGAAGGAGAAAAACTCCAACCTCATGGTGTATACAGTTATCGTTTGGTTGCTGTCAACGAAAGCGGCGACAAGACTTATTGCAAGGTGGAAACCATCGAGGTTCCCAACCAGGTTCCCAGCACTCCTGAATTAATTGCGCCGCTCCAATTCGCCCGTGACACTGTAGAATTCAATTTTTCCCAATCCATCGATCACGATGGCGATTTGCTAACATATACCATTTACTTTGCCGAAGGCGCCAATCCGGCCAACTTCATTTCTTTGCCCGGATTTACCAAGGACGGACTGGTTCATGGAAAGACCTATTCTTGGTATGCCAAAGTCGATGACGGCCATAATGGAATAAAGACAAGTAGCTCAACTCATTTTACAGTAGATACCGAACAACCTATTCTAAACGTGTCGGAAGCCAGACAACCATATACCAATCAAACTCAGCTGACAATCAGCACTAGTGACGGTTTGAGCGGAATTGACAAGGTTACCTATATAAAATATGAGGCAAATCAAATCGTAGCCGAAGGCTCAATTAATCTGTTACCGGATTTAAACGGCGTTTATAATGGGGTAATTCCCTTAACCGAAGGCAGTTATCATTTGCATTTAACCGCTTGGGACAAAGTGGGAAACAGTAGGCAACTGGAACGAAATAACCTCACGGTTGACCATACCGCTCCCGAGTTTAATGGATTGACTTTGAAATTGGCTCAAGCCAACGGTATATATCTTAGCGGTAGCAGTCAAGCACCTATTGCTTGGCACGGGACGGACATGGGCTCTGGAGTTTGTAATCTCATTTATTGGATGGTTGAGAGTCCGGCCAATCAATTAGGAACCGGAAAGATCCTACCGCTTAGTTCCGGTTTGAGCGACTACGCTTATAATTTAAACCTTGAAGGAACGGACGGCAAGGAATATTTCCTGGCCCTAGCACTCGAAGATAAGGCCGGTAATTATTCCGAGGTTCAATATTTAGGGCCGATTTTAATTGATACCACAGCTCCTCAAGGAGAGTTGAACTTGTCAGGGTTAGCGGTATATGGCTCCAACTTTTATTTAACGGCTCTCAACAACTTGAACCTTGATTTGAACGTCTCCGATCCTGAAAGCGATCTGAGTTTAATTCAGTACACTATTATCGATAACGCCACCGTAAAACCGGTTAGTCCTTGGACCAATTGGGATACAGTGAAAAGAACCACTCTTACCGAGGGCAAATCATATCAAGTTGCGGCAAAAGTCATTAACGGTGTCGGACTGGAAACTGAACTCCAAAGTGTCAATTTCATCTACGACCAGACTCCGCCCCGGAACTTGACTGTCGCCGGACCGGCGTTATCTCTGGCGCAAGGTGAACAAGGCTTATTTATCGTTAACGCGGAAGAAAACGAATCTATGATCGACAGCTACCGCTTGGCTATCGGCTCAACCCAAGGAGGTCAAGAACTGACCGCGTTGGTCCCGGGAAATGAAAATGGTTGGCTGACAATCCGAACCGGCGCTTTATCGGCGCAATTCAGGGTTGAAATGCCGGTGGTAGCCGACGGAACTTATTACCCTACTGTTGAAGCGATCAACGCCGCCGGATTAAAAGCAATTAAAACTGGTAGCGGATTTACAGTTAGCAACAACCAAAATAAAGTAGTGGTTAGTGATCAAGGTCCATATACCCAATTCGGCGATAGGCTGACTGGATGGTGGCGCTATGCAGGATTAGAGACAGTCACTGATTATCGATTCCGAATTTTGGATCAGGATAATCAAATTGCTCAAGATTGGCAAACCACTGAAGAAACCATGATCACCATTACCGGACTGAATCTAGAAAACGGACAAACCTACTATTTTGAAGTACTAGCAAATTTAGCTTCCGGTGGGATCTCCGCCTCCGGTTTTAGCCCAGGGATCAAGGTAGATATTTCAGCACCATCCATTACACAACTGGTAATGCCGCAATATTCAACTTCAGACAATCTGAGCTTTAACTGGTCGGGGGAAGACAACGAATCGGGCATTAGCCGGATCGAGGCCGCCTTAGGCGTTGATTTTTATCAAACCGATATTACCGGCGGCTGGGTTGAGGTTAGCAGGAACCAGCCCAAGCTTACCCATGACCGAAACGGGCAAAAGTTGAATTTAGTCACTGGCCAAAGATATTATCTTACCCTGCGGTTGATAAACGGTTCCGAATTGGTTACTGAGCAAGCCGCCCCGGCGGTAATTATCGATGATACTCCGCCGCCAGCGCCGTTAGTAGTCGACCAAGGTTCCTATATTAATACACAACAAGCACTTGAGGCCAACTGGATCTGGTCGCCGGTTGATCCCGAGAGCGGAACTACATACGAGTGGGCTTTACTCGATAACGACCAGGACTTAAATAATGTTACCTGGAACCTAGGACCGGATAACTTCCGGGTCCGTCTAAACGACTTTACTCAAGAACACGGTCATACATATTATTTTGCAGTTAAAGCCACTAACGGGGCCGGTTTAGCCAGTATAGCATTAAGCGACGGGATCATGGTTGACGCCACTGCGCCCCTGATTCCCCGCGTTGTCCTTTTACAAGCGGTGGATCTAGGCGATCCGGCTACAGCTGAAGAAGTCAACTACTTAACTAACACCGACGAACTTGGCCTTTGGATTGACTCTATCGACCCCGATTCTGGGACAAACCGTTATGAATACACTTATGGTAATCGGGAAAATGTTGAACAAGCTCAAAAAGAGACATCATTTAAAGAAAAAATTGAACTTCAAGGGGTAACCTTCCTAAATGGTGAGATTACCCTCTTCAAAGGAGAATGCTATAACAACGCCGAGTTAGTATCCCAACCGGGATATTCCACCGGAGTCATCCTTGATACTGATGCGCCGTTAATTAAAAACGTTAGGGCTGGAGTCACCGGAAATCAGCTATTGTTCGATTGGGAAGTTGATTCTTCCGCTTGCCCAGTAGCTGGGTATAGTGTTGTTCTAGTTACCGATGATCAAAAAGGTAGTATACCAACAGATTCAGCTTGGCAAAATGTGGGACTTAATCGAAGCGTGGTTATTGATGGTACCGGTCTGGCTGACGGACATTACCGGCTTCTAGTCCGGGGCTATAATCGGGCTGGAACTTACTCCAGGCGTCAGGGCATCATCGACGAATGGGGAGTGAGTCCGAAATTGACTTTGGATCGGACTCCACCAATAGTTAAAGAGCTTATCTATCCCAAATACGCCTCTCAGCAACTTACTGTCCAATTGGCGGCTGAAGATAATCTTTCCGGTATTCATAGTTACCAGTATGCCTTAGGCAGCCGGACTAATCCGGTGGCTTTTAGTGGAGGATGGGTTGAACTGGAGAGGCAGACCGGTAGGGTTGAGTTTAGTATACCTACCGAATTTATCCAGCATCAAAGTGAAGCCTATATAATGGCGCGGGTCAAAGATAATGTCGGGCTTTGGTCCACCGCGCAAACAAGTGAAAGGATTATAATCGATCATACTCCACCGGAAAAACCGGAAGTCGCTTGTAAAAGTTATACCACATCTCAAAATGAGATTCTCGGGATTGCCTATGCTTCGAATGATCCGGAGAGCGGAATTACTCACTACCGGATGGGACTGGTCGCCGCCCCTGATGAAGACTGGCTGGTCACTCAAATGCGGCCCATTAATGAATATGACGGCAAACTCACGGAATTGCAGCTTGCTGAAGCCGGAACTTATCATATAGGCATTCAAACTAAAAATGGGGCCGGAGATTGGTCGGAGATTGGATATTCAGATTTAATCACGGTTGATACAGTCAAACCCGAATTGGTTTTCACTAAAGCTGGGGAGACCATTGTTTTCAACCAACCGCCTATAAACGTTGAATACTTTTTGAATGAGGCTGCGGTAGTTAAATTTAGCGTCACCGGCGCCGACGGTCTGAATATAGAGGAGACAATGACCGGAGAACAAGGGGTGAACCAGTATGTTTTCTATCAAGTCAAGCCTCAAACCTATACTATTAGCGGTATTCCGGTTGATCCAGCTGGAAATGTCGGTGAGGCGACTGATCTGACTGAGCAAATGATCCGGATTAACGCGCCACCGGTGGTCAGCCTACCGGATCAAATTATGACCAATCCGGGAAGACCGATACAATTTAAAGCAACCGTTTCGGATCTGGATGGTATTGACGGTGATACCTATAGCTATGAATGGTTCCCAGGCGATGGCGGACCGGTCTTGGATGAAGCTGTCCCCGAATACCGTTACGATATTCCTGGAGACTATACGCTGACCTTAAAAGTCACCGACAAGGACGGTGGCTGGACCTGTCTGTCCACTACCGTAAAAGTGGGACCCACTACCAGTGGTAGGCTGTACCTGGACGAAGTCTGGAGCGGTATCCACCGGATCTATGGAGATGTAGTAGTACCGGTAGGAATTAAGTTGACCATAAAATCCGGGACCCAAGTTATTGTAGACGGTGTTCCGGGTGAATCCGGATACTATCATGGCATTATTATTAGAGGTGATTTGGTAGTCGAGGGTGATGGTTGTATCTTCAGTTCATCTCAAGGCGGATCAAACGCCTGGAAGGGAATTAGGATCGAAGGTAACGCCGTCTTGGAAGACGCCGGGATTTGCAATGCAAATCGAGGGTTGACTGTGGTAAATAATGCGACGGTAAACGTTACTAGTTGCAAATTTTATGATAATCGAATTGGAATACATATCTACCATGCTAATCCGTTCATCCGAAACAGTAAGTTTCAAAATAACAACTGGTATGGTATTAAAGAAGACGGTGAATGCAAGCCGGTGGTTGAAAACTGTATCTTCTCTCAAAATGAAGTTGATTATTATCAGGATCAACTCACAATGATAACGATGGAAGAATTGAATGGATTACCGGGAAATGAGGGAAATAAAAAGGAATAGGGGTTAGTACCTTGCATCCATCCTGGAACATAGGCGCAAGGCTGGGACGACAAGGATGTTTAAAGCATAAATATATGAAGACCGATTTGTAGGGGGATTCGACAATGAAATTTAAATCAATAATCTTATTAGCAATGTTACTAATCATAATCATGGTAGGGAATGTAACGGCAACAACTACCGGAAACGATTGGCAGCCGACTATCAGTGAAACATATGCTAGCGCCAATACTGATCCGGTCCATCCGGGAGTATCCCTG